>CAYZLI010000019.1:0-35969 GCA_964479195.1 uncultured Rhodocyclaceae bacterium
CGCCCGCCAGACCAAGCACCCACACCTATCGGCTGTTTGTGTTGTTAAAGAGCAATGTTGCTGAGCAACGAGAGCCGCGCATTATACAGACGGAAAAACGCGGGTCAATACTTTTGCAGAATTATTTCGCGCGGAGCTCGACTCGCGCAAATTTGCGCTTGCCGACCTGCAGCACGACCATCGCGCCCGCACGCAGGACCAGTGCGCGGTCGCTCACTTTTTCGCCGTCGAGACGTACGCCGCCCTGCTCGATCATGCGCAGCGCTTCCGACGTGCTGCCGGTGAGTCCGGCCTGCTTGAGCACCTGTGCGATCGGCATTCCGTCGGCGCCGCAGGCGATGCTGACTTCCGTGATGTCCTCGGGAATGGCGCCTTGCCGGAAGCGCGCCTCGAAATCGGCCAGCGCATCCTCGGCATCCTTGCGCGAGTGGAAGCGCTCGACGATCTCCTGCGCGAGCAGCACCTTGACGTCGCGCGGATTGCGCCCCTCCTCGATTTCCTTCTTGAAGCGCGCGATCTCTTCGTTCGAACGGAAGGAGAGCAGTTCGTAGTAACGCCACATCAGCTCGTCGGACACCGACATCAGCTTGCCGAAGATCTCTTTCGGCGGCTCGTTGATGCCCACGTAGTTGCCGTAGGACTTGGACATCTTGTTCACGCCGTCCAGCCCTTCCAGCAGCGGCATGGTCAGGATGCACTGGGGCGGCTGGCCGTAGTGCTTCTGCAGTTCGCGTCCCACCAGCAGGTTGAACTTCTGGTCGGTGCCGCCCAGCTCCACGTCGGCGCGCATTGCCACCGAATCGTAGCCCTGGCAGAGCGGATAGAGGAACTCGTGGATGGCAATCGGCTGGCCACCCGCGTAGCGCTTGGCGAAGTCGTCGCGTTCGAGCATGCGCGCCACCGTGTGCAACGCGGCCAGCTTGATCATGCCGGCGGCCCCGATCGGTTCGAACCAGGTGGAATTGAAGCAGACCTCCGTCTTCTCGGGGTCGAGGATCTTGAACACCTGCTCCCGGTAGGTCTTGGCGTTTTCCAGGATCTGCTCGCGCGTGAGCGGCGGGCGCGTGGCGTTGCGGCCCGTCGGGTCGCCGATCATGCCGGTGAAGTCGCCGATCAGGAACATGACGTGATGGCCCAGTTCCTGGAAATGGCGCAGCTTGTTGATCAGCACCGTGTGGCCAAGGTGCAAATCGGGCGCGGTCGGGTCGAAGCCGGCCTTGACGCGCAGGGGCCGGCCCGTATTCAGCTTGTCGACCAGCTCGGTCTCGACCAGCAGCTCGTCGGCACCGCGCTTGATGAGGGAAAGGGCTGTCTGGACGTCCGTCATGGTGGTTTTGGCTTGGCCGGTTTTTTTTGCTACACTCGCCCGAGTTTTTTTGCCCGCGCGCCGAATGGACAACGCAAAGACGCGAATTTTAGCGCATCTGCCCCCCCTGAGCGAAGCCAAGCCCCGCCACTTCTGGGCCGGCGCCGCCGTGGCCGGCATTTCCCTGTTCAGCATGGTGGCCGCCTTCGGCACGGCGCCGGACAGCGCGGAAATCCGCGCCTATCAGCGGACGGTGATCGAGCAACTCCCGCTCTCGGCGCCGGAGGAGCGCGACGCCGCCGACGGTCTCTTCGTGCGGGAGGAGCGCGTCCAGCGCGGCGATACGGTGGCATCCCTGCTGGCGCGCCTCGGCGTGCAGGACGAGGAAGCTTTCGCCTTCCTGCGCCAGCGGCTGGAAGCCCAGGCGCTCTTTCGCCAGCTCCGCCCGGGCAAGACGGTTGCCGCACGCACGAGCGGGTCGGGCGAACTGCAGTCGCTCGTCTTTCCGCTGAACGGCCCGAAGGACAGCGCCTTGGTCGTCGAGCGGCACGACGGCAGCCTGCAAGCGGGCGAACAACCGCTGACCCTGGACACCCAGGTCTTCATGAAGTCCGGCGAGATCCGCAGCTCGCTGTTCGCGGCGACCGACGCCGTCGGGCTGCCCGACGGCGTGGCCACGCAGTTGGCGGACATCTTCGGCGGCGACATCGATTTCCATCGCGATCTGCGCCGGGGCGACCGTTTCAGCGTCGTCTACGAGGTCCTGTACCATCTGGGCCAGCCGCTGCGCACGGGCCGCATTCTCGCCGCCGAGTTCATCAACGACGGCAAGCCCCATCGCGCCGTCTGGTTCGAGAACACGGACGGCCAGGGTTATTACACGCCTGAGGGCAAGAACATACGCAAGGCGTTCCTGCGCTCACCGCTGGAATTTTCCCGCATCACCTCCGGCTTCACCTCCTCGCGCTTCCATCCGATTCTCCAGAGCTGGCGTGCCCACAAGGGCGTCGACTACGGTGCGCCTATCGGCACGCGGGTCAAGGCCACCGGCGACGGCGTGGTCGAGTTCGCCGGCAGGCAGGGCGGCTATGGCAACCTCCTCGTGCTTCGCCACCAGGGCCGCTACACGACCCACTACGGCCATCTCAACGGCTTCGCGCCGGGCCTGCGCAAGGGCATGCGGGTCAGCCAGGGAGACGTCATCGCCTATGTGGGCAAGACCGGCTGGGCGACGGGCCCGCACTTGCACTACGAGTTCCGCATCAACGACGTGCACCAGAATCCGCTTGCCATCGCCCTGCCCAGCGCGCCGCCGCTCGCTCCCCAGCAGATGGCGGCGTTCCGCGATCAAGCCGAGCCGCTCGCCGCCCGGCTGGACCAGATCCGCGGCTTGAATCTCGCCCTGCTCGACTGAGCAAACGCCGGGATTCCCGGGGTAAACGACCGCGGGGAGCCGAAGCTCCCCGCATCGAACCCGCTGAACGGACGCTCAGACGTTGAAGGACGAACCGCAGCCGCAGGTCGAAGTGGCGTTCGGGTTCTTGATGACGAACTGCGCGCCTTCCAGGCCTTCCGTGTAATCGATCTCGGCCCCCACCAGGTACTGGTAGCTCATCGGGTCGATCAACAGCGTGACGCCGTTTTTCTGCATCACGGTGTCGTCCTCGTTCTGCACCTCGTCGAACGTGAAGCCGTATTGGAAGCCGGAGCAGCCGCCGCCGGTAACGAACACCCGCAGCTTGAGTTCGGCATTGCCCTCTTCCTCGATCAGGTCACGCACCTTGTTGGCGGCACTGTCGGTGAAGATCAGCGGCGCCGGCATTTCCGTAACAGCACTCATTTGGGACTCCTAAACTGGTTGCGACCTAAACAATATATGGGCGGCCGCCGCCCTCGTCAATTGCTGGAGGCAAGCTTGAGCTCGACCGTTTTCCCCGCCGCGCCCTGGTGCACCAGACGCCCCTGGACGATGGCGCCCAGGTGCATCTCCAGGTTGTTGTACTGAACATCGCCTGTGACACGTGCCCGCGGCTGGAGTTCAAGGGATTCGCTGGAATAGACGGGGCCGGTGATGGTGCCGTTGATCACCACGTGCGAAACATGAATCTCGCCCTCGATACGGGCATGCTCGCTCACCACCAGCGTGCCGCCTTCCTCGCCGGACGCCCGGACGTTGCCCTTGATCTCGCCATCGACCCGCAGCCCCCCCGCGAAGCTCACGTCCCCCTCGATCCTGGTGCCGGCGCCGATCAGGCTGTCGATGCGGCTTTGTGGCTTGCTGGTCTTGTCCTTCTTGAGAAACATGGCCTTCCCCTTTCTCAAAGCGTGACGCTCTGCGTCGTTCTCACCGCGCCCTCTTGCACCAGGCGCACCTCCACGCTGCTGACACGGGCACCGGCGGGCACCCGAAAGGTGCCATCGACGCGCTGGAAGTGTTTGAAGCTGATGTTGTAGCGCTGCCGGTCGGGATCGCTGGCGGCAGGAAAAACGATCATAGCACTTTTGCCCTCCTGCTGCAGGCTGACCAGGAGCTGGATGCCGCCCTTGAATTCCCGGTCCTTCTTGCCCCCTTGCGCAGCCACCAGCATGCGGAAGCGGTACTGTCCCGGCACGACATCGGGCTCGATGCGCAAGCGGTTGATGGAATAGCCCGGTTCCTTGCCCTCCGCGGCGGCCAGGTTCTCGAAAAACGCCATCTCTTCCTTGAGCCGTCCGTTCTCCTGTTCCAAGGCCTTCACCTGGCGGACGAGCTGCTGCTGGGCCGTGCGCTCGATTTGCAGGCTGCTGTCGGCCGAATTGGCCAGCGCACGCAGCCGGGCCGCCTCCGCATCGAGTTCGCCCACCTGGTCCCGCAACGAGGCCAGTTCCTGCTGCGTCTCCCGCTGGTCGAAGCCGGCAATGCGCCGCCCGGCGTCGTAGACCCACCCGGCGACGGCGAAGGAAACCGACAGGAGCGCAACCGCCACGAGCGCCCGCCAATACCAAGGTACGTGGGTGCGCACGGCGACCCGCGGCGCGGAAATGCCGAAGCGCCCGCGCAGGCGGCGCACTGTTACGGCAAGACGGGAATCTGCGAAAGCCCGGCGCACTCGTCGAATCCGAACATGAGGTTCATGTTTTGCACGGCCTGCCCCGCCGCCCCTTTCACCAGGTTGTCGATCACCGACAGGACCACGAGCATGTCGCCCCCTTGAGGACGGTGCAAGGCGATGCGGCAGAGGTTGGCCGCACGCACGGAACGGGTGTCCGGATGGCTGGCGAAGGGCAGCACGTCCACGAACGGCTCGTTGGCGAAGCGCTGCTCATAGAGCGCCTGAAAATCGGCTTCCCGCGTGACCCGGGCATACAGGGTGGCGTAGATGCCGCGGATCATGGGGGTGAGGTGGGGCACGAAGGTGAGCCCGATCTGCCGTTTCGCCGCCAGCGACAACCCCTGGCGAATCTCCGGCCAGTGCCGATGCCCGGGCACCCCATAAGCCTTGAAGTTGTCGGAAGCCTCCGCGAACAGCGTGGGTACCTCGGCCTTGCGGCCGGCCCCGGAAACGCCGGACTTGGCATCGGCGATCAGGTGGTCGAGGTCGACCACCCCCGCTTCGACCAGCGGCAGGAAGCCGAGCTGCACCGCCGTCGGATAGCAGCCCGGATTGGCGACCAGGCGCGCCGCGCGGATTTTCTCGCGGTTGACCTCCGGCAGGCCGTAGACGGCATCGGCCACCAGCTCGGCAGCCACATGCCTCATGCCGTACCACTTCTCCCACTCGGCCACGTCCTTGATGCGAAAGTCGGCGGCGAGATCGATCACCCGCACGCCGGCGCCGAGCAGCGCCTTCGCCCCGCCCATGGCCACACCGTTGGGTGTGGCGAAAAAAACGGCGTCGCAACGATCCAGCGCCGCCGCCTGGGGCTCCACGAAACGCAGCGAGACCCGCCCGCGCAGGCTGGGAAACATGTCCGCCACCGCAGTTCCGGCCTCCCCGCGCGAGGTGATGGCCGTCAGTTCCACCTCCGGGTGCTGGGCCAGGAGCCGCAGCAGCTCGACGCCGGTATAACCGGTGCCACCCACAATGCCGACTTTGATCATTGTTTCCTCGGACTCAACAACGACAATGGTAATTCACGCGGTTTCGGGAGCGCAATGTCCGGTACCCACGACGCGCCCGATTTCCCCGGCGCACAACATGCTGCTTCGCGGCCTGTTGCCGCGGAGGCTAACTTGCCCCAGGCAAGTCAAGGCCGCATAGCGGCCGGCCGGAGCCAAAAAAGAAAAGCCGCCTGTCGGCGGCTTTCTCGGGGTCGTCGCTACGATCAGCGCTTGGAGAACTGCTTGCGGCGACGCGCCTTGTGCAGGCCGACTTTCTTTCGCTCGACCTCGCGGGCATCGCGCGTGACGAACCCCGCCTTCGACAGCGCCGGCTTGAGCGCCCCGTCGTATTCGATCAGGGCGCGGGTAATGCCATGGCGCACGGCGCCGGCTTGGCCGGACTCGCCGCCGCCGCAGACGTTGACCAGGATGTCGAAAGTCTTGGTGTGCTCCGTCAGCTCCAGGGGCTGGCGCACGACCATGCGGCCGGTCTCGCGGGAGAAGAACTCATCGACCGGCTTGTCGTTGACGACGAACTTGCCGCTGCCGGCCTTGAGGAAGACGCGCGCCACGGCGGTCTTGCGACGGCCGGTGCCATAGTAGAAATTAGCAGCCATAATTATTAGACCTCCAGCGACTTCGGTTGCTGCGCGACGTGGGGATGATTACCGCCCGCATAGACCTTGAGCTTCTTGATCATCGCATAGCCGAGCGGGCCCTTCGGCAACATGCCCTTGACGGCTTTCTCCAGCACGCGGGCCGGGGCGCGCTGCTGAAGCTTGGTAAATGTGTCTTCGTAGATGCCGCCCGGGTAACCGCTGTGGCGATAGTACTTCTTGTCCTCCGCCTTCGCGCCGGTGACGCGCAGCTTCTCGACGTTGACGACGACGATGTAGTCACCCGTATCCACGTGCGGCGTATATTCGGGCTTGTGCTTGCCGCGCAGGCGGCGGGCGATCTCGGTGGCCAGCCGGCCGAGCACCTTGTCCGTCGCATCGACGACGAACCAGTCGCGCTTCACCTCGTGCGGCTTGGCGGAAAACGTTCTCATTGGAGTTCCCTCTGCAGCTCTGAATCGGCGTAATGCGGAAAGCCGCGGATTGTATTGCAGTTCGGGAAGACATGTCAAACAAGACTCGGTCCCGAGCAAACATCGCGGCGCGAAGCTTGAGCAAATTGGCCGAATGGAAAAAAAAGCGCGACTCGGAGAGAGTCGCGCTAAATCCACACCAAAGGAGGAGGGTGGAGGAGACAAAACCTTGAACGTTCCGGTAAATCCTGCAACGTTCGAACTGACTGCAGTATGGCAAAAAAATTTGTGCAATGCAAGAACTTTTTGTGCGGCGCACGATAATTTTGCTGATCTTCCCATTCAGCCGACGAATTACTAGCTATCTATTTGTTTAGATATGGCGTATTTAGACACGACTGAAACGAACTGTTTGTATAATATGTAATAAATAAGTTCCAGGCGCGACGGAAATGGCCCAAGATATTGCGTCGCAACAGGGGAATCCGCCCTCGTCGCCATGGCCTGGAGCCGTTTCCGCTAGAATGCGGGCCGGACAGCTAAACGGGGAAGGGGTGCCGATGGACTGCACGGTCAAGTGGATGGGGATGGACGGAATGGCCTTTGCGGCCGAAACCGGCAGCGGCCATATCGCCCTCATGGACGGCGCCCCGGAGGGGGGCGGGCGCAATCTCGCGCCCCGGCCCATGGAACTCGTCCTGGCCGGCGCCGGCGGTTGCACGGCCTACGACGTGGTCCTCATCCTGAAACGCAGCCGCCAGGAAATCACCGGCTGCGAGGTCGCCCTCAAGGCCGAACGCGCCGAGACGGACCCCAAGGTCTTCACGCGCATCCACTTCCATTTCACGGTGAGAGGCAAGGGGCTCAAGGCCGACGCCGTGGAACGGGCGATCAAACTGTCCGCCGAGAAATACTGTTCGGCCTCGATCATGCTCGGCAAGACCGCCGAGATCACCCACGACTGGGAAATCGTCGAAGGGTAGTCAGATCCAATAGGCCGTCCGCGTCATCACGCCCGAGGCCAGTTTCATCGCCAGCCTGACCGGACTCGGCAGCTCCCGCGCACCCAGCCGCTCTGCCGTGCGGGCGTGCTCGATCTCATCGACCTTCATCTGCTCCAACACCGCCCAGGACTTGCGGTCGGCCTCCGGCAACCGCTCCAGGTGATCCGCCAGGTGGGCCTCCACCTGACGCTCCGTTTCGGCGAGGAACCCCAGGTTCCACGCCTCCCCGAGCCCGCCCGCCAGCATGCCGATGACCAGGGAGCCGCCATACCACAGGGGGTTCAGCAGGCTTTTCCGGCCACCGAGGGCCCGGATCCGGCCCTCCGTCCACGCCAAGTGTTCGGTTTCCTCCTCGGCGGCGCGCCGCAAGGCGGCGCGGATGGCCGGGTCCTGCGAGACCAGCGCCTGCCCTTGATAAAGCGCCTGGGCGCAGATTTCCCCGCAATGGTTTACCCGCATCAGCGCCACCGCCTTGTTTTTCTCGTCCTTGGCGAGGCTGGCCTCCGGGAGGGCTTCTCCGGGCGTCGGCCGCCGGCTGCGGACCGGCGCGAAAATCGCCCGCAGCGCCTTGTCGAATTCGACGATCAAGTCATCCGTGGTCATACCTTTGCCCTGCCCGCCCTCCGAGCCCCTCTTGTCAGTTTAGTTCGGCCGGGGCTGGCCACCGCGCCTGAGGGCGGCCCCGCCCTCCTCGGCCCGGTAGATCGGGGTGCCGTCCGGGCAGAAATACTCCTTGTACAGCACCGCCGCATAGCCGCTCGGATCGCCGGGCCGGATGTCCGTCCAATCCTTGGTGCGTGCCTTGCCCCACGCGCCATCGCCACGGCCGAAGGCATAGAGGCGTCGCTGCTTGGCCTCGCAGCGGATGCCCTCGAAGCTCACGTTGGTCGCGCCGCCCCGCGTCTTGACGACGGCGACGTAGCGCACGACGCCGTCGGCGCCCACGCTCAAGGACTTCCCATCAATGAAGAACCGGTTCGGGGTGGCCGCGCTGACGTAGAACTCGATCAGGTTCTCGGTCCTGGGATATTCGGGCAGGCTGACCTCGAGCTCGTCCCACGGCTTTTCTTCCTCGAAGTGCTCGCCGTATTTCTTGGGCTCCAGGGGACCCTGGCCCCATGCCGGACCCGAAGGCGCCAGCAATCCGGCGCCGACCGCCGCGGCCAGGACCTGCAAGCCTCTGCGCACCATTCCGAACGCCCCCTCCAGCCGAGCCGGCGGCAACCGTCCCAACGTTGCCCTGCCGCAAGGCCGGAGATCATACACCGGCGCTGCGCCGCTCAGTGGGCGATTGCCGCCCTGATCTCGGCAAAGGTGGAGGCGATTTCCATCGTCTGGATGGGGGTGCCGAGCTGCCGGGAAATCTGCGAGGCCGAGAAGATGCCCCGGACCATCTGCCGGCCGGAGGCGTCGCCCTCCGCCACCAGGGCATGCTGGCGCCCGGAACGCTTCAGCGTCGCCACCACGTGGCCGACCTCGGCGGCCAGCACCGCGTCCAAGCCGATCACCTGGAGCCTTTCGCGCGGCGTCATGATGTCGCGCACCAGGACCTCCTCGTGGCGCACGCGCCGCTCCCGCACGACGTGCATCGGCTTCTCCCCGAGTATGTCGGTCGTGGTGATGACGCCGAGGATGCAGCGTCTTTCGTCCGCCACCAGGAGGGAACGCACATTGTTCCGCATCATGGCCCGGTTGGCCGCAACGATCGGGACGTCGGGTCCGATGGTAACGGCCTGTACGCGCCTGAGATCGGTCATGACCTCGATCGCCGGCGAATCGAGACTTACCGGCTCGGCCCGCTGGGTTTCGGCTTGGTAATAACTTGCACACGGGTCCAGGGTGGTTTCCGGCAGGGCACGGTACTGTGGGTGGATCATTTTTCTCCTCCTTTTCTGGCTGACGACGATCGGCCGCGGTTCGCGGCCGCCCGAAGGAACCATTTCATATATGTTTATTTTTGACATAAAACGGCCGGCAGGGCAATGGAGCTTGCCGATCGAGCCATTAGCGGCGTCAATTCCTCCGCTACCGGCCCCGGAGGAAGGAGCAGGGACAGGTCAAGACTGGAGGCTGGGCTCGGGCAGATCCCACTTCGGCTGCCGGTCCGCAGCCCGGTGGAAGACAAAGCGCGCCAGCTCGGTCAGCGCCTGCTGGTAGACCCCCCGCTTGAACTCGATCACAGCCTCGAGGGGCACCCAGTAGCCGCTCCAGCGCCAGGCGTCGAACTCGGGGTGGTCGCTGGCGCGCAGGCAAACGTCGCAGTCGCGCCCAGTCAGCCGAAGCATGAACCAGATCTGCTTCTGGCCGCGGTAAGTGTTGCGCCACTCGCGCCGAATCCACTGCTTCGGCACTTCGTAGCGCAGCCACTCGCGCGTACGGCCCAGAATCCGGACATGCTCCGGATGCAAGCCGATCTCCTCATGAAGCTCGCGGTACATCGCCTGCTCCGGCGTCTCGCCGTGCTTGATGCCGCCTTGCGGAAACTGCCAGGAATGCTCTCGGATCCGCTTGCCCCAGAAGACCTCGTTCTTGCCGTTGACCAGGATGATGCCGACGTTCGGGCGGAAGCCTTCACGGTCGAGCATGGTTGCTACCCACCAAACAATTCAAGTTGCATTCATTCTTCCACAATTTTCCGCCGATGGAAAGCCGCGCCTGCCCACAGGAAGCCGACGGCCTGCGGTAGAATTTTCGTTTTCCCCAGCCGAATCGACCATGCGCGCCTCGCAATTCTTCATCGCCACCCTCAAGGAAGCCCCCGCCGACGCCGAGATCGTCAGCCACAAGCTGATGCTGCGCGCCGGTCTCATCAAGCGCCTGGCGGGCGGCATCTACACCTGGATGCCACTGGGCCTGCGCGTCCTGCGCAAGGTCGAGGCCATCGTGCGCGAGGAGATGAACCGCGCCGGCGCCATCGAGCTGCAGATGCCGGCGGTGCAGCCGGCCGAGCTGTGGCAGGAATCCGGCCGCTGGCAGCAGTACGGCCCGGAGCTGCTGCGCTTCAAGGACCGCCACCAGCGCGACTTCTGCTTCGGCCCGACCCACGAGGAGGTCGTCACCGACGTGGCGCGGCGGGAAATCCGGAGCTATCGCCAGTTGCCCGTGCATTTTTACCAGATCCAGACCAAGTTCCGGGACGAGATCCGGCCGCGCTTCGGCGTCATGCGCGGCCGCGAGTTCCTCATGAAAGACGGCTACTCCTTCCACGCCACCTACGAGGACCTGCAACGCGAGTACCGCAACATGCACGACACCTACTCGCGCATCTTCGCCCGCCTGGGGCTGAAGTTCCGCGCCGTGGCCGCCGACACCGGCTCCATCGGCGGCACCGGCTCCCACGAGTTCCATGTGCTCGCGGATTCCGGCGAGGATGCCATCGCCTTTTGCCCCGATTCCGGCTACGCCGCCAATGTGGAGCTGGCCGAGGCCGTGCCCCCCGTCCACGCCCGCGACGGCCACAGCGAGCAGATGCAAAAGGTCGCCACCCCCGGCAAGACGCGCTGCGAGGACGTGGCGGAGCTGCTGCGCCTGCCCCTGACCAAGACGGTCAAGGCCATCGCCGTGGTGCGCAACGACGATTTCTACCTGCTGCTCATCCGCGGCGACCACACGCTGAACGAGATCAAGACCAGCAAGATTCCCTTCCTCAACCCTTTCCGTTTCGCCACGGACGAGGAGATCGAACGCCACCTGCGCTGCCGGCCCGGCTACATAGGCCCCGTCGGCGTGGCCCAGAACATCCCTGTCATCGCCGACCGCACGGTGGCGCAGATGGGCGATTTCGTCTGCGGCGCCAACGAGGCGGGCTACCACCTCACGGGCGTCAATTGGGGCCGCGACCTGCGCGAGCCGGACTATGTGTTCGACATCCGCAACGTGGTGGCAGGCGACCCCAGCCCGGACGGCAAGGGCAAGCTGGAAATCTGCCGCGGCATCGAGGTGGGCCACATCTTCCAGTTGCGCAGCAAGTACGCCGAGGCCATGAAGGCCACCTTCCTCGACGAGGCGGGCCAGCCGCGGGTGATGGAGATGGGCTGCTACGGCATCGGTGTCTCGCGCATCGTCGGCGCCGCCATCGAGCAGAATTCCGACGAGCGCGGCATCCTCTTCCCCCGCCCCATCGCCCCTTTCGAAGTGGCCATCGCCCCCGTCGGCTATGGCAGCAGCGAGGCGGTGCGCGCCGCCGCAGACCGGCTCTACGGGGAGTTGAAGGACGCCGGGGTCGACGTCCTGCTGGACGACCGGGGCGAGCGCCCCGGGGTGATGTTCGCGGAGCTGGAGCTCATCGGCATCCCGCACCGGGTGACCATCGGCGAACGCGGCCTCAAGGACGGCGTGGCCGAGTACCAGGCGCGGTGCGGCGCAGCGGCCGTGCGCGTGCCGCTGGCCGAGATCGGCGCCTTCGTGCGCGGACGCCTGGCCGAGTGAAGCGGGCCGGACTTCTCCTGCTGCTGTCCCTGGGCGCCGGCGCGGCCCACGCCGGCGCCCAGAACTACGAACCGCTGGCTGCCAGCGTCCAGGCGACGCTGCACGCCGCGGTCAGCGACCGCGCCTCCCCCGAGCCGAGCTTCGCCAGCCCCGAGGAGAAGATCCACTGGCTGGCGCAGATGTCCTTCCGGCTGGCCAAACGCATGCCCAACGAGAAGGAGCGCCTGGAATTCCTCAAGACGGTGCGCTACGAGGCCATCCGCGCCGGCCTCGACCCGCAACTGGTGCTCGGGCTGATCCACGTGGAAAGCGGCTTCAAGAAGTACGCCGTATCCTCCGCCGGCGCCCGCGGCTACATGCAGGTGATGCCCTTCTGGGTGAAGCTCATCGGCGGGCGCAGCGACAACCTCTTCCACCTGCGCACCAACCTGCGCTACGGCTGCACCATCCTGCGCCACTACCTGGACGTGGAAAAGGGCGATCTCTACCGGGCTCTGGGCCGCTACAACGGCAGCCTGGGCCAGCCGGAGTACCCAGGCGCCGTGCGCGCCGCCTGGGAGAGGCGCTGGCACTACGCCTCGCAGCTCGCTCAGCGATAGCGCCGCAGGTACCAGGATTCGAAGAACGACTTGGCGTGGTGCATCAGGCCCAGGGGCGGCAGTGCCATGCTCCCCTCGGGCGTGCGCCTCACCACCATGCCGGACTCCAGGGTGTCGACGATGCAGACCAGTTCCACCTTGAAGGTCTTGTCCGGCCTGTGACCGTTCAACTCCGCGAGCAGGTTCTCGGCCGCCGTTTCCCCCTGCAGGTCCGCCATGTGGGCCTGCTTGGGCATCCAGTCCGGTCCCGGGAAGCTGCCCGCATCCCCGGCCACATAGACCCGTTCGCGGCCCTCGGCCCGGCAGCCGGCATCGGCCTTGATGAGGCCGCCGGGCGAACGCGGCAGGTCGGTGTTGTCGAACCAGGCGTTGCCCGTCAGGCCCGGCATGAAGACGATGAGGTCGGCGGAAAACTCCCCGCCCTCGGTCTTGACCCGGTCGGGCCCGAACCCGATCAGCTTGTGGCCCAGGTGCGTCTCGATGCCGCGCCGGGCCATTTCCGCCAGCAGGCGCTGCACGGCCCGTTCGCCGAGGCGGTTGCCGGGATTGGGCATGGGGTTGAAGAAGCGCAGCCGGATGCGGTCCCGCCGCCCTTCGCGGCGCAACTGGGTGTCCAGGCCGAACAGGAACTCGAAGATCGGCCCGCCGCGCATGGCGGTGGGCTCGTTCGGGTTGCCGGCGAAGCCCAGGGCGATCGTGCCCTCCTTGAGGGCGGCGACGCGGCTGCGGATCTGCTCCGCCGCGGCGATGCCCTCGCAGGGCGTCACCGCGTGTTCGATGCCCGGCAGCTTCTTGATGAAGCGGCCGCCGCAGGCGATGATCAGGCCGTCGTTTTCCACCGGGCCGTTCGTGGTCAGCAGCCGCCGCCCGCCTTCCTCCAGCCCCGTGGCCTCCGCCGCGTGGAAGTGGATGCGGCTCTGCTCGAAAAAGCGGTCAAGGGGAATGCGCAAGTCCTCGGCCCGGCGCAGGCCCGAAGGAATCCAGATCAAGCTGGGCAGAAAGACCAGCTCGGGCTTCGGCGCGACCAGGGTGATCTCGGCCTCGCGGTCGAGGCTGCGCAGCCGGCGCGCAGCGGACAGCGCGGCGAAGCCCGCGCCGATGATGGCGATGCGTTTCACGGATAGGCTCCCTTGCTTCTAGGTTTTCAGTAGTGCGCGCAGTTGGGCAATGATGGTCGGATCGTCGAACTCGCGCCCGCCCACGGCACGCAGGGCAAGGCGTCCGGCGCGATCCACGACAAAAGTGGTGGGCAGCCCCTTCACCGGCCAGCGCTGCATGGCGCGCGAATCCCGGTCCAGCAACACGGTCACGTCGCTCGCCCCGGTGAAGGAAAAGATGGTCTCCGCGTCCTCGCCCACATTCACCGCCAGTACGGCGAGCTCGTTGGGCTTGAATCGCTTCTGCACCCGGCCGAGGGAGGGAAACTCCTTGCGGCAGGGCGGACACCAGGTGGCCCAGAAATTCACCAGCACCAGGCGGCCGCGGTAATCGGCCAGGTCGCTGCGCTTGCCGTCGAGGTCGGGCAGCGCCAGGGCCGGCGCGGCGGGCAGGCCGGCCACCGGCGTCATGCCTGCGGCCTGGGCCAAGGCCTCTCCTGCCGCCATCCACGCGCCGAGGCCGGCTAGACGAGCCAGGTTGCGCCGCCGTTCAGTCGAGGGCAGCGCAGGAGACATTGTCGAGTGCGATTTCATGTAGTTGCTTGGTATCGCGATAGCGGACGATCAGGCGAAACGATCCTTCCAGGCGTCGTTGCAGCGTGCCCATGCCCATGATCCAGTCGCCGGGAGCGAATTCCTGCTCCGTGGGAAACTGGGCCCAGCGGAAGGCGATGCGGGCCGGCTCCGCCACGGCCTGCCGTGCCCACTGGGCGTCCCAGTCGCCGGGCAGCCGGAAGCGCGTGCGGTCGCGGTCGCCCAACGCCTCCCACTCGGCTAGGCGCAGCGCCAGGGTCGCCGCACTACCGTTGCGCAGCTCGAAGGCAAAGCCGCAAGCCTGCGCGTAGGGGACAATGGCTTGCGCGGAAAAACCCCGCGCCTGGTAGAACGCCAGGGCCGCGCTGCGGCTCAGGGGACTCACCTTGATTTCCACGCCGCCCCGCGCCGCCCGCCAGGATTGCGGCGGCTGGGCCGGTACCGGCAGGGCGTAAAACGCAAGATACGACAGGGCGAGCAGCGGGACGAATCTCATGCTGCGCCATTATGCCTTCATTGTTCCGGCAGCACGCTCTTGAGCAGGATGTAGCTCGCCACCACCACGAGGAACCAGGCGAAGCCGCGCTTGAGCAGCGCCCCCGGAATGCGCCGGGCGATCCGGGTGCCGACGAAGCTGCTGGCCACCGTGACCGCCGTGAACGAGCCCATGAGGGCGTAGTTGATGGGCACCGCGCCGAGGTAGCCGGCAAATCCCGCGTAGGACTTGGCGGCGACGATGGCCAACGAAGTGCCCACGGCCTGGCGGATCGGGATGCAGGAAAGGAGCACCAGGGCCGGCACGATGAGGAAGCCCCCGCCCACGCCCACCACGCCGGTGAGCACCCCCACGGCGAGGCCATGGCTGGCGATATGGGCAAGGCGCTTCGCCATGGCCTGCGAACGGCGCACCTCGTCCACCGCCCCGTCCTCAGCGCAATGGTCCGCCTGGCCGCCCCGCAGCATCTTCCAGGCCGCCGCGTACATGACGGCGGCGAAGAGCCCGAGTTGCAGGGTGACGGGCGTGACCACGCCGAGGCGGGCCCCGGCGTAAGTTCCCGCAACGCCGAACAGGCCGAACACCGCCACCACGCGCCAGTGCACGTTGCCATGGCGCCAGTTGTCGATAGCGGTCACCGTGGCCGTCACCGCGACGATGCCCAGACTCATGGCGATGGCCTCCTTGGGGGCGATATCGAGCAGGTAGAGGAGCGCGGGCATGGCGATGATGGAACCGCCGCTGCCGAAAACCCCCAGCACCAGGCCGGTGGCGACCCCCGCGATGATGGCCAGTGCCGTCATGCCGAACTTCCCTTCTTTCAGAACGTGAGGACCTTGTCGGCCCACAGGGTCCATTCTGTCAGCATGTCCATGCTGCCGCGCCGGGCTCCTTCCACCAGGTCGGTGTCGGCGATGCCCCGCGCGTCCAGGCAGGTGCCGCACACCGCCACTTGGCCGTCGCGGCGGATCACGGCGCCCAGCATGTCGCCGAGGTTGTAATAACCTTGGGGCACCTTCTGCCCGGCCTTGGCGCAGGCGGCGGCATCGCCGATGAGGAAGACGCGCACTTCGGCCTGGCCGCTGAGGAGCAGCGCGCGGGCGAGCCGCAGACCGTTGTAGCTGCGCTCGGTGCCATAGGGGGGATCGTTGAGGATGAGCAGGTGCTTTTGCATGGCGGCCTCCCGGTTCGGCGATAACTGCCGGATAATTGACTATTCGTACGATTATTTGAATGCTACCCGAAAACCCTTACCCTGACAAGGGGTTTCCGATCCCATCGCGAAGGGCTCAAAACCGCAACTGCCACCACGCCAGCGTCACCGCCTTGAAGCCGTCGCGTTCCCGGTTGTCGCCGTCCCAGGCGGCAAAGGCCACCGGGATGCTGCGCCGGCCGGCCAGGTCGGCGCCCTCGCCGCGCTTCGCCCGCAGGGGGCGCGTGAGCACGACTGCCCAGCCATCCCCGGTGCGCACCGCCGCGCCGCGCAGGTCTTTCGAGACGATGCGCGTGGCGGTGCCGAAGCCGTGGGCCACCAGGTTCTCCGTGCGGCCGTCGGCACGCCAGTGCCAGACGTTCACGGGCTGCCGGGCATCGCCCATGAAGGGTGTCGTCGAGGCCTTGCCGTTCATGGGGAACTGCACCGCCGCCCCGTCGGCGAACTGGGCCGTGTCCCGGATCGCCGCATCGGCCGTGGCATCGCGCCAAGCGAGCTTCAGGTAGAGGCGGCCGCCGGCGCGCAGCGCCTGGGCCGTGAGCCGCTCGGTGCGCGGCGTGCCGGTAATCGACGGGTGGCCCGGGAAAGCCGGCTGCAGCATGACTTCCGCCTTGGGCGCCCGCTGCCAGACGGCCGCCGCGGGGGAGGCGGCCTCTTCGGTGGCGGCCACGCTGAGGACGCGGATCGTGCCGGTTTGCGGCTCGGCCGCCGCGGCACCGAGGGAGGCCGCCGCGAGGGCCAGGGCGGCAAGCGGGCAATAGCTCATGCGCCGCTCCGCTGCGGGGTGAGCCGGAACATGTCGCCGTGCCGGTAGGCGATGAGGAGATCCATCAGCTCGGAGGCTTCGCCGCGCTCTTTCTTGCCGATCTCCCGAGCGAGCACCGCCAGCGCTTCCTTCACCGGGGGGCCGAAGAGCTGCACCAGGTAGTCGTCCGGCACGCGCGACCGGCCAGTGGGCCTGCCCTCGGCGTCGAAAGTGGCGGGTGAGAGCGGCGGCACGTAATAGACGTTGGGCTGGGTGCCGTGCTCCGGGTGCAGGGGCAGGGCCACTTTCCATTCCTGCACCAGGCGGTGCACCGCGCCCTGCTTGTCGTCCAGGTAAGCCACGTGGCGGGCGCGGCCCACGCACTGGTAGGCGCAGGCCTGGGGCACGCCGTTCTCCACGCGGGGGTAGCAGAAGATGCATTTCTCCGAGCGGCCGGCCGTCGGGTTGAAATAAATCTTCTTGTAGGGGCAGGCGGCGACGCAGTAGCGGTAGCCGCGGCAGCGCTCCTGGTCGATGAGTACGATGCCGTCCTCCTCCCGCTTGTAGATGGCCTGGCGCGGGCAGGCGGCGAGGCAGGCGGGCTTGCTGCAGTGGTTGCACAGGCGCGGCAGGTAGAAGAAGTAGCCGTTGGGGTACTCGCCCGCGCCCTGGTCCTCCTCCCAGTTGGGCCCCCACTGCATGGGCTCGCGCGCCCGTAGGGGCTGGCCGCCCTCCTGGAACAGGGCGGCGTCGTAATTGAAGTCGGCGGGAATGCCGTAGTCCTCCGCCAGGCGCGGCAGCCGCCCGGGCTTGAGCTGGTCCCCCGCCCAGCCGCCGCCGGCCTGCTCCCACTCGCGCGGGTAGCCCTGGCCCGGCTTGGTCTCCACGTGATTCCAGTACATGAATTCCCGCCCGCCCCGGTCCGTCCATTGGGTCTTGCAGGCCAGAGTGCAGGTCTGGCAGCCGATGCACTTGTTGAGGTCGATGACCATGCCAAGCTGTCTGGTCACGATACCGTCTCCACATCCACCGCCGATTCGAAGGCGATCATGTTGCCGTCCCAGTTGGGGTTGAAGGTGAGGTGGCCCCAGCCGTCCACCAGCTCCAGGGGCGAGAGCAGGCCCGCCACGGCGTTGTTCAAGCCCAGCTTGTTCCTGAACTGGTAGGGCTCCCAGGCGTGGTCCGTCACCACGGATCCCGGCGGCACGTTAGGCATGAGTTTCGCCCGGGCGAAGAACTCGCCCACGTCGTTGAACACCCGCACGGCCACTCCCTCGCCGATGCCCTTCTCCCGCGCCGTGGCCGGATTGAGCCAGACGTGGGGCTCGCCCCGCTGCAGGCGCAGGAGGAAGGTGTTGGTGCGCCACTGGGAATGGATACCGTGGCGGGTATGGGGCGTGTAGAAGGCGAAGGGGAAACTCCTGGGCCGCAGGGGCGGCAGGGCCGTCGGGGTGGCGCAGCCCAGCTTCATGAAGACGGGATGGTCCACGTAGAACTGCTGCCGGCCGGAAAGCGTTTTGTAGGGCTGACGCAGGTACACGTTGTTCTCGAAGGAATGGAAGGGCCGGTTGGCGTAGAGGGGCGAGTTGAAGCCCGCCTCGCGGTTGAGCGGCACGAAGCCGCGCTTCATGGCGTCCTCCGGCGTCCAGGGGGCGATGGCCGGCACGTTCTTCATGAGCCAGCGCACCACGTCCTCGTCGTTCATGAGCTGGCCGCCGTCGGTGAACTCGGCGGGCAGGTTCTTCAACTCCCGCATCACCGGCCCGGCCTTGTCGCCGGCCTGGGCCAGGAAGTCCGGGTCGGGCAGGCGCTCGACGCCGCGCCGCACCGCCTCCCGCGAGATGGCCTCGGCGAGCAGCAAGCAGATCTCCCACTCGGACCGGGTCTCGCCGATGGGCTTCAGGCCCTTGGGCGGCACGGTGATGTTGCAGAAGCGGTGGTAGCCCAGCTCGCCGCGCAGGTCCCAGGACTCGTACTGGCTTTTCGCCGGCAGCACGTAGTCGGACCACAGGGCCGTGCTGTCCATGCGGTGGTTCACGTCCACCAGCAGGTCGAGGCCCTCGACGAAGTTCCTGCGGTAGTGGGACTCCGCCTTGTTCCGCTGCAGCATATTGTCGGCGAAGAGCAGGACCACCTTCGGCTTGCCGAAATAGGCGTTGCTGGTCTGCTTGAACCTGCGGCCCAGGGCGACCGTCTCGTCCGCGTCCAGGCCCAGGGCGCTCTTGAGGTGGGCGTCGGGATAGTGGCGGCGCATGCTGGCCTCCATGCCGCCGTTCTCCCATTCGGAGAAAAAGCCCGAGGCGAAGCGCGCCGGCTTGGGGCTGGACAGCGGCCCGATGCCGCCCAGGGACCAGTTGTTCTCCGTGTCCAGGCCGCCGCGCTCCCCGGCGTGGGCGGTGAGCGCGCAGGCGAGCGCCGCCGCCCAGCAGGTCATGGTGCCGGAGACATACTTGTGCAGGGAGAAGCCGATGTTGACGATGGCCTTCTCGGCGCGGGCGAGATCGCGGGCCATGCGTTCCACCAGCTCCGGATGCACACCCGTCGTCTCCTGCGTCTTCTCCGGCGGAAATTTCAGGGCCTCCGCCCGGGCCCGCTCGAAGACCGTGGTGACCTCGATCTCCTTGCCGTCTTTGCCCTTCACCTTCCAGGTGCCGGTGAGGGCCGGCTTGAGTTTGCCCAGGCGCAGCGACTTCTTGAAATGCCCCTGGGTGCCGGGCATGGGCTGGACCGAGTTCGTCGCCTCGTCCCAGCAGTAGAAGACATCCTCCTTGCCCTTGTCGCGCAGGTCCTTGTGGCGCAGGAGCGCGCCGCTGTCCGTGCGCACCAGGAAGGGCAGGTCGGTCTGCTCCCGCACGAAGGCCTCGTCGATGAGCCGGTCGCGGAACAGCACATGCAGCAGCGACAGGGCAAGGAAGCTGTCGGTGCCGGGCTTGACCGGCACCCAGTCCGTGGCGAGCTTGGCCGTGGCGTTGTACTCCGGCGTGATGCACCAGATCTTCGCGCCGTTGTAGCGGGCCTCCGTGAGGTAGTGCGCGTCCGGGATGCGGGTCACCGCGGCGTTGATGCCCCACAGGATGATGGTTCTGGCCTCGAACCAGGCGTCCAGGGAATGGCCGATGGTGGCGATGCCGTAGGCGAGGGAAGCGCCGGTGAACATGTCGCCCACGGCGCTCGCCGGGTAGAGCCGCTGGGCGCCCAGGAGCGAGCCCAGGCGCAGGGGCCCGGCGCGCCGGCCCTGGGAAAGGATGCCCGTGCCGCAATGGAGCATGAGGGAGCCGAGGCCGTTTTTCGTCAGGGTGTCCACGACCCGGGCCGCGATGTCGTCGAGGGCCTCCTGCCAGGTGACGCGCTGCCACCTGCCCTCGCCGCGCCGGCCCACGCGCTTCAGGGGATGGAGCAGGCGGTCCGCCTGAACCATCTGCTTGGAGTGGATGATGCCCTTGTTGCAGCCGCGCGGATTGGCGTCCGGGATGCGGGGATGGATGGCCGGATAGGCCGCCGCCTGCTCCTCGCGCATGACGCGCCCGTCCTTGGCGAACACGCGCCAGGCGCAATTGCCCTGGCAGTTGGAGCAATGGAAGGCGTAGCCCTGGGCGTCGCCCCGAGTGTCGAGGAATTCCCGGCGGTAGAGCTCCTCCCAGGGGCGGGCGCCCCCCTTGGCCTTGCGGCTCGCGGCAAACACCGGCAGCGCGGTCGTCGGCCCGCCAAAGGCCAGCGCCAGGCCGCAATAGGCCGTGCCCTTTAGGAAATCCCGGCGTTCCATCAGGCCTCCCGCCGGGCCGCCCCAAGGGAGGCCTGCGCCCCCTCGGCGGGGGTTGAGGCGGGGTTTCGCAAAGCACCGCTTTGCGCGGCCGAAACGGGCGAGCCGTGCCAGGCGAGCCCTCCGCGAACATTGCGAGCGTGGGGGTCGTCCATCTCAGCGCTCGATGGGCCGGGCGGGGTCGGAGGCCCACTCGATCCAGGAGCCGGGGTAGACCTTCACCTTCTCGTAGCCCAGCAGGGTGAGCGCCGCCAGGAGGAAGGTGGAACGCCCCAGCCCGCCGTTGCAATAGGTGATGATCTCCCTGTCCGGAGTGATGCCGGCGCGGGCGAGTGCCTGCTTCATCTCCGCCGCCGGCTTGAAGCTCGCCAGATCACCCGCGAGCTGCGTCCAGGGGAAAGCCGTCGCGCCGGGAATGTGCCCCCCCTGGCGGGCGCCGCCCAGCTCCTTGCCCGTGAATTCCGCGAGCGAGCGGGCATCGAGCACCAGGTTGCGGGCCGGGTCCACGTCCTTCGTCCGCACTGCCCGGTCGCGGCGCGCCTTGGGCAGGTAGGTGGCTTTGGCCGGCCGCGGCCGCTCCTGGCTGATGGGACGGCCCTCCTTGACCCACTTGCGGAAGCCCCCGTCCAGGATGCGCACCTTGTCGTGGCCCAGGTAGCGCAGGAGGTACCAGAGGGCGGAGGCGCCGCGGCCGTCGCCGCCGTCATAAACCACCACGTCCGCGTCGCGGGTGAGGCCCAGGGCGCCGAACTTCGAGGCGGCCATCTGGGCAAAAACGGGCTGGCCGTTCTTGACGTTCTCCTCGAAGTCCTCCAGGTCCATGAAGTGGAGCTGTGCGGCACCAGGGATGTGGGCGCGGGCGAACTGCTCGGCGTTCTCCGCATCCACCAGCTTCACGCCGCTTTGCCGCATCTCCGCTGCAAGCTCGCTCGTGGATACCAGCATCGTGCCGCCCGCCCAGGCGAGGGGCGCCAGCAGCAGGAGCAGCAGCCCCGCCAGTTTTCGCATCTATCTCTCCTCCCTTAATCCGCCATGGCGTGGCGGATCAACTCGCGCATTTCCGCGCTGTCCCAGTACTGCGGCCCCGTCCGGCCCGCCAGGATGCGGCCCCGGCGGTCCAGCAGGTAGGTCACGGGCACGCCCGCGGCGCGCCAGGCCTGGGCCACCCGCTGGTCGTCGTCCATCAGGATCTCGAAGGGCGGCCGGCGCCCGCCGAGGAAGCGCGCGACGCCCGCGGCGGAATCGGCGACACTCACCGCCAGCACCGTGAAATCCCTGCCACCCAGGGCGAGTTGCAGCCGCTCCAGGGAGGGGAACTCCTCCCGGCAGGGCGCACACCAGCTCGCCCAGAAGTTGAGCAGCACCACGCGCCCCTTGAATTCGTCCGCGCTGCGCGGCTCGCCTGCCAGATCTGGCAGGCGCAGGGACGGCGCCTTGAGGGGCAACGGGTAAGCCTCCATCCCCGCCCGGCGCGCCAACCCGCTATCGATGTCGCTCGCTCGCGCCGGTGAACAGATCAGGCCGCTGAACACCAGCAACAGCACAAAGAACCTCGATATTGCCCCCCGATCCCTGTCCCCTGATCCCCGCGTCACAGGCAGCCCTTGAAGAATTTCTTCTCGCCGCTGGTTTCCAACTGGTCGAGCTTGATGGGCGCCAGCACGCCCGCCTTCAGTTCGCCCGTCAGCCGCACCTTCCTGGAATAGGATTTGTCCACGTCCGCGGCGGTCACGGCCTGGCCCTCGCCCCAGACGAAGGCCAGCTGCTCGCCGCTTTCCAGCAGCAGCACGGGCCGGTCCACATGGCGCAGGGGGCAGTCGGCGACCTGCAGCGCGGCGGCGCAGGGCTCGCCCACCAGCCAGCCCTCCCACTCGCCCGCCTGGGCCAAGGCCGAAAACGCGGCGAGCGCGCCGGCGACAAGCCAGCCACGCCCCATCAGTTGCCTCCCCCCTTGATGGACGCCTTGAGCGTATCGAAGTCCTTCTTCACTTCCATCAGCCGGCCCTGCTGGTCCTGCCTGGGCACGCCTTCGATCTCCAGCACGTCGGCCAGCATCTGGAAGCTCACCATGCCGTTGTACTCGCCCCCGTCCACGGCGAAGAGCTGGTCGCCGTAATACACGGCCGGCGCCTTGGCGCCCGGCCCGGCGAAGGTGACGGGCACCAACTGCACCGGCACCTTGTAGAGGTTGGATAGCTCCGCCGCCACCTGCATGTTGTTGTTGCAGCGCACGCCCGGTGGATCGCGGCCGATCAGGGTCAGCACCTTCTGGCCGTTGATGACCGTGGCACCGGGCGGCCCGGCCAGCACGGGTGCCGGCAGCGCTCCGGCCGCCAGGACCAGCAGGAGCAGCAAGTGGGTAAGTTCGCGACGAACCGGCATGGCATCTCCTCCCTGCGTATTATGTTCCAGTAATCGTACGAATATTTGTCAGGAAGTCAAGTCGAAAACGTTTGCGCCTCGAAGCGCACCGGTTGATCGAGGGGGTTACTTGTCTTCGTCCACAGGAAGATGGTCGGCCTTCCACTCGGGAAAGCCGTCTTCCAGGCGGCGGGCACGGAAGCCCTTCTTGCGCAGTTGCTCGATGGCCTCGAAGGCGAGCATGCAGTAGGGGCCGCGGCAGTAGGCGACGATTTCCTGGCCCTTGGGCAGCTTCTTCAACTGGCGGGGCAGGGATTCCAGGGGCACATTGACCGCCCCCGGGATGTGGCCGGCGGAATACTCCCCGGGCGGCCGCACGTCGATGACTATCGCCTCGCCGCGGCGCACCAGCTCGAACAGCTCGTCGCGCCGCACCGGGGTCAGGGTGTCGCGGCCGTCGAAGTTCTCGCGCACGATGCGCTCCACGTCGGCCAGTTGCCGCTCGGCCACGCCGCGCACGCCCGCGATCAGGCGCAGCACCTCGTCGTCGGCCAGGCTGTAGATGACCTGCAGCCCTTCCTTGCGCGAAACGAGAAGCCCCGAGTCGCGCAGGATCTGCAGGTGGTGGGAGGTGTTCGAGATGGGCATGGCGCAGGCCTGGGCCAGCGCATCGACGCTGCGTTCGCCCTGGGCGAGCGCCTCGAGCAGCTCCAGGCGGTTGGCGTGGGCGAGCGCTTTCGCCACCCGCGCGAAATGATGGAACAACTGCTTCTTGGGCGGAATCGCCGGCGCCATCGTCTCACCTCATGCCCGGCAGCATGCCTTTCATGCCGCGCATCATCTTCTGCAAGCCCCCCTTGGAGAGCTGCTTCATCATCTTCTGCGTCTGCTCGAATTGGTTGAGCAGGCGGTTGACTTCCTGCACGGGCACGCCCGCCCCCGTGGCGATGCGCCGCTTGCGCGAGGCCTTGATGAGCTCGGGCTTGGTTCGCTCAATGGGCGTCATGGAATTAATGATGCCCTCGATGCGGCGGATGGCCTTGTCCTCCACCTGGCCCTGGGCCTGCTGGGCGGCCTGGGCGAATTGGGCCGGCAGCTTGTCGAGCAGGCCGGCGAGCCCGCCCATCTTGCGCATCTGCCCGACCTGATCCTTGAAGTCGTTGAGATCGAAGCCCTTGCCCGTTTTCAGCTTCTGCGCAAACTCCTTCGCCTTCTCCTGGTCGACGCCGCGCTGCGCCTCCTCGAGGAGCCCCAGCACGTCGCCCATGCCGAGGATGCGCGAAGCCATGCGCTCCGGATGGAACTCCTCCAGCCCCGTGAGCTTCTCGCCGACGCCCGCATACTTGAGCGGCTTGCCGGTGATGTGGCGCACGGACAGCGCCGCGCCGCCGCGGGCATCGCCGTCCAGCTTGGTCAGGACGATGCCGGTGAGCGGCAGCGCCTCGCTGAAGGCGCGGGCCGTGTTCACGGCATCCTGGCCCTGCATGGCATCCACCACGAAGAGGGTCTCCACGGGCTTCAGCAGAGCGTGCAGCTCGGCCACTTCGCGCATCATCGCTTCGTCGATGGCGAGCCGCCCGGCGGTGTCCACGAACAGCACGTCGTGGTAGTGCTTGCGCGCGTAATCCAGGGCGGCGGCGGCGATGTCCGCCGGCTTCTCGCCGGCATGGGCGGGATAAAAGTCGATGCCGGCCTGCTCGGCGACAAGGCGCAACTGCTCGATGGCGGCGGGACGATAGACGTCGCAACTGGCGACCAGCACCTTTTTCTTCTGGCGCTCCTTGAGGAGCTTGCCCAGCTTGGCCGTGGTGGTGGTCTTGCCCGCACCCTGCAGGCCGGCCATGAGGATCACCGCCGGCGGCTGGACGGCCAGGTCCAGGCCGCTGTGCGCGCCGCCCATCATCTCGGCCAGTTCCCGGTGCACCACCCCCACCAGCGCCTGGCCGGGCGTCAGGCTGCCGATGACATCCTGCCCGACCGCCTTCTCCTTGATGCGCGCGATGAGGTCCTTGACCACGGGCAGCGCCACGTCGGCCTCCAGCAGGGCCATGCGCACCTCGCGCAAGGCATCGCCGATGTTGGCCTCGGTCAGCCGCGCCTGGCCGCGCAGAGTCTTGACCACGCGCGACAGGCGCTGCGTCAGGTTGTCCAGCATGATGTTTCGATTCGCCTGGGATTCGCTTGGAGAAAGGACTCAAGGTAAACTACCGGGATGCCGGCCATTTTACCGCATCTCCTTCCCGCCTCGCTCTACGCCTTCCTCGGCTTCCATTTCTGGCGCACGCGCTGGTCGGCCGCCGCCCTGACCCCGCCCCACGGCATCCGGCCCTGGGAGCGGCTGGCGCTGCTGGCGGCGCTGCTCCTGCACGGCTATGCCCTGTACGGGGAGTTGTTCGGCGGCGGCGCGATGCGCTTCGGCTTTTCCTCGGCGCTCTCCCTGATGCTCTGGCTGGCGGTGCTGATCTACTGGGTGGAAAGCCTCCATGCCCGGCTGGAGGGCCTGCAGCCCCTGGCCCTGCCCCTGGCGGCCGCCTGCTCCCTCCTGCCGCTCATCTTCCCCGGCCAGCATGTGCTCGCCAACGTCGCCTCGCCCCTGTTTCGCGCCCACTTCCTCATCGCCATGGTGGCCTACAGCCTGTTTACGCTGGCCGCCCTGCACGCCATCATCATGGCCGTGGCCGAGCGGCGCCTGCACCGGGGCGAGCTGACCCGGCCGCTGGCCAGCCTGCCGCCGCTGCTGACCATGGAGGCGCTGCTCTTCCGCCTGATCCTGATCGCCTTCGTGCTGCTCACCCTGACCCTGGCCTCGGGCATCGCCTTCTCGGAGACCCTGTTCGGCAAGGCCCTGGAGTTCAACCACAAGACGCTCTTCTCCATCCTGTCCTGGCTCATCTTCGCCGCCCTGCTGGTCGGGCGCTTCGCCTGGGGCTGGCGCGGGCGCAAGGCCCTGCGCTGGACGCTCGCCGGGTTCGCCGCGCTGCTGCTCGCCTATGTCGGCAGCCGTTTCGTGCTGGAAGTGGTGCTCGGCCGGGCCGCTTGACATCGGTATGGCGCGTCGCGATACTGGGCTGCTTCCTTTCGCCAAGAAGCCCGCTTGATAGACCTTCCCTTGTCGGCGCAGCTTTCCGCGCTGCTCGTTCTCCTCGTTCTCTCCGGCTTCTTCTCGCTGGCGGAAACCGCCATGATGGCGGCCAACCGCTACAAGCTGCGCCACCAGGCCCAGGAAGGCAGCCGCGGCGCCCGCCTCGCCCTCGATCTCCTCGCCCGCACGGAGAAGCTGCTGGGCGTGATCCTGCTCTTCAACAACCTGATCAACGCCGCCGCGGCAACCCTGGTCAGCGTGATCGCCATCGAGCTTTTCGGCGAGCAGGAGTGGGCGCTGGGCGCGGGCACCGTGATCGTCACTTTCCTCATCCTCGTCTTTTCCGAGATCACGCCGAAGGTCATCGGCGCCTCGCACGCCGACCGCATCGCCCCGCCGGTGAGCTTCCTGCTCGCCCCGCTGCTGCGCCTGTCCCAGCCGGTGGTGTGGTTCGTCAACCTGTTCGTCCGCGCCCTGCTCGCCGCCCTGCGGCTCACGCCCAAGGGTGGCGGCGAGGCGCCACCGCTGTCGGCGGAGGAACTGCGCACCCTGGTGCTCGAGGCCGGCCGTTTCATTCCGCGCAAGCACCAGTCGATCCTGCTCAACCTGTTCGACCTGGAGAACATCACCGTCGAGGACATCATGACCCCCCGGGCGTCCATCGAGTCCATCGATCTGGACGCACCCCTCGAGGAGATCAAGACGCACCTGGCGACCAGCTACCACACGCGCCTGCCGGTCTGCGCCGGCGACCCCAACAACGTGGTCGGCATCCTGCACCAGCGCCGCCTGATGGCCACGCTGCTCGCCGAGGAACTGGACAAGGACGGGCTGCGCGGGCAGCTCGCCGAGCCCTATTTCATCCCGGCGGCAACCCCGGTGTACGCCCAACTGCAGTTTTTCCAGGAAAACCGCGAACGCATCGGCCTCGTGGTGGACGAATACGGCGAGATCCTGGGGCTGGTCACCCTGGAGGACATCATCGAGGAATTGATCGGCAAGTTCACCACCACCAGCCCGGGCGGCGGCGGCGAGATCGCCTGGGGCGCCGACGGCAGCGCCCTGGCGGACGGCAGCCGCAGCCTGCGCGAGCTGAACCGCAAGCTCGAGCTGCAGCTGCCCCTGGACGGCCCGAAGACGCTCAACGGCCTCATCCTCGAACATTTCCGCGACATCCCGGAAGCCGGCGTGTCGGTCAAGATCGCCCAGGTGCCGATGGAGATCGTGCAGACCCAGGATCGCATGGTAAAGACCGTGCGCCTGTTCCGACCTGTCGCCTGAGCCCGACACAATCCCGCCAAATCGATGCAAGAATCCGCGCCAACCGCCTGAAAGTCTTTACAAAGGGGGGCGGGGAAGGGCATCATCCCCCGTACCATACGGCCAGCATACGAAACAACTCCGGCAGTCGATGGCAGCATCCCTCCAGACAAACCTCAGCGGCCTCGCCCGCGCGCTGGTCCAGCAAGGCCGCCTCAAGGAAGCGGAGGCCGAGAACTTCGCCGCCCAGGGCGCATCCACCGGCGCCGGCTTCGTCGGCCAGGCCGTCGCCAGCGGCCGCATCGGCGCCGCCGACATCGCCAAGTTCGCCGCGGAGACCTTCGGCTACCCGCTGCTCGACCTGAACACCTACGACGAGGCGCACTTCGCGCGGGATGCGATCGACCGCAAGCTGATGCAGAACCACCAGGTGGTGGCGCTGGTCAAACGCGGCAACCGCCTCGCCGTCGCCCTGGCCGATCCGACCAACCTGCGCGCCCTGGACGAGATCCGCTTCCAGACGGGGCTGGCCGTCGATCCGGTGGTGGTCGAGGCGGACAAGCTGGCGCCCATCGTCACCCGGGTCTCCGAGACGGCCGAGACCAAGCTGAACGAATTGGCCGGCGAGGACCTGGAACTGGAGCTGGCCGAGGAGACGGAAGAGGCCGCCGGCGAGGCCGGCGCCACCGAAGTGGACGACGCCCCGGTCGTGCGCTTCATCCAGAAGATCCTCCTCGACGCCATCACCGAGGGGGCCTCGGACATCCACTTCGAGCCCTACGAGAAGTATTACCGCATCCGCTTCCGCACCGACGGCATCCTGCGCGAGGTGGCCCAGCCGCCGCTGGTGATCAAGGAGAAAATCGCTTCGCGCATCAAGGTGATCTCCCGCCTGGACATCTCGGAGAAGCGCGTACCCCAGGACGGCCGCATGAAGCTGGTGCTGTCCAAGAACCGCGCCATCGATTTCCGCGTCAGCACGCTGCCCACGCTGCACGGGGAAAAGATCGTCATGCGCATCCTCGACCCGTCCAGTGCCATGCTGGGCATCGACGCCCTGGGCTACGAGGCGGAGCAGAAGGAGGCGCTGATGCACGCCGTCGAGCGCCCCTACGGCATGATCCTGGTGACCGGCCCCACGGGCAGCGGCAAGACGGTGTCCCTCTACACCTGCCTCAACATCCTGAACAAGCCCGGCATCAACATCTCGACCGCCGAGGACCCGGCGGAAATCAACCTGCCCGGCATCAACCAGGTGAACGTCAACGACAAGGCCGGGCTGAACTTCGCGGTCGCCCTGAAGGCCTTCCTGCGCCAGGACCCGGACGTCATCATGGTGGGCGAGATCCGCGACCTGGAAACGGCCGAGATCGCCATCAAGGCGGCCCAGACCGGCCACCTGGTGCTCGCCACGCTGCACACCAACGACGCGCCGACCACCCTGGAGCGCCTCAAGAACATGGGCATCCAGCCCTTCAACATCGCCTCCAGCGTGATCCTCATTACGGCGCAGCGCCTGGCGCGCCGGCTCTGCTCCTGCAAGAAGCCGGTGGATATCCCGATGGAGGCGCTGCTCGAGGCCGGCTTCCAGGAGCACGAGCTGGACGGCAGCTGGCAGCTCTTCGGTCCCGGCGGCTGCGACAAATGCAAGGGAAGCGGCTACAAGGGCCGTGTCGGCATCTACCAGGTCATGCCGATCTCCGAGGAAATGCAGCGCATCATCATGACCAACGGCAACTCGATCGACATCGCCGAGCAGGCCCAGCGCGACGGCATCCGGGACCTGCGCCTGTCCGGGCTGCTCAAGGCCAAGCAGGGTGTGACTTCCCTCGAAGAAGTGCTGGCGACGACGAACGAATGAGGCAGAGGCCCTAGGAAGGAACAGAATGGCTACCGCAGCGAAGGCCGCCAGGAAGGACACCGGGGTCAAGGAATACACCTTTGCCTGGGAGGGCAAGGACAAGACGGGCAAGATGATGCGCGGGGAGCTGCGCGCCGGCGGCGAGGCCCTGGTCCAGGCCACCCTGCGCCGCCAGGGCATCCTCGTCACCAAAGTCAAGAAGCAGAGCTTCAAGGGCGGCGGCAAGGTGACCGACAAGGACATCACCCTGTTCACCCGCCAACTGGCCACCATGATGAAGGCCGGCGTGCCCCTGCTGCAGGCCTTCGACATCGTCGGCAAGGGCGCCGCCAACCAGGCCGTGACCAAGCTGCTGATGGACGTCAAGGCCGACGTGGAAACCGGTTCCTCCCTCAACCAGGCCTTCCGCAAGTACCCGCTCTATTTCGATGCACTGTTCTGCAACCTGGTCTCGGCCGGCGAAGCGGCCGGCATCCTCGACTCGCTGCTCGACCGCCTGGCCACCTACAAGGAGAAAATCCTCGCCATCAAGAGCAAGATCAAGTCGGCCCTGTTCTACCCCGTCGCCGTAATCTCGGTGGCCGTCATCATCACGGCGGTCATCATGATCTTCGTCGTCCCGGCGTTCAAACAGGTTTTCGCCAGTTTCGGCGCCGACCTGCCGGCGCCGACCCTGCTCATGATGTCCATATCGGACTTCATGGTCGCCTATTGGTACGTGATCTTCGGCGGCTTGGGCGGGGTGTTCTACGGCTTCTTCTTCCTCTGGAAACGCTCGGAGAAGATGCAGATCGTCATGGACCGGCTCCTGCTGCGCCTGCCCGTCTTCGGCCCGATCATCCGCAAGGCCACCATCGCCCGGTGGACGCGCACGCTATCGACCATGTTCGCCGCCGGCGTGCCGCTGGTCGAGGCGCTCGATTCGGTCGCCGGCGCCGCCGGCAACTACGTCTACCGCATGGCGACCAAGCAGGTGCAGTCGGAAGTGAGCACCGGCACCAGCCTGACGGTGGCCATGCAGAACGCCGCCGTGTTCCCCAACATGGTCATCCAGATGGTCTCCATCGGCGAGGAGTCCGGCCAGCTCGATGCCATGCTGAGCAAGGTGGCCGACTTCTTCGAGGCGGAAGTCGATGATGCCGTCGAGGCCCTTTCCAGCCTGATGGAGCCGCTGATCATGGTGGTCCTGGGCGTGCTGATCGGCGGCATCGTCATCGCCATGTACCTGCCCCTGTTCAAGCTGGGTGCGGTCGTCTGACCCGGGCGCGGGCCGCCTATGCCGAACGTCGAGCTGCTGCTTGCCCAGCCCGGAGCCTTCGCGATCGCCTGCGGGCTCATCGGCCTCGTGGTGGGCAGCTTCTTGAATGTGGTCATCCACCGCCTGCCGCGGATGCTGGAGCGGGACTGGGCGGCGCAGTGCGCCGAGCTGCGCGGCGAAACCCCGCCGGCGGCCGAGCCCTTCAGCCTCGTGGCGCCGCGCTCGCGCTGCCCGCAGTGCGGGCATGCCATCACGGCCCTGGAAAACATTCCGCTGCTGAGCTACCTGTTCCTGGGCGGCCGCTGCCGCGGCTGCCGGACACGCATCAGCCCGCGCTACCCCTTGGTGGAGGCCCTGTCCGCACTGCTCTCGGCCTACGCCGGGTGGCGCTTCGGCCCGACCTGGGCGGCGGCCGGGGCGCTGCTGTTCCTCTGGTGCATGATCGCCCTGACCTTCATCGATTTCGACACCCAACTGCTGCCCGACAGCATCACCCTGCCCCTGCTCTGGGCGGGGCTGCTGCTCAACCTCGGCGCCACCTACGCCGATCTGAAAAGCGCGGTGATCGGCGCCATCGCCGGCTATCTCGCCCTGTGGTCGGTGTACTGGCTGTTCAAGCTGGCCACGGGGAAGGAAGGCATGGGCTACGGCGATTTCAAGCTGCTCGCCGCCATTGGCGCCTGGCTGGGCTGGCAGATGCTGCCCCTGACCATCCTCGCCTCCTCGGCGGTCGGCGCCCTGGTCGGCATCGTCCTGATCGTCGCCGCCAGGCATGGACGCAATGTGCCCATCCCTTTCGGCCCCTACCTCGCCGCGGCCGGCGTCATCGCCCTGTTCTGGGGCAAACCCTTGACGCGTCAGTACCTCGGACTCTTCTAGGCCCAATGGCGCCCGCCTTGAAATCCGGCGGCGACGCCTTCATGTTGCTTCGAGGAGCCCATTGGGGCGAATAAGCGCTTTTTGCGCAAAGAGTTACGCTATAATTTCACGTTTTTCAGCTTCCGCTGCGGCGTTTGAGGTTCGCTTCGCGAACCGGACCCGCGCCGAAGCTTCGCTTTGGAGGTTGCCATGCCGATCTACGAATATCGCTGCGACGCCTGCGGCTTCCAGAAGGAATTCCTGCAGAAGCTCAGCGACACCCCGTTGTCCACCTGCCCCGAGTGCGGCAAGGACACGTTCAGCAAGCTGCTCACCGCCGCCGGCTTCCAGTTGAAAGGCAAGGGCTGGTACGCCACCGACTTCAAGGGCGGATCGAGCAAGCCGGAGTCCAAGTCGGGAAGCGACGCGGCGCCCGCCCATGGCTGCGGCGGCACCTGTTCCTGCGCCGGCAACGGATGAAGAAATACTTCATCACGGGGCTGCTGATCTGGGTGCCCCTGGCCATCACGGTGTGGGTGCTGCACCTGATCGTCAGCACCATGGACCAGTCGCTGCTGCTCCTGCCCACGGCGCTGCGCACCGAAAACTGGCTCGGTGTGCACATCCCGGGCATGGGCGTCATCATGACGCTGTTCGTGCTGTTCATCACGGGCCTGGTGACGGCCAACATCATCGGCCAGCGCCTGCTGCGTTTCTGGGAGGGCGTGCTGTCCCGCATTCCGGTGGTGAAGTCCGTCTATTACAGCGTCAAGCAGGTCTCGGACACCCTGTTCTCCTCCAGCGGCGAGGCCTTCCGCAAGGCGCTCCTGGTGCAGTACCCCCGGGAGGGCGCCTGGACCATCGCCTTTCTCACCGGCCAGCCGGGCGGGGACGTCACCAATCACCTGCGCGGCGAGTACGTCAGCGTCTATGTGCCGACCACGCCCAACCCGACCTCCGGCTTTTTCCTGATGATGCCGCGGGAGGACGTGATCGAACTGGACATGAGCGTGGACGAGGCCCTCAAGTACATCATCTCCATGGGCGTCGTGGCGCCGCCCCTGCGCAATGGCGTTGGGCGCGCTCAGAATCAATAACCTCCGGCCCGTGGCGGCCGTTCTACCAGCGGGACAATCGGAAATGCGAACTCACTACTGCGGCCTCGTGAATGCCGCGCACCTCGGCCAAACCGTCACCCTCTGCGGCTGGGCGCACCGGCGCCGCGACCACGGCGGCGTCATCTTCATCGATTTGCGCGACCGCGAGGGCCTCGTCCAGGTGGTATGCGACCCGGACCGCAAGGACACCTTCGCCACCGCCGAGCGCATCCGCAACGAGTTCGTGCTGAAGATCACCGGCCTGGTGCGCCACCGCCCGGAGGGTACGGTCAATCCCAACCTCGCCAGCGGCGAGATCGAGGTGCTCGCCCAGGGCATCGAAATCCTCAACCCGTCGGCCACGCCCCCCTTCCAGCTCGACGACGACAATCTCTCCGAGAACGTGCGCCTCACCCATCGCGTGCTCGACCTGCGCCGCCCGCAGATGCAGAAGAACCTCATGCTGCGCTACCGGGTGGCCATGGCCTTCCGCCGCTTCCTCGATGCCCACGGCTTCATCGACATCGAGACGCCGATGCTGACGAAATCCACGCCGGAGGGCGCCCGCGACTACCTGGTGCCCTCCCGCGTGCAGCCCGGCCAGTTCTTCGCCCTGCCCCAGTCGCCCCAGCTCTTCAAGCAGATGCTCATGGTGGCCGGCTTCGACCGCTATTACCAGATCACCAAGTGCTTCCGCGACGAGGACCTGCGCGCCGACCGCCAGCCCGAGTTCACCCAGGTGGATATCGAGACCTCCTTCCTCGATGAAACGGAAATCACGGCGATCATGGAGGACCTGATCCGCGCCGTGTTCAAGGAAGCGCTCGGCGCCGAGCTGCCCAATCCCTTCCCGCGCCTGTCCTATGCCGACGCCATGGCCCGCTTCGGCTCGGACAAGCCGGACCTGCGCGTCAAGCTGGAATTCACGGAGCTCACCGAGCTCATGAAGACGGTGGACTTCAAGGTCTTCCGCGCCGCGGCGGAGCTGCCCGACGGACGCGTGGCCGCCCTGCGCATTCCCCGCGGCGGCAGCTTCACCCGCAAGGAGATCGACGATTACACGGCCTTCGTCGCCATCTACGGCGCCAAGGGCCTCGCCTACATCAAGGTGAACGACCTTGCCAAGGGCTTGGAAGGCTTGCAGTCGCCCATCCTCAAGTTCCTGCCGCCGGTAGTGGTTAATGCCATTCTCGAACGTACCGATGCCCAGGACGGCGACCTCGTGTTCTTCGGCGCCGACCGCGCCAAGATCGTGAACGACGCCTTGGGCGCGCTGCGGGTCAAGATCGGCCACGAGAAGGGCTACATGGAGCCCGGCTGGCGCCCCGTGTGGGTGGTGGATTTCCCCATGTTCGAGTACGACGAGGAAGAGAAGCGCTGGGTGGCCCTGCACCACCCCTTCACCTCGCCCAAGGACGGGCATGAGGCCTTCATCGAGGCGGAGCCCGGCCGCTGCTTGGCCAAGGCCTACGACCTGGCCCTGAACGGCTGGGAGATCGGCGGCGGCTCGGTGCGTATCCACCGGGAGGACGTGCAGTCCCAGGTCTTCCGGCGGCTTTCCATCGGCGCCGAGGAGGCGCAGCAGAAGTTCGGCTTCCTGCTGGAGGCCCTGCGCTACGGTGCGCCGCCCCACGGCGGGCTGGCCTTCGGCCTCGACCGCATCGTCACCATGATGACCGGGGCGGAATCCATCCGCGACGTCATCGCCTTCCCCAAGACGCAGCGGGCGCAGTGCCTGCTCACCAACGCCCCGGGCCCGGTGGACGAGAAGCAGTTGCGCGAACTGCACATCCGCCTGCGCCAGGCCGAGGCGCCCAAGCCGGCCTGATCGCCGGCGGCCATGCTGCGCACCCTGCTGCTGTTGCTGGCGCTCGCCGCCGCGGCGCCGGCCGCGGCGCGCGAGGCGCCGGCCGAGCGCATGCCGTCGGTGGCGCAGGCCGATCTTCCCCGCGAGGCGCGCGACACCCTGGCGCTGATCCGGCACGGCGGCCCCTTCCCCCACCGCCGGGACGCCACGGTGTTCGGCAACTTCGAGCGGCGGCTGCCGCAGAAGCCGCGCGGCCATTATCGGGAATACACCGTACCGACGCCCGGCGCCCGCAACCGCGGGGCGCGGCGCATCGTCGCCGGAGGCGACGGCGAGTACTATTACACGGACGACCACTACCGCAGCTTCAGGAGAATCCGGGAATGAGGGGCGGGCAATGAGCCGGGAGCATTTCGAGAAGGTGTTGCGCGATGCCGCCGACGCCGGCGTCTATCACCTGCCGATGCAGGGCATGCCGGAACTCCTGGCGGCGAGCGAATCCATGCGTTTCGCCCTTTTCCGGGTCGATCTCGGCCAGGTGAAGGACAAGGCCGCCTTCTTCGAGCGCCTCGCCCTCGCCCTCCAGTTCCCGGAATGGTTCGGCCACAACTGGGATGCCCTGCAGGACTGCCTCGCCGACATGTCCTGGCTGCCGGCCGAGGGCTACGTCGTGATCCTGGAGCGCTGCGACGCCTTCCGCGCCGACGGCGGCGAGGACTTCGCCACCATGCTGCAGGTCTTCGATGCGGCGGCCGACGCCTGGCGGGAGGAGAACGTCCCTTTCTGGACGCTGGTGGACATGCATGCGGACGGCATCGCCTACCTCCCCGGCATCGCGTGAAGAAGCCCGTCTCCGTCCTCGTCCTCGTCCACACGCCCGATCTGCGCGTCCTCCTGCTCGAACGCATCTCCCATCCGGGCTTCTGGCAGTCCGTCACCGGCAGCCAGGAAGACGAAGAGTCCCTGGCGGAGACCGCGGGACGGGAGCTGCGGGAGGAAACCGGCATCGAAGCCGCCCCGGACAAGCTGCGCGACTGGCGCCTGACCAACCGCTTTGAGATCTTCCCGGAATGGCGGCACCGCTATGCGCCCGGCGTGACGCACAACAGCGAGCATGTCTTCGGCCTGGAGCTGCCCGACGCGGTGCCGGTCACGGTGACCCCCGACGAGCATCTGGGCTATGTTTGGCTGCCCTGGCGGGAGGCGGCGGAAAAAGTGTTCTCCTGGAGCAACCGGGACGCGATCCTGATGCTGCCGCGGCTCAGGTCGTCTTAAGCGCCCCGGCGGCCAGCCTCTCCTTCAGGCAGTCCGGGCAGTAGCAGCCCTTGTCCGCCTCCGGCTCGGCCGGCAGCGCCGGCAACTCGGCGCACCAGCAGCGCTGCAACCCCGCCATGCCGCAGGTGAAGGGGCGACCGCAGCCGGAACAGCTTCGTTGACTGTCTTGCTCGGACATGCGGCGATTGTACCCCCTTGAAACCCGGCGCGGCCGACCTATATTGATGTCATGGACGTTCCCACGAACCCTGAACACGTAGAGGAGAGATCATGGCCAATATCGTGCGTTCCGACCCCTTGGAGGACTTTTTCCGCGGCTTCTTCGTCAGGCCCATCGAGTTCGGCAGCCAGATGGACGTACCCTCGATCAAGGTGGACGTCAAGGAAAACGGCGACGCCTACCGGGTGCACGCCGAGCTGCCCGGCATCAAGAAGGAGGACATCCACGTCAGCATCGACGGGGCAGTCGTTTCCATCAGCGCCGAGCGCAAGCAGGAGAAGGAGGTGAAGGAAGGCGAGCGGGTGCTGCGCACCGAGCGCTATTTCGGCAAGGTGTCCCGCAGCTTCCAGCTCGGCCAGGACGTGGACGAGTCCAGGTCCGGCGCCAGGTTCGTGGACGGCGTGCTGGAGCTGACGCTGCCCAAGAAGGCCGCCGCCGCCGTCAAGCGCCTGACCATCGAGTGATCCCGATCCGGCCCGTGCAGGTTTGAGGGCTGGCAGGGCGGGGGGCTTCGGCCCCCCGCTTCTTGTTTAGGCC
>CAYZLI010000020.1:0-35962 GCA_964479195.1 uncultured Rhodocyclaceae bacterium
GGTCCCCGCTTTCGCGGGGACGACGAACCGGTCTGAGTAAGTGAAGCTCGCGCTGAAAATCGACGTGGACACCTACCGCGGCACCCTCATCGGCGTGCCGCGGCTGGTCGAGCTCCTGCGCAAGCACAACGCGCAGGCCACTTTCCTCTTCTGCCTCGGCCCCGACCACACCGGCCGCGCCATCCGCCGCGCCTTCCGGCCGGGCTTCATGAAGAAGGTCTCGCGCACCTCGGTGCTGGCCCATTACGGCCCGATGACCCTGCTCTACGGCACGCTGCTGCCCGGCCCCGACATCGGCCGGCGCTGCGCGGACATCCTGCGCGGGGTGCGCGATGCGGGCTTCGAGGTGGGCATCCACGCCTGGGACCACGTGCGCTGGCAGGACGGAATCGAGGCCGCCGACTCCCGCTGGACGGCGGCGGAGATGCAGCGCGCCATCGACCGCCACGCGGAGATTTTCGGCGAGGCGCCGCGCAGCCACGGCGCCGCCGGCTGGCAGATGAACGCCCATGCCCTGCGCCTCACCCAGCGCCTGGGCCTGCGCTACTGCTCGGATTGCCGGGGCCGCCATCCCTTCGTCCCGGTGCACAACGCCGAGATCGTCCTCTGCCCCCAGTTGCCGACGACCCTGCCCACGCTGGACGAGGTGATCGGCCGCGAGGGCATCACCGCGGACAACGTGCACGAGCACCTGCTGGCGCTCACCGCCGTCCCGCCGCCCCAAGGCCACGTCTATACGCTGCACGCGGAACTGGAAGGCCGGAAGCTCGCGCCCGCCTTCGAGCGCCTGATCGAAGGCTGGCGCGCCCAGGGCTACGAGCTGGTTTCCCTGGGCGGCCTGTTCGACGGCCTGGACGCGAGCCGGCTGCCGCGGCACGAGATCCTGCGCGGCGAGCTGGCGGGCCGCTCCGGCAGCCTCATGGTGCAGGGGCCGGAATTCCTTGCCGTAACCTGAGATTTCAACAACAATGGGGACGCACATGACGCTCGACCAGCCAGTACCCGACTTCTCCCTGCCGGCCACGGGCAACCAGACCTTCACCCTGTCCCGGGCGCGCGGCAAGCCCCTGGTGCTTTATTTCTACCCCAAGGACAACACCCCCGGCTGCACCACCGAAGCCCAGCAGTTTCGCGACCTGCACGGGGAATTCCGCCGGCTCGGCTGCGAGGTGTATGGCATCTCGCGGGACAGCGTGAAGTCCCACGACGGCTTCAAGGCCAAGTTGAAGCTCCCCTTCGAACTGCTCTCGGACGGCGACGAGGCCGCCTGCGCGCTTTTCGGCGTGATCAAGCAGAAGGTGCTCTACGGCAAGCCCGTGCGCGGCATCGAGCGCAGCACCTTCGTCGTCGATGCCGAGGGCGTGCTGCGGCGGGAATGGCGCGCCGTCAAGGCGCCCGGCCATGCCGCCGAGGTGCTCGAATTCGTGAACTCCCTCTAACCCCAACAAGACCAACCGATGAACGCCAGGAAACAGCCCCCGACCAAGCTTTTCGTCCTCGACACCAACGTGCTGATGCACGACCCCACCAGCCTGTTCCGCTTCGAGGAGCACGACGTCTTCGTGCCCATGATGACGCTGGAAGAGCTGGACAACAACAAGAAGGGCATGTCCGAGGTGGCGCGCAACGCCCGCCAGGCGAGCCGCACCCTGGACAGCATCGTCAGCGGCTTCGAGGACAGGATGGAGCACGGCATTCCGCTCGAAGGACCGTCCGACGGGCTGGGCACCGGCCGCCTGTTCCTGCAGACGGAGCCCGCCAACGGGACGCTGCCGGCCACGCTGCCCACCGCCAAGGCCGACAACCAGATCATAGGCATCATGATGCACCTCAGGGAGAAGCAGCCCCGGCGCGAGGTGATCCTGGTCTCCAAGGACATCAACATGCGCATCAAGGCCCGCGCCCTCGGCCTGGATGCACAGGACTACTACAACGACAAGGTGCTGGAGGATACGGACCTCCTCTACACCGGCACGCGGGAACTGCCGGCGGACTTCTGGGACACCCACGGCAAGGAAATGGAATCCTGGAAGCGCGATAGCCACACCCTCTACCGCCTGACCGGCCCCCTCTGCCCCGACATGCTGGTCAACGAGTTCGTCTGGCAGGACGGCGACCGGCCCTTCCACGCCATCGTGCGCGAGCGCACCGGCAAGACCGCGGTGATGGAGACGCTGAAGGACTACACGCACCACAAGAACAACGTGTGGGGCATCACGGCGCGCAACCGGGAGCAGAACTTCGCGCTCAACCTGCTCATGAACCCGGAGGTGGATTTCGTGACCCTCCTGGGCCAGGCGGGCACCGGCAAGACCCTGCTGACCCTGGCGGGCGGCCTGACCCAGACCCTGGAGGCGAAGCTCTACAGCGAGATCATCATCACCCGCGTCACCGTGCCGGTGGGCGAGGACATCGGCTTCCTGCCCGGCACCGAGGAAGAGAAGATGACGCCCTGGATGGGCGCCCTGGAGGACAACCTGGACGTGCTCAACAAGTCCGATGAGTCCGGCCCGGGCGGCGGCGACTGGGGCCGCGCGGCGACCATGGATCTCATCCGCTCGCGCATCAAGGTGAAGTCCCTCAACTTCATGCGCGGGCGCACCTTCATCAACAAGTACCTCATCATCGACGAGGCGCAGAACCTGACGCCCAAGCAGATGAAGACCCTCATCACCCGCGCCGGCCCCGGCACCAAGGTGGTGTGCCTGGGCAACATCGCCCAGATCGACACGCCCTATCTCACGGAGGGCAGCTCGGGCCTCACCTACGTCGTCGACCGCTTCAAGGGCTGGCCCCACAGCGGCCACGTCACGCTGATGCGCGGCGAGCGCTCGCGGCTGGCGGATCACGCCGCGGAGGTGCTCTAAGGGACCGCGCGTTTTCGTAGGGCGGGTTAGGCCGCAGGCCGTAACCCGCCGCATGGGGTCGGACATTCGGCGCAATGCGCTGCGCTTATTGCGCCCTACGGGCTTGCCCGCTCCGGCTCAGTATGAGCCCGGCGCGGCGAAATTCTCGAACCGGGTGTATTCGCCGAGGAAGGTGACGCGCACCGAGCCGATGGGGCCGTTGCGCTGCTTGAGGATGTTGATCTCGGCCGAGCCCTTGTCCGGCGAATCGGGGTTGTAGACCTCGTCCCGGTAGATGGCGATGATGATGTCGGCGTCCTGCTCGATGGCGCCCGATTCGCGCAGGTCGGACATCACCGGCCGCTTGTTGGGCCGCTGCTCGACGTTGCGCGAGAGCTGGGACAGGGCCACCACCGGGACATGCAACTCCTTGGCCAGCGCCTTCACGGAGCGGGAGATCTCCGACAGCTCCGTGGCGCGGTTCTCGCCGTGGCCGACCGCGGACATGAGCTGCAGGTAGTCGATGACGATCAGCCCCAGCTTGCCGCACTGGCGGTAGAGGCGCCGGGCGCGGGCGCGCAACTCGGTGGCATTCAAGGCCGGCGTCTCGTCGATGTGGATGGGCGCCTCGTGCAGCTTGCCCAGGGCGTAGGTCATGCGCTGCCATTCGTCGTCGTTCAGCCGGCCCGTGCGCACGCGGTGCTGGTCCAGCTTGCCCACGGAGGACAGGAAGCGCATGGCAAGCTGGGTGCCCGGCATTTCCATGGAGAAGATGGCCACCGGCAGCCCCGCCTCCAGGGCCACGTGCTCGGCGATGTTCAGGGCGAAGGCGGTCTTGCCCATGCTCGGCCGGCCGGCGACGATGATCATGTCCCCCGGCTGCAGGCCCGAGGTCTTCATGTCCAGGTCGTGGAAACCGGTGGGAATGCCCGTGATGTCGGAGGGGTGCTCCCGGTCGTAGAGCTCCTGGATGCGGTCCACCACCTGGCCGAGCAGGGGCTGGATGGGGGTGAAGCCCTCGCTGTGGCGCGAGCCCGCGTCCTTGATCTCGAAGACCTTGCTCTCCGCCTCGTCGAGAAGCTGCTTGGCCTCGCGGCCGGAGGGGTTCAGGGCGCTGGCGGCGATCTCGTCGCCCACGCTCACCAGCTTCCTGAGGATGGCCCGCTCGCGCACGATCTCGGCATAGCGCCGGATGTTGGCGGCCGAGGGCGTGTTGTTGGCGATCTCCCCCAGGTAGGCGAGCCCCCCCGCGGCCTCCGCCTCGCCGCTCTTCTCCAGGGATTCGAACACCGTCACCACGTCGGCCGGCCGGCCGGCGTCGATCAGCCGTGCGATGTGGCGGAAGATGCGGCGGTGGTCGTCCCGGTAGAAGTCCGCTTCGGCTACCAGATCGGCGATGCGGTCCCAGGCGGTGTTGTCCAGCAGCAGGCCGCCCAGCAGCGACTGCTCGCCCTCGATCGAGTGCGGCGGCAACTTGAGCGCCGCAAGCTGCGGATCGGCGTTATTGGAAGCGTGGAATGCGCGGGCCTGGGCCATTGGAGAGGGTCTGCGGTACCGGGGATGCAGTCTACCTGCGCCACGATCGCCTGGCGAGGGATAAGTCTGTGGAAATGCGGTGGGTAAGCTGTGGAAATGCGGTGGACACAGCGAACCATACGAACTATATTAGTAAGTGATGAATTACTTATTTAACCATGACATGCGAAAGGAACTCGCCGTGAAACCCACCCTCGCGACCGCCCTTGCCGCCAGCCTGCTGATGCTCGCCGGCACCGCCGCCGCCCAGTCGCACGATCACTCGGCCATGAAGCCGATGGGCATCAAGCCCACGGGCATGATGCGAATGGAGGGGCCGAAGATCGATGTGCCCGTCGCCCTGAAGGAGGCCAAAGTCGTGTTCCGCCTGGACCGGGTTGCGCCCGGCGGCGACAACAGTTTCGCGCTGCAGCAGATCGACATGCTCGCCGAACGCTTCAAGCAGATGGGCACCAACGCCAGGATCGTCGCCGTCTTCAATGGCGACGGCGGCTTCATGCTCCTGAACGACGGGGCCTACGATACCGCCATGAAGACGCAGGGCGGCAACCCCTACAAGGCCATGCTCGACCGGCTTCTGGCCCAAGGTGTGCAGGTCGAGGAATGCGGCATGACGCTCATGCGCGAGAAGTGGTCGAACGCGCAACTGCTTCCGGGGGTCAAGGTCAATGCCGGGGCCAACCTGCGCATCATCGATCTCGCGCAGCAGGGCTACACGGTCCTCCCCCTCTGAATTGAAAAGGGCCGCGGCTGCGGCCCTTTCTTGCGAGCCGCGAACCCCTCAGTGCTCGCCGAGCACCGAGACGGTGATGCTGACCACCACGTCGCTGTGCAGGGCGATCTGCACATGGGCGTCGCCGATCTGCTTGAGCGGGCCTTCCGGCAAGCGGATGTCGGCCTTCTCCACCTCGAAGCCCTGGACCTTGAGAGCCTCGGCGATGTCGAAGTTGGTCACCGAGCCGAAGAGCCGCCCATCCACGCCCGCCTTGCGGGTGACCTGGACCATGAGCCCCTCCAGCTTGGCGGCCTTCTCCTGGGCCCCGGTCAGCTTGTCGGCCTGGCTCCGCTCCAGCTCGGCGCGGCGCTGCTCGAACTCGGCCAGGTTCTCGGGCGTGACCCGCTTGGCCTTGCCCTGGGGAATGAGGAAATTGCGCGCATAGCCGTCGCGCACCTTGACCACGTCGCCCAGGTTGCCGAGGTTGACGACTTTTTCCATCAGAATCACTTGCATGGTCGTCCCCTCTCTCAGTGCAGGTCGGTGTAGGGCATCAGCGCCAGGTAGCGGGCGCGCTTGATGGCCGTGGACAACTGGCGCTGGTAGCCGGTTTTGGTCCCGGTGATGCGCGCCGGCATGATCTTGCCGTTCTCGGTGATGAAGTCCTTGAGGATCTCCACATCCTTGTAGTCGATCTCCTCGATCTTCTCGGCGGTGAAGCGGCAGAACTTGCGCCGCTTGAACATGCCGCGCGAGCCCTTGTCGTCCCGTTTCTTCTTCGCGTCCTTCGCGTTTCTCGGTTTAAAGGCCATGATTCGTTCCTTCCACAAATTCGATTCGTTCTACATGCAGGACCGGCTGCCTGGATTGCAGGCTCTTCGCCGCCAGGAAGCCGGTCGCCTTGATGCTTTCGCCCGGTTTCGCGCCTGCCATCAGGGTCGCCATCTGCCCCAGGGCCACCGCCGCCACTTCCACTTCGACCTTGCGGGGTTGCCCCGCTTCGACCTGTTCCGACTCGTGCGCGATGCGGAAGTTCAGCACGGGCACGCCGGCGGGGGTGTGGCGCAACTGGGCCAGTTCGATGACGCTTCCGGTGATCGTCAGCAGGTTCTGCGCCTCGGCCACATCAGGCCGCGGGCTGCTCGGCGGGCTTCGCCGCCTCCGGCTTGGCGCCTTCCGCGGCCGGCGTCAGCGACTTCGCCTTCTCTTCCTTCATCATGGGCGAAGGCGTGGTGACCGCCTTGCGCATCTTGACGGTCAGGTGGCGCAGCACGGCGTCATTGAACTTGAAGGCGTGCTCGAGTTCGGCCAGCGTCTCGCCGTCGCACTCGATATTCATGAGCACGTAGTGGGCCTTGTGCACCTTCTGGATCGGGTAGGCGAGCTGGCGGCGGCCCCAGTCCTCGAGGCGGTGGATCTGTCCGGCGCGGCCGGTGACGAGCCCCTTGTAGCGCTCGATCATCGCCGGGACCTGTTCGCTCTGGTCCGGGTGGACGATGAAAACGATTTCGTAGTGTCGCATGCAGTCTCCTTTTGGCTCAGTTGCGTCGATAGCCCCCCGCCATGCGCTTGCGGTGGAGCAAGGTTAAAAGAGCCAAATATTATATCCAGACAGGCACCGCAAATCAATGCGTTGCGGCGATCAAGGCTGGCGCCGCTGGCGTCGTGCTTCAAACAGGCAGATGCCGCTGGCCACGGAAACGTTCAGGCTCTCCACGCTGCCGTGCATGGGGATCTTCACCAGGGCGTCGCAGGTCTCCCGGGTGAGCCGTCGCAGGCCCGAGCCTTCCGCGCCCAGGACGAGGGCCAGGGGCCCTTTCAGGCCGGCGGCATAGAGGTCCTGTTCCGCGTCCGCATCGGCACCGACCGTCCAGATGCCCCGCTCCCGCATCTCCCGCAGCGCCCGGGCCAGGTTGGTCACGGTCACATAGGGCACGGTGTCGGCGGCCCCGCAGGCCACCTTGATGGCCGTGGCGTTGAGTCCCACCGCCCGGTCCTTCGGCGCGACCACCGCGTGCGCCCCGGCGGCGTCGGCCACGCGCAGGCAGGCACCCAGGTTGTGGGGATCCTGCACCCCATCCAGCACCAGCAGCAGGGCCGGCTCGGCGAGGGTGTCGAGCACGTCATCCAGGGTCACATGGCGCTGGGCGGCCGTGATCCGCGCCACCACGCCCTGGTGCCGCGCATGGCCGGCCATGCCGTCCAGGCGGGCCGGCTCGGTGGGAATCACGCGCACGCCCTGGGCCTCGGCGAGCTTGACCAGGTCGCGGGCGCGGGGATCGTGGCGCCCCGCGGCGACATAGATCTCAGCCACGCTGTCCGCGCCCTGGCGCAGGCGCGCATTGACTGCGTGGAAGCCGTAGATGAAGCGGGTCTCAGCCACCACGCCTGCCTTTCACGCCGTCGCCTTCCACCAGCCGGAAATCGATCTTGCTAGTCTCCATATCTACCCGCACGAGCTGCACGCGCACCCGGTCGGCCAGGCGAAAGCGCCTGCCCGTGCGCTCGCCGATGAGCTGGTGCTTGGCGTCCTCGTAGTGGAAGTAATCGCTGCCCAGGTCGGAGATGTGCACCAGGCCCTCGACGAAAACGTCGTCCAGGGCGACGAAGATGCCGAAGGAGGTCACGGCCGACACGCTGCCCTCGAACTCCTCGCCGATGCGGTCCTGCATGTAGTAGCACTTGAGCCAGGACTCCACGTCGCGCGTGGCCTCGTCGGCACGCCGCTCGGTCTGGGAGCAGTGGATACCGATCTCCTCCCAGTTGCCCGGGGCATACTTGTCGCCGTTCAGCACCGCCTTGATGGCGCGATGCACCACCAGGTCCGGATAGCGCCGGATGGGCGAGGTGAAGTGCGTGTAGGACTCGTAGGCGAGGCCAAAGTGGCCGACGTTGTCCGGGCTGTAGACCGCCTGCTGCAGGGAGCGCAGCATCACTGTCTGCAGCAGCTGCATGTCCGGACGGCCCTTCACCTTCTCCAGCAGGCGCGCATAGTCCTTGGCGTGGGGCTCGTCGCCGCCCTTGAGCTGCAGGCCGAACTCCTTGAGGAATTCGCGCAGCTTCTCCAGTTTCTCCGGCGTCGGCCCCTCATGGACGCGGTACAGGGCGGCATGCTCCTTGTCCTGCAGGAAATCCGAGGCGCAGACGTTGGCCGCCAGCATGCACTCCTCGATGATGCGGTGGGCGTCGTTGCGCGTGACGGGGACGATGCGCTCGATCTTGCCCTGCTCGTCGAAGATCATCTGCGTCTCGACGGTCTCGAAGTCGATGGCCCCGCGCGCCCAGCGCGCCTTCACCAGCACCCGGTAGAGGGCATCGAGGTCGCGCAGATGCGGCAGCAACGGCTCCAGCTTTCCTTGCGCCGCCGAGCCCGGCTCGTAGAGCGCCTGCGCCACCTCCGTGTAGGTCAGCCGCGCGTGGGAGAACATCACGGCCGGGTAGAAGCCGTAGCGCTTGATGGCGCCGTTGGCGGCGATGGCCATGTCGCACACCATGCACAGGCGCTCGACCTGGGGGTTGAGCGAGCACAGGCCGTTGGACAGCTTTTCCGGCAGCATGGGGATGACGCGGCGCGGGAAATACACGGAGTTGCCGCGATCATAGGCGTCCCGGTCCAGCGCCCCGCCCGCCTTCACGTAATGGCTGACGTCGGCGATGGCCACGATGAGGCGGAAGCCGCCCTTGCCGTTCTTGCCCTGGCGCTCGCAATAGACCGCGTCGTCGAAGTCCCTGGCCGTCTCGCCGTCGATGGTCACCAGGGGCAAGTGGCGGATATCCTCGCGGCCCTTCCAGTCGCCCTTGCGCACGTCATCCGGCAGCTTCTTCGTCTCGGCCAGTGCCTCTTTCGCGAACTCGAAGGGCAGTTCGTGCTTCCTCAGGGCAATCTCGATTTCCATGCCGGGATCGGCATAGTTGCCCAGCACCTCGACCACCTTGCCGATGGGCTGGGCCTGCTTGGAGGGCTGCTCGATGATCTCCACGACCACCACCTGCCCGGCCTTGGGCTTGGCCTTGGCGCCCGGCGCGAGAAGGATGTCCTGGCTGATGCGCTTGTTCTCGGCGACGACGAAAAGCACGCCATGCTCGTTATGGACCCGGCCGACGACCCGGTGATTGGCCCGCTCCAGTACCTCGACGATCTTGCCCTCCGGCCGGCCGCGGCGATCCATGCCGACGATGCGCGCCATGACGCGGTCGCCGTGCAGCACCTTGTCCATCTCCTTGGGGCCGAGGAAGAGGTCCGGCCCTTCCCCCTCGCGCGCCAGGAAGCCGTAGCCGTCCGGATGGCCCTCGACGCGCCCCCGGATGAGGTCAGCCTTGTCGGGAATGAGGTAGGCGCCCCGGCGGTTCTGCATGACCTGGCCGTCGCGCTGCATGGCGCCGAGGCGCCGCGCGAAGGAATCCAACTCATGGGGCTGAACGTCGAGCGCCTCCGCCAGCTCCTCGAAGGCCAGCGGCACGCCGCGCTCGGCGAGGGTCTGCAAGACATACTCGCGGCTGGGCAATGGGAAATCGTACTTCGCCGCTTCCCGTTCGTAGTGCGGATCGCGCCTGCGCGTCTCGTTTGGCTTGTTTGACAAAATCGATCTTTCCTTTAAAATTGCGCCCTCTTTGCCCAGATGGCGGAATTGGTAGACGCGCTAGGTTCAGGTCCTAGTGGTGGCAACACTGTGGAGGTTCGAGTCCTCTTCTGGGCACCAGGATTCAAGGAAAAAAGCCGGTCGTGCGACCGGCTTTTTATTGTGGCTGCGGCCGGCCGCGGCGCGGCCTTAACTTCGCAAGCGAAGTGAGCCTCCGCCGAAACAAGCCGCAAAGCGGCGTGTTTTCCGTTCACTTGAACGGGTGCCTCAATACGATGGTTTCCTCGCGGTCCGGTCCGGTGGAGATCATGTCCACCGGCACACCGCAGATCTGTTCCATGCGCTTGAGATAGGCGCGCGCGCTGGCCGGCAGGCCTTCGAGGGTTTTCACGCCCACCGTGCTTTCCTTCCAGCCCGGCATGATCTCGTAGACCGGCTCGCAGCCGGCCAAGTCCTCGGCGCCGACGGGCAGGATGTCCGTGAGCTTGCCCTCCAGCTTGTAGCCGGTGCAGATCTTCAGTTCCTCGACCCCGTCCAGCACGTCCAGCTTGGTCACGCACAGGCCCGATACGCCGTTGATCTGGATGGAGCGCTTCAACGCCGCGGCATCGAACCAGCCGCAGCGCCGCGGCCGGCCCGTCGTGGCCCCGAACTCGTTGCCCCGGGTGGCAAGATGCTTGCCCACCTCGTCGTCCAGTTCGGTCGGGAACGGTCCGCCGCCCACGCGCGTCGTGTAGGCCTTGGTGATGCCCAGCACGTAGTGCAGCATGCCTGGACCCACCCCGGCGCCGGCCGCCGCGGCCCCCGCCACGCAGTTGGACGAGGTGACGTAGGGATAGGTGCCGTGATCGATGTCCAGCAGCGTGCCCTGAGCCCCCTCGAACAGCAGGTTGGCGCCATCGCGGTGGGCCTCGTAGAGCGCCCGCGGCACGTCGGCCACCAGCTTCTCCAGGCGCGGGGCCAGCGCCAGGGCGCCCTCCAGCGTCTTCTGGAAATCCACCGGCTGGGCGCGGAAGTAATGCACCAGGACGTAGTTGTGGTAGTCGAGGATCTCGGCCAGCTTTTCGGCGAAGCGCTTGGGCCGCATGAGGTCCTGCAGGCGCAGCCCGCGGCGCGCCACCTTGTCCTCGTAGGCCGGGCCGATGCCCCGCCCGGTGGTGCCGATCTTGTTGGCCCCCTTGGCGATCTCGCGCGCGTTGTCCAGCGCCTGGTGGTAGGGCAGGATGAGCGGACAGGCCTCCGAAATGCGCAGGCGGGCGGCGGCATCGACGCCCGCCGCCTCCAGCTCGTCCATCTCCTTGATCAACGCGTCCGGCGCCAGCACCACGCCGTTGCCGATGTAGCAGGTGACCCCCGCGCGCAGGATGCCGGAGGGCACCAGGTGCAGCACGGTCTTCTTGCCGCCGATGACCAGCGTGTGGCCGGCATTGTGGCCGCCCTGGAAGCGCACCACCCCTTGGGCGTGGTCGGTCAGCCAGTCGACCACCTTCCCCTTGCCCTCGTCACCCCACTGGGTGCCGACGACGACGACGTTCTTTGCCATTTTTCCCGATCTCTCCCTAGATTTTCTCGACCGCCCAACGCCCGTCGCGCTGCACCAGGCGCCGGTCACAGCCGGCCTCCTGCCAGGTGCCCTCGTGGCCGGGCAGGGCCTCGACGACGATTTCTCCCTGGGCGCGCAGGGCCGCAACGGCCTCGCGCAACCCGCTGTCCTCTCCCCACGGCGCAAGGATGGCTTGCGGCGCCGGCGGCCTTGTCCCGAGCTGGGCAAGCTCCCGCAGGTCCAGGCTGAACCCGGTCGCCGGCCGGCCGCGGCCGAAAGCCTTGCCCACCTTGTCGTAGCGCCCGCCCAAGGCGATGGCGCCGGGGTGCGCGGCGCAGTAGGCGGCGAACACCACGCCGCTGTGGTAGTGGTAGCCGCGCAGATCGGCGAGATCGAAGCCCACGGGCAGGTCTCCCAACTGGCCGGCCAAGCGGCGCAGGTCCGCCAGCGCCTGGCCGATCTGCGCATCATCGGACAGCAGCCGAGCGGCGCGATCGAGGGCCTCCGCGCCGCCGTAGCACTCGGGCAGCGCCAGCAGCGCCGAGCGCACCGGCTCGGCAACGTCCCCGGTCAGCTCCCGCAGGGCCGGCATATCCTTCGCCTGCAGCACGGCGAACAATTCCTGTTCGAGCTCGGCATCCAGTCCGCCGCGCGCCGCCAGCGCGCGGAAGACGCCCACGTGGCCAAGATCGAGGCGCGAGGCCCGGATGCCGGCGATCTCCAGGGCGCGCGCCAGCAGGCGCACGATCTCCACATCCGCCTCGACGCCCGCATGGCCGTACAGCTCGGCGCCCACCTGCAGGGGTTCGCGGGTCGCCGTCAGGGCCGCAGGCAGCGCATGCAGCACGCTGCCGCAGTAGCACAGCCGGGCGACCCCTTGCCGGTTGAGCAGGTGGGCATCGATGCGCGCCACCTGGGGCGTGATGTCGGCGCGGATGCCCATGGTGCGGCCGGAGATCTGGTCCACCAGCTTGAAGGTGCGCAGGTCCATGTCGCGCCCGCTGCCGGTGAGCAGCGACTCGAGATACTCCAGCAGCGGCGGCATGACCAGTTCGTAGCCGTGCAGGACGAACTCGTCGAGCAGCGCGCGGCGCAGCCGCTCCACCTGCCGCGCCTCAAGGGGCAGAACGTCCTCGATGGATTCGGGCAGGAGCCAGCGGCGCACGGTGGTCATCAGGCCTCCCGCCGGGCCGCCCCAAGGAAGGCCTGCGCCCCCTCGGGGGGCAGCGAAGCAAAGCGAGCGTGGGGGCAGTTCATTTCACGATGGCGAGCAGGACCAGGCCGGCGACGATCGAGGACAGGCCGAGAAAGCGGATCTGTCCGTCGGCCAGCTCGGTGATGCGGCGGAACATGTCGCGCCAGACCTTAGGCGCGAGAAAGGGAAGCAGACCTTCCAGCACGAGCATGAGCGCCAAAGCCGCCAGCAGGAAGGACCACATCACTTGCCCTTGCCGGTGCTCTTCAGGTACTTGAAGAACTCGGAGTTGGGCTCGATCACCAGCACGTCGCTCTTGCTCTTGAAGCTGCTGCGGTAGGCTTCCAGGCTGCGGTAGAACGCATAGAACTCCGGGTTCTGGCCGAAGGCCTGGGCGTAAATGGCGGCCGCCTTGGCATCCCCCTCGCCCTTGATGCGCTGCGCGTCGCGGTAAGCCTCGGCGATGATGACCTCCCGCTGGCGGTCGGCATCGGCGCGGATCTTCTCGGAGTCCGCCGCACCTTTCGACCGCAACTCATTGGCGACGCGCTTCCGTTCCGTCTCCATGCGGCGGTAGACCGATTCGGAAACCTCCTGCACTAGGTCGACGCGCTTCAGCCGCACGTCGACGATCTGCACGCCGATGGCGCGCGCGTCGGCGTCGGCCTTGGTGCGGACCTCCTCCATGATCTTGTCGCGCTCGCCGGAGACGACTTCGTGCACCGTGCGTTTGCCGAACTCTTCGCGCAGGCCGGCGTTCACCGTCTGCGACAGCCGCGTCTGGGCGCGCGCCTCGTCCCCCTGCACGGAGATGTAGTACTGCTTCGCGTCGATGATGCGCCATTTCACGAAAGCGTCCACCAGCACGGGCTTCTTCTCCGAGGTGATGAAGCGCTCGGGCTCGGGCGCGTCGTAGGTGAGGATGCGCTTGTCGAAGGTGCGCACGTTCTGGATCAGCGGCCACTTGAAGTTCAGGCCCGGCTCTGTGAGGACTTCCTTGATCTCGCCGAGCTGCAGGACGATCGCATACTTGCGCTGATCGACGGTGAACATCGCCATGGCCATGACCACCAGCAGCCCCAGGAAGAAGGCGGCGACAAAGGGCAGGTTGCGGGTCATCAGCGCTCCCCCCTCTCACGCGAACGCAGGGCATCGCGCGAGCGCGATGCCGTGTCGGATCTGTCGAGTTGCGGCGGCACCTCCGCCGCCAGGTTCGGCTGCGGCCGGGACGCCGCAGCCGCCGCTTCCGGCGCCGCCACCGCGGCCGGCGCGCCGGCCGCCTGCATGAGCTTGTCGAGCGGCAGATAAAGCAGGTTGCCCGAGCCCTTGGCATCCACCATGATCTTGCTCGTGCTGGACAGCACCTGCTGCACGGTATCGAGATACATGCGGCTGCGCGTCACTTCCGGCGCCTTGTTGTATTCGACCAGGATCTGCTTGAAGCGGCTGGCTTCGCCGTCGGCGTTGGCCACCACCCGGCTCTTGTAGCCGCCGGCCTCCTCCATCAGGCGCGAAGCCGTGCCGCGCGCCCGGGGGATCACGTCGTTGGCATAGGCCTGGCCTTCGTTCACCTGCCGGTCGCGGTCCTGGCCGGCCTTGACGGCATCGTCGAAGGCGGCCTGCACCTGCTCCGGCGGCTGGACGTTCTGCAGCGTAAGCTTGGAAACGAGGATGCCCGTCTTGTACCGGTCCAGGATTTCCTGCATCAGCTTGGAGGCGTCGGCCGCCACCTGCTCGCGCCCCTCGTAGAGCACGAAGTCCATCTTGCTGCGGCCGACCACCTCGCGCATGGCCGTTTCGGCCGCCTGGAGTACGGAATCCTCGGGGCTGCGGTTGTTGAAAATATACTCCTGCGGATCCTTGAGGAACCACTGCACGGCAAACTGGATGTTGATGATGTTCTCGTCGTCCGTGAGCATCAGGGCTTCCTTCAGCACGCGGTTCCGGTCGGAGCCGCGGTAGCCCACCTCGACCACGCGCACGTCGGTGAGCCGGACGATCTCATTCGCCTGGATCGGATAGGGTAGGCGCCAGCGCAGGCCCGGCTCGGTGGTCTGGGAGTACTTGCCAAAGGTGAGCACGACGCCTCGCTGGCTGGCATCGACGATATAGAAGCCGCTCGCCAGCCATACCACTAGGATCAGCGCGACAAGGGCGCCGACGCCGCCGCCGAAGGCCTTGAGGTTCAGGGGCGGACGGGGCCCGCCCTCGCCATTGCCTCCGCCTTTCTTGCCGAGAAGCCCGGAAAGACGACGATTGAAATCGCGCCACAGATCCTCGAGATCGGGCGGGCCCTGGTTCGATCCCCTTTTGTTGCCCCACTGGGGGTCGTTAAGCGACATGAGAATGCCAGTAATCATCGGATCGGATAGTTGTTGATCAGGCGGCGCGGTTCACGCAGCGTCAGCAGCCGGCGATACCGGCTCGGCGTGGCTTCTTGCGGCCTCGGCCAGCGCCTGGCGCAGCAGATCGAGCCCGGCACCGGTCTTGGCACTGACGCGGACGCGGATGATTCTACCATAGGCATCCCGCTCGACCCCGGGCGCCACGCCGCTGGCATCGATCTTGTTCCACACCAGGATCTGCGGCACCTGGCCGGCGCCGATCTCCTCCAGGACGCCATTCACCGCCTCGATCTGCTGGCTGCGGTCGGCGCTGGCCGAATCCACCACGTGCAGCAGGAGGTCGGCAGCGGCCGTCTCCTCCAGGGTGGCATGGAAGGCGGCAATCAGCGAATGCGGCAGGTCACGGATGAAACCCACCGTGTCGGACAGCACCACATGGCCCGCCCCGTCCAGGAACAGGCGCCGGGAAGTGGTGTCCAGCGTGGCGAAGAGCTGGTCGGCCGCGTAGGCCCCGGCGTGGGTCAGCGCGTTGAACAGGGTGGACTTCCCCGCGTTCGTGTAGCCCACCAGCGACACGGCCAGCATCTCCCGCCGCAGGCGGGCGCGGCGACGCACGGCGCGCTGGCGCTCCAACTGCTTGAGCCGGTCCTTGAGCACCTTGACGCGCCGGCCGAGCAGGCGCCGGTCGGTTTCCAACTGGGTCTCGCCCGGGCCGCGCAGGCCGATGCCGCCCTTCTGCCGCTCCAAGTGGGTCCAGCCGCGCACCAAGCGCGTGGCCAGATGCTGCAACTGGGCCAGTTCCACCTGGAGCTTGCCCTCGTGGCTGCGGGCGCGCTGGGCGAAGATGTCGAGGATCAGGCTGCTGCGGTCCACGACGCGGCAGCCCAGTTCCCTTTCCAGGTTGCGTTGCTGCGCGGCGGAAAGCTCGTGATTGAAGATGGCGATGTCCGCGCCGCCATCCCGGATGGCGTCCGCCACTTCTGAAACCTTGCCCCTGCCGGCGAAGAGCGCCGGATCCGGACGCTCGCGCCGTCCCTGAATGACGGCGACCGTGGTGGCACCGGCGGAGCTGGCGAGGAGCTTCAACTCGTCCAGCCGTTCCGGGGCATCGCCCTGGCCGAAGTCCAGCTGGACCAGAACGGCGTTCTCGCCGCCGCCAGGACGCTCAAACATAAGCCGGGACTAGGCGCGGGCTGGCGCCCTGCCGAAAGCAACGGCCATCAACCCTCGCTATGCTCGTGCGGGATATTGACCGGCCGCGCCGGTACTACGGTGGAGATGGCGTGCTTGTACACCATCTGGGTGACGGTATTCTTCAGCAACACGACATACTGGTCGAAGGACTCGACCTGCCCCTGCAGCTTGATGCCGTTTACCAGGTAGATGGACACCGGGATATGCTCCCGGCGCAGCGTGTTGAGGAATGGGTCTTGTAACAGTTGCCCTTTGTTGCTCATGGTGGCCCCACATAATTTATTGTTGCGGCGCTACTTTACTGGATTTCCAGGCACGACGCCACCTGCCCGGAACAAAAAACAGACGCTCGGCTCTACGACCGTTTCTCGGCGTAAGGGTTCCGCGTCGTGCGGAATTCGATCCTGAGCGGCGTGCCCCGCAGCTTGAAATGCTCCATGAAGCAGCGCTCCAGGTAGCGCTTGTAGGACTCGGAGACATGGTCCAGGGCGTTGCCGTGGATGATGATCACCGGCGGATTGCTGCCGCCCTGATGCGCGTAGCGCAGCTTGGGACGGAAAATGCCGTGGCGCGGCGGCGCCTGCTTCTCCAATGCCGCCTGCAACACGCGGGTCAGCTTCGGCGTGGGCAGCTTGGCCATCGCTGCGGCATAGGCGACGTCCACCGAGCCCATCAGCGCGCCTATGCCCTCCCCCTTCAGCGCCGAGATGAAATGCGTCTGGGCAAAACCGAGAAAATTCAGCTTGCGCGCCATGTCCATCTTGACGCGGTCGCGCCGGTAGTCATCGACGCCGTCCCACTTGTTCACCGCGATCACCACGGCGCGGCCGGCTTCCACAACGAAGCCGGCGATGTGGGCGTCCTGGTCCGAGATGTCCTGGCCGGCATCGAGCACGAGGACGACGACATTGGCCTCCTCGATGGACTGGAGGGTCTTGATGACCGAGAACTTCTCGACCGCCTCGAACACCTTGCCCTTGCGCCGCAGGCCGGCGGTGTCGATCAGGGTGTATTGCCGGCCGTTGCGCTCGAAAGGTACGGCGATGGCATCCCGCGTGGTGCCCGGCTGGTCGAAGGCGATGAGGCGCTCCTCGCCCAGCAGGGTGTTGATGAGGGTGGACTTGCCGACGTTGGGCCGGCCGACCACCGCGATGCGCGGCCCCTGGGTCTCCTCCGCCTCTTCCTCCGCCTCCGGGAAGGGCGCCAGCGCCTCCTCGACCAGCTCGCGCACGCCGTCCCCGTGGGCGGCCGAGATGACGAGGGGGACGCCGCAGCCGAGCTCGTGGAATTCGGCGGAAACCAGGGGGCGATCCATGCCCTCGGCCTTGTTCACCGCCAGCAGCAGCGGCCGTCCCGCACGGCGCAGCCGCTCGGCAATCTCCAGATCCTGCCCGGTCACCCCCGCGCGGGCATCGACGACGAACAGCAGCACGTCGGCCTCGGCAATGGCCGCTTCGGCCTGTTGGGCCATCTCGTGCAGGATGCCCGCCTTGGCGGAGGGCTCGAAGCCGCCGGTATCGACCACCAGATAGGGCCTGATCCCCAGCCGGCCGTGACCGTAGTGGCGATCGCGGGTGAGGCCGGGGAAGTCGGCCACCAGCGCATCCCGGCTCCGCGTCAGGCGGTTGAAGAGCGTCGACTTGCCGACGTTGGGGCGGCCGACGATGACCAGGGTCGGTTTCATTCCGCTTCTATGGGGCGCTTGTCAGTTGACCGCCAGGGCGTAAAGGCCACCGTTGCGGGTTTGCACCAGGAAGCCGCGCTCCAGCCGCTGCGGCTCGGCGGCAATGCCGCCGCCATCGGTGCTCAGGCGGGCGGCGAAGGCGCCGTCGTCGCGGCGCAGCAGGTGCACGACGCCCTGGTAGTCGCCGACGGCCACGTAACCGCCCAGGGCGATGGGCCGGCCCACTTGGCGCAGGAACAGCTTGTCCTGCTTCCACAGGCTGGCGCCATTGGCCCGGTCCAGGGCATGCACCGCGCCCCGCTCATCGGTGACATACAGGTTGCGGCCGTCCAGGTCGAGGCCGGCCGACGACGAGAGCTCCCTCGACCAGATCTGGTTGCCCGAGGCGAGATCGAAGCAGGCGACCCGTCCCTGGTAGGCGGTGGCGCAGACCTCCTGGCCGGACACCACCGGGGAACTGGTGACATCGGCCACCCGCTCCAGCTCGGTCGCGCCCTTGGGCAGGGCCACCGTGGCCTCCCAGAGGGCCGCGCCGTTGCTGAGCGCGATGGCGACCAGCTTGCCGCCCGGGAAACCGGCCAGCGCCGCCTTGCCGGCCAGCGTCACGCCCACATTGGTCCGCAGGCTGAGCGCCGGGGTGGCGCGCTGATACACCCAGCGCCTTTTCCCGTCGGCGGCGTCCAGGCCGAAGATGCGGTTGTCGCCGCTGCGCACCACGACCAGGCCTTCGCCCACCTGGGGCGCGGCCAGCACCTCGGAACTGACCCGCGCCTTCCACAGGGCTTTGCCGGCGGCGTCGAAGGCCAGCACTTCCCCCTTGGCCGTGCCCACCGTCACGACGCGGCCGTCGGAACCGACCCCGCCGGATATGGGCTGGCCGGCGCCGATGCGCCAGACCTCAATGCCCGAATCGTAGCGCGCCAGCGTGCCGTCCTGGGCCGCCGCGTAGATGCTTGCCCCGGCCACGGCCGGCGTGAACACGTAACTGCCCGCGCTGCCGAGGGCCGCCTGCCATTGGGTCCGCAACTCGGCACTGGGCTGAATCGACGCCAGTTCGGCGGGCTTCACCTTCGGGGCGCTGGAGAACCAGTTCATGGGGTTCATCGAGGCGCAGCCCGACAGCACGAGCGCGAGCATCGCAGCGGTGAAGGACGCGCGCATCACTTGTCTCCCAGGGAATCGGCCTTGAGCTGCAGCAGCTCGCGGTAGTTCGTTTCCCGGCCGGTCGCGCCGCCGGAAGCTTTCTGCCCCGCCTCGAGCCTGTCCAACGCCGCCCGGTAGGCCGCTACTGCCTCCGCCTTCTTGCCCTGGGCGGCGAGAATGTCGCCCTTCAGCTCGGAAAAGCGCGGCGCGAAGGCCGGCAGGGGCTCCTCGCCCAGGACCTTCAGCGCCTCGTCCAGCGCCTTCTCGTCGAACAGCACGTGGGCCAGGCGCAGGCGGCCGAGGTCGCGGAACTCGGCATCGGCGGCCTTCTCCGCCACCCACTGCAATTGCACTTTGGCGTTCTTCAGGTCGCCGGCCTCGAACTGCAGCTTGGCCGAGGTGAGCGCCGCCATCGCCGCATAGGCCGTGCCGGAAAACTTCTCGGTCAGCTCGCCGGCGGCCTCCCGCACGCGCTTGACATCGCGCTCGGCGGCGGCCTGCTGCACCACGCCGTAGATGGCCGCAGCCTGGCCGGCCTGGCTGCGCTGGTACCAGTTCCAGCCCTGCCAGCCCGCCAGGGCCAGGGCCACCGCCAACAGCACAGCCGTGACCAGGTTGCCGTACATGCGCCACCAGGTCTTCAGCTCCGAAATCTGTTCCTGTTCTTCCAGGTCAAACGCCGCCATCGTTGGATTCCCCAAAAAGGTAATTGCCGATTTCTTCGCTCAATTGCTCGAGCGGAACACGCTTCTGCGCCACTTCCTCCCGCAAGGGCTTCACGCTGGCAACGCCCGCCCCCGCCTCGTCATCGCCGATGATCACCGCGACCCGCGCCCCGGAGGCGTCGGCCCGCTTCATCTGCGCCTTGAAGCCGCCGCCGCCGCAATGGAGCAGGACGTCGAAGCCCGCGCCGCGCAACTGTTCGGCGGCGACGAAGGCCGGGCGCTGCGCCTGCACGCCCTGGTGGACGACATAGACCTCCGGGGCGGCCCGGGCCGCCCGCTGCGCCTCCTCGCCGTGCTCCTCGCGCAGCAGCGCCACGAGGCGCTCGACGCCCATGGCGAAGCCGCAGGCGGGCGCCGGCTTGCCGCCCAGTTGCTCGATCAGGCCGTCGTAGCGCCCGCCGGCGCAGACCGTGCCCTGCGCCCCCAACTTGTCGGTGACCCACTCGAAGACAGTGAAATTGTAATAGTCCAGCCCCCGCACCAGGCGCGGGTTGATGCGGTACGGGATGCCCGCGTCCTTGAGCAGCACCTGCACGCCGGCAAAATGCTCGAGGGAGGCTTCCCCCAGGAAGTCCATGAGCTTGGGCGCCCCCTCGACGAGCGCCTGCATGTGGGGATTCTTGCTGTCGAGGATGCGCAGCGGGTTCGCATACAGCCGGCGCTGGGCGTCGGCGTCCAGTGCTTCCCGGTGGCGCTCCAGGTAGGCGATCAGCTCGGCCCGGTGGCGCAGGCGCTCTTCCGTGCCGCCGAGGGAGTTGATCTCCAGCCGGATGCCCGTGAGGCCCAGGTCGTCCCACAGGCGGGCACCCATGATGATCTGCTCGGCGTCGATGTCGGGACCCGCGAAACCGAAGGCCTCGACGCCGAACTGGTAGAACTGGCGGTAGCGCCCCTTCTGCGGCCGCTCGTGGCGGAACATCGGCCCGGCGTACCACAGGCGCTGCGGGCCGGCATGGAGCAGGCTGTGCTGCAGTACCGCCCGCACGCAGGAGGCGGTGCCCTCCGGGCGCAGGGTGAGCGGCTCGCCGTTGAGCGAATCGACGAAGGAGTACATCTCCTTCTCGACGATATCGGTCACTTCGCCGATGGCGCGGGTGAACAGCGGCGTCGGCTCGACGATGGGCATGCGGATCGGCCGGTAGCCGTAAGCGCCCAGCCAGGCACGCACGGTGTCGTCGAACTGCTCCCACAGTTCTGCCTCGTCCGGCAGGATATCGCTCATCCCGCGGACGGCTTGAATCGTTTGGCTCATAGGATCAGGTGCCTCAGGTGGCCGTGCGGCGCGGGTACTTCCGCGCCACGTATTCGTCCACGATCGCCCGGAACTGCCCGGCGATGTCGTCCCCTTTCAGCGTGACGGTCTTCTCGCCGTCCACGTACACCGGCGCCACCGGCGTCTCGCCGGTGCCCGGCAGGCTGATGCCAATATTGGCGTGCTTGCTCTCGCCGGGCCCGTTCACCACGCAGCCCATGACGGCGAGCGTCATGTTCTCCACGCCTTCGTAGCGCAGGCGCCAGTCGGGCATGCGATCGCGCACGTGGGCCTGGATCTCCTGGGCGAGCTCCTGGAACACGGTGCTGGCGGTGCGCCCGCAGCCCGGGCAGGCCGCCACCAGGGGCGTGAAGGCGCGCAGGCCCATGGTCTGCAGCATTTCCTGGGCGACGACCACTTCCCGCGTGCGCTCGCCGTTGGGCTCGGGGGTGAGCGACACCCGGATCGTGTCGCCGATACCCTCCTGCAGCAGCACGGCCATCGCCGCGGTCGAGGCGACGATGCCCTTGCTGCCCATCCCCGCCTCGGTCAGGCCCAGGTGCAGCGGGTAGTCGCAGCGCCGGGCCAGGTCCCGGTAGATGACGATGAGGTCCTGCACGCCGCTCACCTTGCAGGAAAGGACGATGGCCTCGCCGGGCAGCCCCAACTCCTCGGCCTTGGCCGCGCTCTCCAGAGCGGAGGCCACCATGGCCTCGCGCATCATCTGCACGGCGTCCTTCGGCTCGGCACGACGCGCGTTCTCGTCCATGATGCGCGCCAACAGCGCCGGGTCGAGGCTGCCCCAGTTGACGCCGATGCGCACCGGCTTGCCCCAGCGGCAGGCGAGTTCGATCAACTGGGCGAACTGCTCGTCCCGCTTGGCGCCGCGCCCGACGTTGCCCGGGTTGATGCGCAGCTTGTCGAGGGCCTCGGCGCAGGCCGGGTTCTCCGATAGCAGCTTGTGGCCGTTGAAATGAAAATCGCCGACCAACGGCACAGCGACGTTGATGGCCAGCAGCCGCTCGCGGATCCGCGGCACGGCGCGAGCCGCTTCCTGCGTATTCACGGTGATGCGCACGATCTCGGAGCCGGCGCGGGCAAGCTGCGCCACCTGGAGCGCCGTAGCCGCCGCATCGGCGGTATCGGTGTTGGTCATCGACTGCACGACCACCGGGTGGGCGCCGCCGATCGGCACCGGCCCGACCCGCACGGTGCGCGTCTTGCGCCGGGGCAGGGGGGCGCCGGGTCCGTTGCCGTTGCCGGAAGCCATATGGGCTATTCCAGGGTCACCCGCGCCACTTCGACGCGGGTATGCGGCCCCAGGTCGATCGGCTGGTCTTCGTACTGCAGCCGCACCTGGCTGGCATTGCCGACCACCAGTTCGAACGGCGGGCGTCCCAGCACCGCCTCGGTCGTCCCCCTGCGGTTGAGCTGCGAGAAGATGATGCGTCCGGAGGCGTCCTTCACTTCCACCCAGGAGTCGCCCTCGAAGCTGAAAACGAGCTGCCGATCGCCCAACTGGCGATCCGGCTTTGCCGCCGCAACGACGGGCTGCGGCGGGAGGCCCCCTTCGACCGGGGGCGTGTGCACCACGGCGTCTATGGGCTGCACCACCTGGGCCTCGCCGAGCGGCCGCGAAGCCGCCCGGCCCTCCTGGGCGCCCCCGGGACCGAGCAGCGTCCCCAGGTCGATGACATTGAAATAGAGAGCGACGGCAACCGCCAGCAGGGCCAGGGCGACCGAGGTGGCGACCAGCAGGCCGTGACCGGGCCCCTCCGAGCCGCTCGGCATGCGCACGCCGGAGCCCCCCGGCGCCGTCAACTCGGCCTTGGGCAGTTCCGTCTTCGCCTCGAGGGCGGCAAGCACCTGGGCGGCGTCGATCCTGAGCAGCTTGGCGTAATTGCGGATGAAACCGCGCACGAAGGTGGCACCCGACAGGCGCGCAAACTCTTCCGTCTCCATCGCCTCGATCTGGCGCCGGCTCATCTTCAGGGAGGCGGCTACCTCGTCGACGCTCATGCCCCGCGCTTCGCGCGCCTGGCGCAGCAGTGCGCCGGGACCGGGCGCCTCGGGGACGGGGTTGGCGAAGCCGGCTTCGTTCTCGCTCACTCGTACCTTCCTTGCATCAGGGCCTGATGCTCCGGGGTGCCGGCGAACTTGCGCCGCAGTTGGGAGCCGAGGCTCGCTTCCGCCTGGCGGTCGCCGAGCCTGCGCTCGATGCGCAGGGCGAGCCAAAGCGATTCCGCATTGGGTTCCTGGAGCCGGTGCACTTCGCCAATGAGCTTCTTGGCGTTGTGGTAGTCGGCCCGGCGGTAGGCGAGGTTCGCGAGATGGAAAACCGCCTGGGCATTGGCGGCGTCGGCCAGGGCGGCGCGCTGGAAGTAGCCCTCCGCCGCCTTGTCGTCCTTCAGGCGCAGGGAGCAGAGTCCGGCATTGGTATAGGGCTTGGTCGGCGTCTTGTAGAGCGGATTCTTCACTGCGGTCATGAAGTGGCCGATGGCCTCCCGCTCCCGCCCGGACTGGCAGAGGAACCAGCCGTAGTTGTTGGCGATCTCCGGGTCGCCGGGGGCGAGCCGCGAGGCGCGGGCGAAATCGGCCTCGGCCTGGGCATTCTCCCGCAGGAACATGTGGATCAGGCCCATGAGGTTGTAGGCGGGGGCATAGCCCGCGTCCGCCTCGACGGCGACGCGCGCCTCCTGCAGCGCGACGCCCATGTTGCCCGCCTGCAGGTACAGGGTGCCCAGTTCCGTGTGCGCCTTGGCGCGCTGCTGGGCGTCGCCGGTCGCCGCCTGCTGGGACACCGGCAGTTCGGCGGGCGCCTGGCCCGGCGGTGTGCCGGCACAACCGGCGACCAGGGCGGTGAGGAGGATCCCGACGGCTCGCTTCAAGATGCGTTCTCCATGATGGGAATGGTCCGTCGCTCCCGGCGGTGGGTGCGATCGCGCACCTGCCCGGCCAACTGGCCGCAGGCCGCGTCGATGTCTTCCCCCCGGGTCTTGCGTGTCGTCGTGACGATGTGGGCCTGCATCAGGATCTCGGCGAAGCGGCGCACGCGGGCTGCCGGGGTGCGCTTGAACTCCGAGCCGGGGAAGGGGTTGAAGGGGATCAGGTTGAACTTGCAGGGCAAGTCGCGCGTCAGGCGCACCAGCTCGCGGGCCTGGTCGTCGGCATCGTTTACGCCGTCGAGCATGACGTATTCGAAGGTGATGAAGTCCCGCGGCGCCTTTTCCAGGTAGCGCCGGCAGGCGGCGAGCAGCTCCGCCAGGGGGTACTTGCGGTTGATGGGCACCAGCCGGTCGCGCAGCGCGTCGTTGGGCGCGTGCAGGGAGACTGCCAGGGCCACCGGGCATTCTTCGCGCAGCCGGTCCATGGCCGGCACGATGCCCGAGGTGGACACGGTCACACGCCGGCGCGACAGCCCGTAGGCGTTGTCGTCGAGCATGAGGCGCAGGGCCGTCACCACGTTCTCGAAGTTGGCAAGCGGCTCGCCCATGCCCATCAGCACGACGTTGCTGACGATGCGCCCCGTCCCATGATCGGCGTCAGCCGCACTGCGCTCCCCTCGCCCGCTTGCGGGGCGAGTGGGAAATTCGGGGAGCACCGCTCCCCGCCCACGCAGCGGGTCGGCGATGCAGCGCCGACCCTGGGGCGCGGAGCGGGGGTTGGGGGTGAGGGCTTCGCCGGGCTTGCGGAAGTCCCCCAGCGCCTGGCGCGCCCACCAGAGCTGGCCGACGATCTCCCCGGCCGTCAGGTTGCGGTTGAAGCCCTGCTTGCCGGTGGAGCAGAAGGCGCAGTCGAGGGCGCAACCCGCCTGCGTCGAAATGCACAGGGTGCCCCGGCCTTCTTCCGGAATGAACACGCATTCGACGGCGTTGCCGTTGCCCACGTCCAGCAGCCACTTGCGCGTGCCGTCGGAGGCGGTCGAGTCGCGCAGCACCTGCGGCACGCGCACCTCGGCCAGTTCGGCCAGGCGCAGCCGCAGGCTCTTGGCGACGTCGGTCATGCGCTCGAAATCAGCCTCCCCGAACTGATGCACCCAGCGCAGCACCTGCTTTGCGCGAAAGGGCTTGGCGCGAAACAGCTCCGCGCCAGGACCGGGCTTCTCGCCCAGTTCGGCGAACCAGGCCGCGAGGGCGGCGGCATCGAAATCGAGGAGGTTGAGCTTCATGCCCGTTCAGCGCGAACAGATCTCCGAGGCGGCAAAGAAGTAGGCGATCTCGAAGGCCGCCGTCTCGGGAGCGTCGGAGCCGTGCACCGCGTTGGCGTCGATGCTTTGAGCGAAATCGGCGCGGATGGTGCCCGACGCCGCCTTCTTCGGGTCGGTGGCGCCCATCAGGTCGCGGTTCTTGGCGATGGCGTTCTCGCCTTCCAGCACCTGGATCATCACCGGGCCGGAGATCATGAATTCGACCAGGTCCTTGAAGAAGGGCCGCTCCCGGTGCACGGCATAGAAACCCTCGGCTTCCCGGCGGGACAGGTGCTTCATCTTCGCCGCCACGACCTTCAGGCCATTGGTTTCGAAGCGCGAATAAATCTTGCCGATCAGGTTTTTTGCCACGGCGTCCGGTTTGACGATCGACAGGGTGCGTTCAATAGCCATCTAAAAAAACTCCCAGAATGAACGGGTTAGGAAAAAATGCCGGAGACTCTGCGTAACGCACTATTTTATCAGTGTTTTCCGATGCTGTCCCGACCCCATAAAGCCGAAGCCCGGCACAAGGCCGGGCTTCGGCGGCACGAATCCGGCCTTGGGGACGCTACATGATGCCCACGGCCTTGGGCAGCCAGAGGGACAGGGGTGGCCAGTAGGTAACGAGGATGAGGAAGCCGAGCATGGTCAGCAGCCACGGCCAGACGGCGATGGTCAGCTCCGTGATGCCCATCTTGGTGATGCCGCTGGCCACGTAGAGGTTCAGGCCCACCGGCGGGTGGCACATGCCGACCTCCATGTTCACGACGATCAGGATGCCGAAATGCACCGGGTCGATGCCCAGCTTCACGGCTACAGGGAACAGGATCGGCGCCATGATCAGCACGATGGAGGACGGCTCCATGACGTTGCCGGCCAGCAGCAGCAGGATGTTCACCACCAGCAGGAAGGCGATCGGCCCGAGCCCCTTGCCGATCAGCCAGTCGGCCATCGCCTGGGGCACCTGCTCCGAGGTCAGGAGGAAGGAGAAGAGCACGGCGTTGGTGATGATGTAGAGCAGCATCGCCGACATGTTGGCCGAGTCGAGCAGCACCTTCGGCACCTTCTTCAGGCCCATGTCCTTGTACACGAACACGGCCACGAAGAAGGCATAGACCGCGCTCATGGCGGCCGCCTCCGTGGGCGTGAACAGGCCCGCGTAGATGCCGCCCATCACCACCACGATCAGGAACAGGCCCCAGACGCTCTCGCGGAAGGCCTTCAGGCGCGTCGCCCAGCTCGCCGGGGGCTGGCGCGGGAAATCCCCCTGGCGCGCCTTCCACCAGGTGGTCATGCCCAGCATGGTCGCCAGCATGATGCCGGGCACCACACCGGCGATGAACATGGCGCCGACCGAGGTGTTGGTGGACACCGAGTACATCACCATGACGATGGAGGGCGGGATGAGGATGCCCAGCGCCCCCGAGGTGGTGATGACGCCGGCGCCGAAGCGGGGCGGGAAGCCGGCCCGGACCATGGCCGGCAGCAGGATGGAGCCGATGGCCACGACGGTTGCCGGCGAGGAGCCCGACACCGCGGCAAACAGGGCACAGGCCATGACGCCGGCCAAGCCCAGGCCGCCGTGCCAGTGGCCCACCATGCTGGTGGCGAAATTGATCATGCGCCGCGCCACCCCGCCGTGGGTGAGGAAGTTGCCGGCCAGGATGAAGAACGGGATGGCCATGATCTCGAACTTCTCGATGCCGGTGAACAGCTTCAGCGCCACCGACTCGATGGGTACCTGGGTCATGGTGAACAGGAAGGTGAGCACCGTGAGACCGAGGGAAATGGAGATCGGCATGCCTGTCAGCATGAGCGCAACCAGCAGACCGAAGATGATGGCGGTGTTCATTTCGCCTCCTCCTTGCCCACGTCGGCCGGATGGAGGTTGTCCTTCAGGGCGTAGAACACGATGTCCTCGTTCTTGACCTCCTCGATGCCTTCCACGTGGCCGTGGTCGTGGTGGGGCAGTTCCCCGGTCTTCCAGAAGGACCAGGTGACCTGCAGGAAGCGGTAGCACATCAGCCAGGAGCCCAGCGGCACGGCCGAATACACGATCCAGGTCGGCCATTCCAGGTCGGGGGTGATGGGGCCTTCGGGCAGGTCGCCGGTATCCGCGCCCAGGGCATGGAACACGGCGTAGTGCAAGCCGTTCTCCCAGACGAAGGTGGCGCCCAGGGTGCCGACGATGCCCGTGAAGGTCGCCCCGGCCAGCAGGCCGAAGACGACGAACTTGCCGCGGATGTTGCCCTGCAGGCGGTTGATGAGCACATCGACGCCCACGTGAATGCCGGTGCGCACGCCGTAGGCGGCACCGAACTTGGCCATCCACACGAACATGATGATGCACAGCTCCTGCGCCCAGCTCACGTTCTGCGCCAGCAGCCAGTCCTGCAGGCCGGGGATCGCCACCCCGGAGGCGTAGCGGTGGGCAACCGCGACGAAGATGACGATGGTCGCCGTGCCCATGAGGAAGGCGATGAACCATTCCTCGATGTGGTTGAGAAACTTATTCATGGTGCCGCTTCCCGCGGAGAGTCAAGGAAAAAGGCCGCTGCGGATGCAGCGGCCTTCTCGGGAGCTTACAGCTTGCCCGGGTCGAAGCCCGTTTCCTTGTAGATGGACTGGATCAGGTCCTTGCCGATCTTGGCTTCGTGCTCCTGGTGCACCTTGATCATGGCCTTCTTCATGGCCTTCTTCTCGTCGGCGGTCAGGGTAAGCAACTGGGACTTGCCGGACTTCTGCACCGCATCGAGGGCATCGGTGTTCTCCTTCTTCGCGATGTCGTTGGCGTACTTCGTGGCCTCCTTCATGGCGCCTTCCAGCGTCGTGCGGACATCGGCGGGCAGCCCTTCCCAGAACTTCTTGTTCACGATCACCGCGTAGCCCAGGTAGCCGTGGTCGGACAGGGCGACGTACTTCTGCACTTCATGCATTTTCTGCGTGTAGAGGTTGGACGGCGGGTTTTCCGTGCCATCCACGACGCCGGTCTGCAGGGCCTGGTAGACCTCCGAGAAGGCCATCACCTGGGGGATCGCGCCCAGCGCGCGCATCTCGGAGTCGAGCACCTTGGAAGACTGGATGCGCATCTTCAGGCCCTTGTAGTCCTCCGGCTTCTTGATGGGCCGGTTGGCGCTCATCACCTTGAAGCCGTTGTCCCAGAAGGCCAGGCCGATGATGCCCTTGCTCTCCAGCTTCTTCAGCAGGCTCTGGCCAATGGAGCCCTGGGTCACCTTGTGCAGTTCCTCGTAGCTGTCGAACATGTAGGGCAGATCGAACACCTCGAACTCGCGCGCGCCCAGGGGGCCGAACTTGGCAAGAGACGGGGCGAGCATCTGCACCGCACCCAACTGCAGCGCCTCCATCTCCTCCTTGTCCTTGTAGAGCTGGCTGTTGGGGTAGACCTCCACCTTGACCTTGCCCTTGGTGCGCTCCTCGGCGAGCTTCTTGAAGTATTCCGCCCCCTTGCCCTTGGGCGTATCGACGGCGACGACATGGCTGAACTTGATGACGATCGGCTGCTGGGCCGCGGCGGTCGCCGAAAAGGCCAGCGCTACGACGCCGAGCAACAGGGAATGCAGTTTCATGGTCTCCTCCGTAATATGAACGTACCGGGCGGTCCGCGGCGGAAGCCACCGGTTGCCCGAGTAGCGTGTCGCATTTTGGGCAAGACCGCAACCGGGCGCCATTGTGGCTATCCGTATTGTGGTTATCCGCAAGCCGCCCCGCCGGCCCGGCTGAGGTACCATTTGCCAAGCCTCATCCGACCCCCCGACCCATGACGCCTTTCGTCAGCCGGCGCCCCCAGGGCCTGCAACCCTGGTACTGGACTGCGCCCCGCGTCGCCGTGGTCCTGTTCGTCCTGGCCCTGGGCACGCTGCTCTGGCTGCTGTACCGCCAGGAGCTGGAGGAGCAGCACGCGGCCCTCATCAGCGACACCCTGTGGGTCGAACAAAACCTGCGCTTCGGGCTCGAGCGCGGCCAGGAGCAATTGCAGCAACTGGGCCAGGACTACTTTTCCGGCGAGCTGGCCGGGCCGCGCTTCGGTCCCCGCACCCAGAGCCTGCTGACGAACAACCCGGGCATGATCCGGGTCCTGGTTCTCGACGACCGGGGGGCGGTTCTGCGCGCGGCGCCGGGTGCCGCCGCCGAGGCGATGGCCGGCGAAGGACAGCGCCCGGAACCGGCGCTGGAGGCGCTCCGGCTCACCCGTTCCACCGGCAATCCCTCCTTCAGTGCCGCCTACACGAGCGGCCGAGAAGCCCGCTTCGCCCTGGTCGTCCCCCAGTTCCGCGAGGGTTCCTACGTGGGGGCGGTCCTCGCCGCCTATTCGGTGAGGACGCTGCTGGCGCAGCAGGTGCCTTGGTGGTTCGCCCAGCGCTACCGCCTGAGCGTCGCCGACGCCAACGGGGTCATCCTGGGCTCGAAATCCAACGTGGAAGCCGGAGAGGAGGCCCTGAGCCACCAGATCCCCTTCGACCCGCCGGGCCACGGCCTGCTCCTGGTCGCGACCTCCTACAAGGCGGAAACCAACCTGATGCGCAACCTGCTGGCAGTGGTCATCATTGGCCTCGCGGCGGCGGTGCTGGCCAGCTTGTGGGCCCTGCGCCGCCACATGCAGCGGCGCCTGGAAGCCGAGCAGGCCTTGCAGCACCAATACGCCTTCCGGAAGGCGGTCGAGGATTCCCTGCTGGCCGGACTGCGGGTGCGCGACCTCCAGGGGCGGGTCACCTATGTCAACCCGGCTTTCTGCCGCATGGTCGGCTACACGGCCGACGAGCTGGTCGGTCGCGAACCGCCGATGCCCTATTGGATACCCGAGGAGCTGGGCGTCCTCAGCTCGCGCCTCGATAGTTTGCGCACCGAGCGCACCCCCCTCGAGCCCATCGAGGTCCAGATCCAGCACCGCAGTGGCCAGCGCCTGGACGTGGCCGTGTACGAGGCCCCTTTGCTGGACGCCGACGGCCGGCATACGGGCTGGCTGGCCACCATCGTCGATATCACCGAGCGCAAGCGGGCCGAGGAACTTGCCCGCCAGCAGCAGGAACGGCTCCAATTCACCGCCCGCCTGGTGACCATGGGCGAGATGGCCTCCACCCTGGCCCACGAGATCAACCAGCCCCTGTCGGCCATCGCCAGCTACACGACGGGGTGCATCAACCGGCTCGACGCGGAGGATCTGCCGCGGGAGGACCTGCGCGAGGCGCTGGGCAAGCTCGCCAGCCAGGCGCAGCGGGCCGGCCGCATCATCCGCCGCGTCTATGATTTCGTGCGTCGCAGCGAACCGCAGCGCGCACCCTGCGACATCAACGCGGTGGTCGAGGAAGCGATCGGGCTCATCGAAGCCGACGCCCGCAAGCGCGGCGTGCGCATCGTCGCCGAACTCGCCGACGGCCTGCCGGCGCTCCTCGCCGATCGGGTCATGCTGGAGCAGGTCCTGCTCAACCTGATGCGCAACGGCATCGAGGCCATGCAGGCAGTGCCGGCTGAAAACCGCGAGCTCACGGTCGGCACCGCGCAGACCGAGGGCGGGCTCATGGTCGGCGTCGCCGACCGGGGCGGCGGCATCGTCCGCGAGGTGGCCGAGCACCTGTTCGAGCCGTTCTTCTCCACCAAGCCGGAGGGCATGGGCATGGGGCTCAATATTTGCCGCTCCATCATCGAGTTCCACAAGGGACGCCTGTGGGTGGACGCCAACCCGCAGGGCGGCACGATCTTCCGTTTCACCCTGCCGGTGGAGCCAGCATGACCAGCGGTACCGCTTTCATTGTCGACGACGACGAAGCAATCCGGGACGCGCTGACCTGGCTCTTCAAGTCCCGCAACGTGCCGTCCCGCAGTTGGGCGTCGGCGGAGGCCTTCCTGGCCGATTACCGGGACGACATGCGCGGCTGCCTGGTGCTCGACGTGCGCATGGAGGGCATGAGCGGCCTGGAGCTGTTCGACCAGTTGAGCGCCCGGGATTCGCAACTGCCCGTGATCTTCCTCACCGGCCATGGCGACATCCCCCTCGCCGTGGCGGCCGTGAAGAAGGGCGCCTTCGACTTCGTCGAGAAACCCTGCAACGACAACGAGCTCGTGGACCGGGTCATCCAGGCCCTGGAGTTCGATGCCTCCCGGCAACGGCAGCGGGCCAGCCAGGCAACGCTCGCCGCGCGCCTGGCGCAGCTCACGCCCCGGGAACGGGACGTGATGGAGCGCATCCTCGCCGGCAAGTACAACAAGGTGATCGCCGATGAACTGAATATCGCCACGCGCACGGTGGAAGTGCACCGGGCCAGGATCTTCGAAAAGATGGGTGTGAAGTCCGCGGTGGAGCTGGCACAGCTCCTGTCCGGCAGCCGCTAACTAGCCCGCCGCCGGGCCGCCCCAAGGCGGGTCAGCCAAACCACTGCGAGCGCAGCGAGCCGAAGTCACCCCCTTCCGGGGGAAGGGGGCTGGGGGGAAGGTTCTTCCGCGTCCCAACTCACCGCCCAGCCCGGTTCCCCGGGCGGGCACTGGTAGGCGCAATCGACGCCAATGCCCGGCACCCAGACCAGGTCCTCGCCGCGCCACAGCAGCGGCATCCGGTCCCGCTGCCATGGCGGCACGTCATGTTCCTGGAGGAGTTTCTTCAGTTCGCGGCGCGGGCGCCGGCAGTCCGGCCGGATATGCTCGCCACCCCGGCGCGGCGCAACCGTGACGCTGCCCGCGGCGAGCATCTCGCGGCTGACGCCCGTGCCCGTGGTCGGCGAAAAGCGCAGCGTCGCTCCGCCCCAGGGAAGGGACGGTTCGCCCCGCCACTGCGTGACCGCACCCGCCGCCAAGCGCCGCACGATCCAGACTTCGCCGCGGAAGCGATGCAACTCCCGCTCCCCCAGTTCGAAACCGACGTGGCTGTCGGGCGCGGCGTGGCAGACCTGGCGGACGATTTCGTGCAGGCGAACCGCGTCCGGCTGCAGGATGCGCTCGCGTTTCAGCACGTGCCGCATCAGGTTGCGCGCCCGGGCAGCGTCCAGCTTTGCCAATTCCCCCACCACGATGCGCCCCTCGCGCATGGCGAATTGCGCATCGATTCGCGCCAGTTGGTCGAGCAGCTCATCGCTCTCGGCGAAATGGGCCGCCGCCCGCGCCAGCACCGCATCGCAGCCGGGAAAGCGGCCGCGCAGCAGCGGAAACACCTGCCGGCGCAGAAAATTGCGGGCGTAGCGCGTATCCGCGTTGCTCTCGTCCTGGACCCAGGCCAAGCCCTCCCCGCGCGCCCAGGCTTCGATCTCCTCCCGCGCCACATCGAGCAGGGGGCGCAAGATGCGCGGACCGGGCCGGCCGGAGAAGTCCCGCACGAGCGGGATGGCGGCGGCGCCACCCACGCCGGCCCCGCGCAGCAGGTTGAACAGCAGCGTCTCGGCCTGGTCGTCGCGCTGGTGCGCGAGCATCAGCCATTCGGCGTCCACCTCCGCGAAGCGCCGATAGCGTGCACGCCGCGCCGCCGCCTCCAGCCCTTCACCGGTGTCGCGTTCGACCTCGATCCGCGCCACGTCAAGGGCCACGCCCCATGCCGCGCAGAGCCGTTCGCAGAAAGCCTGCCAGCGGTCGGCGTCGGGACTCAAGCCGTGATGGACGTGCAAGGCGGAGAGCAGGAAACCATGCGTGCCTTGCAGCTTGCGCAGAAGAGCCAGCAGGACGACGGAGTCGACGCCGCCGGACAGCGCGGCAACCACCCGGTCACCCCGCCGGACGAATTGCCGGAGTCGGTCGGAGACGCGTCCGGTCAGCTCAGCGGGCGGGCTGTTCCTTGAACTTGCCATAGCTTTGCAACCGCTCGAAGCGCTGCTCGACAAGCTCGGCAGGAGAAAGATCGGAAACCTGCCGCAGGGCGTCCTGCAGCGCCTTCTTCACCGCCTGCGCCGTAGTGCGGTGGTCGCGGTGAGCGCCGCCCAGCGGCTCGTTGACGATGCGGTCGATCAGGCCCAGCGTCTTCAGTCGGGCCGCGGTGATGGCCATGGTTTCCGCCGCCTCCGGCGCTTTCTCGGCGCTCTTCCAGAGGATGGAAGCGCAGCCTTCCGGCGAGATGACCGAATAGGTGGCGTACTGCAGCATCATCACCACGTCGCCCACGGAGATCGCCAGCGCACCCCCCGAGCCGCCTTCGCCGATCACCGTGCAGATGATCGGCACCTTCAGCTCGGCCATGACGTAGAGGTTGTGGCCGATGGCCTCGGACTGGCCGCGCTCCTCGGCGTCGATGCCGGGGTAGGCGCCCGGCGTATCGACGAAGGTGATCACCGGAATGCCGAACTTCTCCGCCAGGCGCATCAGGCGCAGCGCCTTGCGGTAGCCCTCGGGCCGCGGCATGCCGAAGTTGCGATGGATCTTTTCCTTGGTGTCGCGCCCCTTCTGGTGCCCGATGATCATCACGGACTGCCCGTTGAAGCGGGCCAGCCCGCCGACGACGGCGTGGTCGTCCGCGAAGGCGCGGTCGCCGTGCAGCTCCTCGAAGTCGGTGAAGATATGCTGGGCGTAGTCCAGCGTGTAGGGGCGCTGGGGATGCCGGGCCACCTGGGCAATCTGCCAGGGCGTCAGCTTGGCGTAGATATCCTTGGTCAGGGACTGGCCCTTGGCCTCCAGCCGGCCGATCTCCTCCGAGATATCGACCGCCGAATCATCCTGCACATAGCGCAGCTCTTCGATCTTGGCTTCCAGCTCGGCGATGGGTTGCTCGAAATCGAGGAAGGTGGTCTTCATCAGATACTGGCGGCGTGGGAGGTGCGTTATTGTACCGGAACTGCGCCCCCGCCCGTCCCTGGGGCCGCCCGGCCATTGGCGGCATCGAGGCATCCCCCCTCCATGTGCAGCCGGTGCATATGCGGGAGTTCGATGATCTCGCGGTCGTGGCAGGCCAGCACCACCGTGCTGTTGGCGCTGCACAGATCGTGGACCAGCGCCATGGTCTGTCGGCGTGCCTCCGCGTCCAAGTTCGCCGTCGGTTCGTCAAGCAGAAACAAGCGCGGCTTGAGCACCCGCGCCCGCGCCAGGGCCAGCCGCTGCTTCTCGCCGCCGGAAAGGCGCGGCGCCGGCACATCGAGCAGGTGTCCGATGCCGGCCCAGGCGATGGCCTCCCGCACCAGGGGGGCGCGCTCCTTCGCCCCGAGGCCTCGTGCCTTGAGGCCGTAAGCGATGTTTTCGGCAATGCTGGTGCGGAACAGATACGGATGTTGATGCACGTAGATGACCTCGTGCCGCAACCAGTCCGGATAGGCACGCAGATCCACCCGCTCGCCGTCGAAGCGGCAGGATGCGACTTCCGCGGACTCCAGGCCGGCCAGGACGCGAAGCAGTGTCGTCTTGCCGGAGCCGTTTTCCCCCGTCAGGACGTAGCTCTCCCCGGCTTCAAGGTCCAGCCGCGCCACATCCAGCACCTTGCGGGCGCCAAAGGATTTGCGGATGCCCTCGATCGAAAGCAGCGGGGCGCTCACTTCAGCCCTCCCTCGCCTTGCGCGAAAGCCAGCGCGATATTGACGCTCAACGCAACCACCAGCAGGACGAAACCGAGGGCAATGCCCTGGGTGAACTCCCCCTTGCTGGTCTCCAGCGCAATGGCCGTCGGGATGTTGCGGGTCACGCCGGCGATGTTGCCGCCGACCATGAGCGAACAACCGATCTCGGAGATGATGCGGCCGAAGGCGTTGAATACGGCCGCCATGACGCCGAAGCGCACCTCGATGAGGGTCGTCCAGGCCGAACGCAGCCGCGTTGCCCCCAGGCTGATCGCTGTTTCCCTCGCCCGCGGGTCCGCCCCCTGGACGGCGGATATGGTGAAGGCCACCAGCACCGGCAGCGCAATCAGCACCTGGCCGACGATCATCGCCTCCTGGGTAAACAACAGTCTCAAGGAGCCGAAGATGCCCTGCCGGGAGAGCAGCAGGTAGAGGATCAGGCCGACGACCACCGTCGGCGAGGCGAGCAGGCCCTGCGTCACGACGATGACGAGACGCCGGCCAGGGAAGGAGGCGGTGGCCAGGAAATAGCCGAGGGCGATCGCCGGCGGCACGGCGATGATCATGGCCAGCAGCGAGACCCGCAGCGAGATGTAGATGATCTGCCACAACTCCGGGTCTCCGCTGACCAGCAATAGGAACGCGTCTCGGGTCGTCGCCACCCAGTCCATGGCTCTCTGTCGGCTAGCGTCTTGGTTATGAAGATGGATGGTAGCCCGGCGGACGAGGCCATTGCTTTATGCAAGGCGCTGCATAATGCGGAGGCGGATCGGAACCACCCAAAAGCAAAAGGCCCCGGAGCGCTTCGCTCTGGGGCCTTTTTGTATAGGGAGTCTGACGATGACCTACTTTCGCACGCGCAGTGCGCACTATCATCGGCGCGGAGTCGTTTCACGGCCCTGTTCGGGATGGGAAGGGGTGGGACCGACTCGCTATGGTCGTCAGACTTGACGGTTTGCCTGCTCGTCTTGGGACGCTCAGGCGTGATTGGAAGAAGTAAGGGATTGCGATTGTGGCGCGCGGTTGCAACCGGCTTAAGGTTATAGGATCAAGCCGCACGGGCAATTAGTACCGGTTAGCTTAACGCATTACTGCGCTTCCACACCCGGCCTATCAACGTGGTGGTCTTCCACGACCCTTCAGGGAGGTCAAGCCTCCGGGACATCTCATCTTCAGGCAAGTTTCCCGCTTAGATGCTTTCAGCGGTTATCTCTTCCGCACATAGCTACCCGGCGATGCGACTGGCGTCACAACCGGTACACCAGAGGTGCGTCCACTCCGGTCCTCTCGTACTAGGAGCAGCCCCCGTCAAATCTCCAACGCCCACTGCAGATAGGGACCAAACTGTCTCACGACGTTTTAAACCCAGCTCACGTACCTCTTTAAATGGCGAACAGCCATACCCTTGGGACCGGCTACAGCCCCAGGATGAGATGAGCCGACATCGAGGTGCCAAACGACCCCGTCGATATGAACTCTTGGGGGTCATCAGCCTGTTATCCCCAGCGTACCTTTTATCCGTTGAGCGATGGCCCTTCC
>CAYZLI010000021.1:0-34709 GCA_964479195.1 uncultured Rhodocyclaceae bacterium
ACCGGCTCTTCCTCCTTGAGGGAGAGCTCCAGCATCTCGATCAGGGGAAAGGCGCGCTGGGCGAGGCTCACGCGGGGGCCGCGGCGGGCCTCCTCTTCCCGATCCGGCGGCACCTCCGCCCGGGCGCGGGCCCGGTCCTCCTCGGCGAAACGCTTGAGGCACGCGATGGCCTCGGGCAGTTGGTCGACCGTGATGATGCCCTTGCCGGCGGGCTCCTTGCCCATGGCTTCGAGGAGCTTCTGCGCCACGTCGCCGAACATGAGGATGCTGGCGGCGGCCTTCGATTTGAATGTAACCAACATGGCAGTCCTATTCTAGGCCGCCCCGTATAATCGCGCCATGCGCATCCTCGGCCACCTGTTCGACAACAACCGCGCCTGGGCGGAAAAGATGGAAGCCCAGGAGCCGGGCTTCTTCGATAATCTCGCCCGGCTGCAGGCGCCCGAATACCTGTGGATCGGCTGCTCGGACAGCCGGGTGCCGGCCAACCAGATCACGGGCCTGGCGCCGGGCGAGGTGTTCGTGCATCGCAACGTCGCCAACGTGGTGGTGCACACCGACCTCAACTGCCTTGCCGTCATCCAGTTCGCCGTGGACGTGCTGAAGGTCAAGCACATCATCGTCTGCGGCCACTACGGCTGCGGCGGCGTGCGCGCGGCGCTGTTCGGCGACCGCCTCGGCCTCATCGACAACTGGCTGCGCCACATCCAGGACGTGCGCGACAAGCACGCGGCGCTGCTCGGCGCCATCGCCGACCTGGAGGCGCGCAGCGACAAGCTGTGCGAGCTCAACGTCATCGAACAGGTGGTGAACGTGGCCCGGACGACCATCGTCCGGGATGCCTGGGAGCGCGGCCAGCAACTCGCCGTGCACGGCTGGATCTACGGGCTGGCCGACGGGCGACTGCGCGATCTCGGCGCCACCGTCACCGGCCTCGACGCGCTGGCTCGGACCTACCACGAGGCCCTCGGGCAGTTGATGGAATGATCCGCCTCGGCGTCGACCTCGGCGGCACGAAGATCGAGATCGTCGCCCTGGACGATGCCGGCCGCGAGCGGCTGCGCCGGCGCATCCCCACGCCCCAGGGCGACTATGCCGGCACGGTGGCGGCGGTTGCCGCGCTGGTGGAAGCGGCCGAGCGGGAGCTGGGCAGCGAAGCCCGCGTGGGCATCGGCACGCCGGGGGCCATTTCCGCCCGCAGCGGCCGCCTCAAGAATTCCAATTCCACCTGCCTGAACGGCCAGCCGCTGCTGGCCGACCTGGAGGCCGCCCTGGGCCGCGAGCTGCGCCTCGCCAACGACGCCAACTGCTTCGCCCTGGCGGAAGCGGTGGATGGCGCCGGGCGCGGCGCCGAGGTGGTGTTCGGCGTCATCCTCGGCACCGGCGTGGGCGGCGGCATCGTCGTGCGCGGCCAGGTGCTCACGGGCGCCAACGCCATCGCCGGCGAATGGGGCCACAACCCCCTGCCCTTCCCGCGGGACGAGGAGCGGCCGGGACCCGCCTGTTATTGCGGGCGCCGCGGTTGCATCGAGACCTGGCTCTCCGGGCCGGGCCTGGCGGCGGACCATCTGGCCGCCACGGGCAATGCCCTCGCCCCGCCCGCGATCATGGCGGCGGCAGAAGCGGGGGAGGCCGCCTGCGCGGCGACGCTGGCGCGCTACGAGGAGCGGCTCGCCCGGGCGCTCGCCCACGTCATCAACCTCCTCGACCCGGAGGTCATCGTGCTGGGCGGCGGCCTGTCGAACCTGGATCGCCTGTATGCCAGCGTGCCGCGCCTGTGGCGGCCCTACGTCTTCTCCGACCACGTGGCGACGCGGCTGCTGAAAAACGCGCACGGCGACTCGGGCGGCGTGCGGGGCGCGGCGTGGTTGTGGAATTGATGGCACAATTCGCTTGATCCCCAACGAATCGCCATGACAACGAGAATCGACCGCCTCTTTATCGGCGGCATCACGCCGCTGCCACCGGAAGGTCATCCCACGGGCATTTTCAAGCATGCCGTCGACGGGGCCGTCCGGCTCGGGCCGGAAGGGCTGGCGGGCGACGCCCAGGCGGACCGGCGCGTGCATGGCGGCCCGCACAAGGCGCTGCACCAGTACGCCGCGGAGCACTACGCGCTGCTGCGCGCGGCCTTTCCCGACAGGGCGGAACAGTTCGTGCCGGGCAGCCTGGGGGAGAACGTCTCCGCCACCGGCTGGACCGAGGAGACGGTGTGCATCGGCGATGTCTTCCGCATCGGCGCCGCCACGGTGCAGGTGAGCCAGCCGCGCCAGCCCTGCTGGAAAATCGACCACAAGTTCGGCCTCGACGCGCTGATGCGCTTCGTTGCCGAGCGCGGCATCGCCGGCTGGTATTACCGCGTGCGGGAGGGTGGCATGGTCGCCGCCGGCGACAGTTTCGAGCTGCTCGAGCGCAACGCCGAGCCGGTCAGCCTGCGCGAGCTGTGGTTCGGCTATCGCGAGCACCGGCCCGACCCGGCGCGCCTCGCGCGCCTGCGCGAGGCGCCGGGACTGTCGCCCAACTGGGTGAAGAAGCTGGACGAACGCATAGACTGGCTACGCCGCCATGACCGTCCGGAATAGGCCCGATTCCGGTGGGAGCGGGCCCGTCGGCCGGGCTCAGGACAGGCCTGCCCGCGATGCCGCCGAATCGCCGGCAAGCCGGCGCCCACATGACGTCGCGGGCGCCCATCCCCTGCTGCACCTCTTCCTGCCTTTCGCGGCCGGCTACTACCTCTCCTACCTGCTGCGCAACGTCAATGCGGTCATCGCGCCGGAGCTGACCCGCGAGCTCTCCCTCACGGCCGCCGACCTCGGCCTGCTCACGAGCACTTACCTGCTCGCCTTCGGCGCCTTCCAGTTGCCCCTGGGCATCCTGCTGGATCGCTACGGGCCGCGGCGCATCGAGGCCGGCCTGCTGCTCTTCGCCGCTGCCGGCGCCGCGTTGTTCGCCATTGGCCGCGATCTGACGGAACTGGCCATCGCGCGCGGCATGATCGGCCTGGGGGTGTCCGCCTGTCTCATGGCGGCCTTCAAGAACTTCCACCAGTGGTTCCCGGCCGAGCGCCAGGCCTCGCTCACCGGCGCCATCATGGCCGCCGGCGGGCTCGGCGCGCTCAGCGCCAGCGTGCCCCTGGAACTGGCCCTGCCGCTGATCGGCTGGCGCGGCGCCTTCGTAGCCCTGGCGGTCCTGACGGCGCTGGCGGCCGCCGGCATTTTCTTCACGGTGCCCGAGCGGTGCGAGGAGGGGCACGGCCAGGGCTTGGCCGAGCTGTTGCGCGGCCTCGCGCACATCTTCACCCACCGCGCCTTCTGGCGCTTCGCCCCGCAAATGGGCCTGTTCGCGGGCGGTTTCATGGCCTTGCAGGGCCTGTGGGCCGTGCCCTGGCTGATGACCGTGAACGGCGCCTCGCGCAGCCTGGCGGCCGAACACCTCTTCGCCATGGGGCTGGCCATGCTCGCCTGCAACCTGGGCATCGCCGCCCTGGCCACCCGCCTGGCGCGGGCGGGCCTGCGCCCGGTGAGGCTGCTCTCGGGCGGGGCGGCGCTCACCCTGGCCTGCGAGCTGGCGATCATCCTCGGCGCGACGCCGACGCTGGCCCTGTGGGCGGGCCTCGGCTTGTTCGTCAGCACCGGTTCGCTGGCCTATGCGGTGCTCGCCGGCCAGTTCCCGCCCGCCGTGTCCGGCCGCGTCACCACCGCCCTGAACCTGCTCGTCTTCGCTGGCGCCTTCGGACTGCAATGGGGCATCGGGGTCCTGGTCGATGCCCTGGGCGCGGCCGGCCTGGCGCAGGTGGGCGCTTACCGCATCGCCTTCGCCGTCATGTTCGCGCTGCAGGCGGCGGCCTATGGCTGGTTCGTGTTGGAAGGCCGGCGCGGGCGACCGACTCCCGGGCCGGCGAAAACCGGCTCGTAGGAGCCCAGCTTTGCTGGGCGATGCCAGCTTCCGGCAATCGCGCAGCGAAGCTGCGCTCCTACAGCGGCAGCATGTCAGAACTCCAGCGGGTCCACGTCGATGTGCCAGTGCAGGGCCTTGGCCGCCTTGAGCTCGTGGAGGGCCGCCACCCAGGGCGCGAGAAAGGCCTGGAGCGCCGCCCGGCTGCGGGATTCCACCAGAAGCTGGGCCCGCTCCAGGTGCGCGCGCCGGTGCAGGCGCATGGGCACCGCGTCGTACAGGCGCACCCCCTCGTGGCCCGGGCCGGCACCCAGCTCGGCGGCGGATTGCAGGAAGGCCACCGCCTGGGCCAGCGCGGGCGCCTCCGCCCGCAGCATGGCCTGATGGGCGTAGGGCGGAAAGCCCGCCTGCTCCCGTTCCGCCAACTGGGCGGCGGCGAAGCTGGCGTAGTCATGTCCGGCGAGCGCGCGGTAGAGGGGATGCTCGGGATACTGGGTCTGGACCAGCACTTCCCCCGGCAGCTCGGCGCGGCCGCTGCGCCCCCCCACCTGCATGAGCTGGGCGAAAAGCCGCTCCGGGGCGCGGAAGTCGGCGGCGAACAGGGCCGCATCCGCATTGAGCACGCCGACGAGCGTCAGGCGGGGGAAGTCGTGGCCCTTGGCGAGCATCTGGGTGCCGACCAGGATGTCCGCCGCCCCGCCATGGATGGATTCCAGCAGGGCCTGCCATTGGCGCGGGCTGCGGGCGCTGTCCCGGTCCACGCGGACGATGCGCGCCGCCGGAAAGCGGGCGGCCAGCGCCGCCTCCAGCCGCTGCGTGCCGCGGCCGAAGGGCTGGATGTCCTGGTTGCCGCAGGTGGGGCAGGCGCCGGGCAGGCGCTCCTCCCGCCCGCAATGGTGGCAGCGCAGCACCCGGTCGGCGAGATGCACCACCAGGTTGGCCGCGCAGCCCGGACAACGGCTCGCCCAGCCGCAGGCCGGACAGGCGAGCACCGGCGCGTAACCGCGGCGGTTGAGGAACACCAGGCTTTGCTCGCCCCGCTCCAGCCGCGCCGCGAGGGCCCGCAGCAAGTGCTCGCTCATGCCGTCCTGGAGCTTTTCGCGGCGGGTGTCCACGCAGCGCACCCGAGGCAGGGCCTCGGCCACGGCGCGGCGCGGCAAGTCCAACAGGCGATAGCGCCCGGACCGGGCCGCGGCCCAGGTTTCCAGGGACGGGGTCGCCGAGCCGAGGACGATGGGCACGTCCCGCTGCTTGGCCCGCCACACGGCCAGGTCGCGCGCCGAGTAGCGCAGGCCTTCCTGCTGCTTGAAGGAGGCGTCGTGCTCCTCGTCCACCACGATCAGCCCCAGCCGGGGCAGGGGCGTGAAGACCGCCAGCCGGGTGCCCAGGACGATGTCGGCCTCGCCGCCGAGAGCCTGGAGGAAACCGCGCGCACGGGCGGCATCACCGATGCCGCTGTGCAGGCTCACCAGGCGCGCGCCGGGAAAGCGACCGCTCACCCGCGCTTCGAGCTGCGGCGTCAGGGCGATTTCGGGCACGAGCAGGAGCGCCTGGCCGCCCCGGGCCAACACCTGCTCGGTCAGCCGCAGATAGACCTCGGTCTTGCCGCTGCCGGTCACCCCGTGCAACAGGAAAGCCGCGAACCGGCCGAAGCCCGCCGCCACCGTGCTCACCGCCACCTGCTGCTCTTCCAGGAGAACCGGGCAGGAGGAGGCGGGCGGATCGTCCGCCGCGGCCGGCTTGCGCCGCGGCAGGGCGCCCCGGCGCCGCAGTCGCGGCGGCAAGGCCAGGGCCATCACTTCGCCGAGGGGATGCTGGTAGTAGCGGCTGGCGAAGTCGTTGAGGGCCAGCCAATCGGCCGGCAGCGCCGGCATGTCGCGCAGGATGGCGCACACGGGCTTGAGTTTTTCCGGGGGCAGGCCGCTCGACGGGGCCAGCGCGACGATGATGCCGATCTTCTCGCCGCGGCCGAAGGGCACGCACACACGGCGACCGATGTCCTCCGCGACCGCGTCTTCGGCGAGGTAATCGAAATCTCGCGGCAGCGGAATATCAAGCGCAACGCGGACGACCGGCATCGGGATTTTTCACGGCTGGGAATTCCAGGCGCAGATCATCTTGTTGGGGTCGGTTTCTTCGCGCGAAATATCGAAATCTACAGTAAACCCCTATCACAAAAGCGTAATTTCCTTGTCCACAAAATCTGTGGATAACTTTGTGGGCAATCCCTGCGAACCTGCCTTAAACCCGCTCCAGATAAGGCGTTTCTTCACATTGCCCACAAAATGATCAGAAAAAATACGTTTAAATACAACACGTTAAAAAATAAGACCGGCACAACCGAAAATAGGCCCAGGTTTTTCGGGGAGGAACAGGCTCTTGTGCATAAGTCAACCCCCCAGCTCCTTTCGGAATGCCCTTTTCTGGTGCGGCCAGGAATACGGTCCGCTGGGGGTTTTTACCCAGTCGTCAAGCCCGATGGGGCGGGCCTGCAAGCGCTTCAGCCCGCGCTTGGGCGCAGGCGGCGGCTGTGTTCGTGCACCGTGTTCACCAGCACCGCGACGTGGTCGGGCGGGGTGAACTGGGAAATGCCGTGACCCAGGTTGAAGACGTGGCCGCTGCCCGGGCCAAAGGCCTCGACGATGCGCCGCGCTTCCGCCGCCACGCTTTCGGGCTGGGCGAACAGGGCCATGGGGTCGAGGTTGCCCTGCAGGGCGACCTTGCCGCCGACGCGGCTGCGCGCCGCGGCGATGTCGGTGGTCCAGTCCAGGCCCACGGCGTCACAGCCGATGGCAGCAATGGCCTCCAGCCACTGGCCGCCGCCCTTGGTGAAGACGATGCTCGGCACCCGGGCGCCGTCGTGCTCGCGCTTGAGGCCGGCGACGGTCTGCTCCATGTAGGCGAGCGAAAATTCGCGGTAGGCGGCGTGCGACAAGGCACCGCCCCAGGTGTCGAAGATCATCACGGCCTGGGCGCCGGACTCGATCTGGGCGTTGAGGTAGTCGGTCACGGCCCGGGCGTTCACCTCCAGGATGTGGTGCAGCAGCTCCGGCCGGTCGTAGAGCAGGGTCTTGACGGTGCGAAAGTCCTCCGAGGCGCCGCCCTCGACCATGTAGCAGGCCAGCGTGAAGGGGCTGCCGGAGAAGCCGATCAGCGGCACCGCGTTGCCCAGCGCCCGGCGGATCTCGGCCACCGCGTCCATCACGTAGCGCAGGGCCGTGTAGGGGTCCGGCGCCTGCAGGTCGCGGATCTCCCACTCTTCCCGCAGGGGCCGCTCGAACTTCGGCCCCTCGCCCTCGGCGAAGTAGAGGCCGAGCCCCATGGCGTCGGGCACGGTGAGGATGTCGGAGAAGAGGATGGCCGCATCCAGGTCGTAGCGGGCCAACGGCTGCAGGGTCACCTCGGTGGCGAGCTGCGGGTTGCGGCACAGGTCGAGGAAGCTGCCGGCGCGCCGGCGCGTCTCGTTGTACTCGGGCAGGTAGCGGCCCGCCTGGCGCATGAGCCACACCGGCGTGTAGTCGGTCGGCTCGCGCAGCAGGGCGCGCAGGAAGGTGTCGTTTCTGGGTCGGGTCATCCGCGTAGTGTACTGTAGGAGCCGGCCTGCCGGCGATCTTGGCGCGAAATCGCCGAGGCGGTGGCGCCTACTTGTGCCAGAAGGCGGGAGTGAAGAGGATCACCACCGAGAAGATTTCCAGCCGGCCGACGAGCATCGTCCAGGCCAGCACCCAGGTCTGGAAGTCGCTCAAGGCCTGGTAGTTCTGCGCCGGCCCCACCACGCCCAGCCCCGGGCCCATGTTGTTGATGCAGGCGATGACGCCGGAGAAGGCGGAAATGAAGTCCAGCCCGTCGATCACCAGCAGGAAGGTGGAGCCGACGATGGTGATGAAGTAGAGAAAGATGAAGCCCAGCACGGAGAAGGCGATCTTGTTGGGCACCGGCACGGCGCCCAGCTTGATGGGGTCCACCACGTTCGGATGCAGCAGCTTCTTCATTTCGCGCAGGCTCTGCTTGTAGAGGACCAGGGTGCGCACCATCTTGATGCCGCCCCCCGTTGAGCCCGAGCTCACCGACAGGCAGGAGAGGAGCAGCATCCAGAGGGGTGCGAAGATCGGCCACTTGTCGAAATCCACGCTGGCATAGCCGCAGTCGGTGGCGATGGATACGAGGTTGAAGCTGGCATGGCGCAGCGCCGCCCAGAAGTCGGCGTAGGTTCCCGTCCAGTACAGGTAGAGCGCCACGCCGAAGCAGCTCGAAACCACGAGGCCGAGGAAGGCCTTCGCTTCCGCGTCCTGCCAGTAGGCGCGCAGGCTGCGGGCGTGCCAGGCGAAGAAGTGGGTCGCGAAATTCATGCCGGCGATGAGCATGAAGACGATCAGCACGGCCTCGATGGCCGGCGAGTCCCATGCCCCGACGGAGGCGTCCCGCGTCGAGAAGCCGCCCAGGCTCAAGGCCGAAAAGGCATGGCAGACGGCATCGAACCAGCTCATGCCGGCGACGCGCAGGGCGAGGATGCAGGCCGCGGTGACGGCGAAATACACCAGCCAGAGCGCCTTCGCCGTGTCGGCGATGCGCGCGGTGAGCTTGGCGTCCTTGAACGGCCCGGGGGCTTCCGCCTTGTAGAGCTGCATGCCGCCCACGCCCAGCATGGGCAGGATGGCCACGGCCAGGACGATGATGCCCATGCCGCCCAGCCAGTTCAGCTCGTGGCGCCACAGGTTGATGGCCGGCGGCGCGTTGTCCAGGCCGGTCATCACCGTCGCCCCCGTGGTGGTGAGCCCGGACATGGTCTCGAAGAAGGCGTCGGTGAAGGACATGGTCTCGTAGACCATCAGCAGCGGCACGGTGGCGATGCCGGCCATCAGGGTCCAGGACAGGGTGACCAGGAGGAAGCCGTCGCGCGCCTTCAGCTCCGAGTAGAAGCGCCGGGTCGAGGCGAACAGCAGCAGGCCCGCACCGAAGGCGATGAACATCGCATAGGCGAAATCGACGGCCGTGCCATCGGCGAAGATGAGCGAGCCGGCGATGGGCAGGACATAGGTCAGGCTGAACACCGTCAGCAGCCGCCCCAGGACGTTGGCGACCGAAAGCAGGCCACCCATCAGAAGAAGCCCAACCCGACCTGGAAGAGCTTCTCCACCTTGGGCACCAGCCGCTTGCTGACGACGAAGACCACCACGTGGTCGTCCTGCTCGATCACCGTGTCATGGTGGGCGATGACCACCTTGTGGCGCCCCTCCTTGCCCGGCTCGGCGCGCACCAGGCAGGCGATGGTGGCGCCCTTGATGACTGGCAACTGTTCGATGCGGCGGCCCACCACCTTGGACGAGGTCGCGTCGCCGTGCGCCACCAGTTCCAGGGCCTCGGCCGCGCCGCGGCGCAGCGCATGCACCGCCGCCACGTCGCCCCGGCGCACGTGGGCGAGCAGCGTGCCGATGCTGACTTGGGCCGGAGAGATGGCGATGTCGATGGGCCCACCCTGGACGAGGTCCGCGTAGGCGCGCCGGTTGATGAGGGCCACCACGCGGCGCGCGCCCATGCGCTTGGCCAGCGAGGCCGACATGATGTTGTTCTCGTCGTCGTTGGTGAGCGCGACGAACAGGTCCATGTCGTCGATGTTCTCCTGCTCGAGCAGCCGCTCGTCGGTGGCATCGCCCTGGAGCACCAGCGCGCCGCCCAGGCTCTCCGCCAGCCACTGGGCGCGGCTCTTGTTGTGTTCCACCACCTTGACTTGATAGTCGTGCTCCAGGGCGCGCGCCAGGCGGTAGCCGATGTTGCCGCCGCCGGCGATCATGACGCGCTTGGCCGGCTTGTCCAGGCGGCGCAGCTCGCGCATCACCTTGCGGATGTTTTCGGTGGCCGCCAGGCAGAACACCTCGTCGCCGGCCTCGATCACCGTCCTGCCTTCGGGAATGATGGGCGAGTCGCGCCGGTAGATGGCGGCGATGCGCGCATCGATATGGGGCAGGTGCTTGCGCAGGTCCTGGAGCTGGTGGCCCACCAGCGGCCCGCCCTCGAAGGCGCGCACCGCCAGCAGGCTGACGCGGCCCTGGGCGAACTCCAGCACCTGCAGCGCCTCCGGGAACTCGATCAGCTTGGCGATGTAGTCCGTGACGATCTGCTCCGGGCAGATGCTGAAGTCCACGGAGAAATTGACCTCGTCGAGCAGCTCGGGGTGCTCGATGTAGTCCGGAGAGCGCAGCCGCGCGATGCGCGTGGGCAGGTTGAACAGGCTGTGCGCCGTCTTGCAGGCGCACAGGTTGGTCTGGTCGCTCTGGGTCACGGCGATCAGCAGGTCGGCGTCCTCCGCCCCCGCCTGGCGCAGCACCGAGGGGCTGGCGGCATTGCCGGCCACGGTGCGCAGGTCGAAACGGTCCTGCAGCACGGCGAGCTTGCCGGCGTCGGTGTCCACAACGGTGATATCGTTGGCTTCCGAGACGAGGCTCTCGGCGACGGAGGTACCGACCTGGCCGGCACCGAGGATGATGATCTTCACGGGGTTACGGAGATTTATTGTTGGCGCGCAATTCTACGCCAGCTTGCGGGCGTTATCATCGCGGCGCGGCATGAAGGGGTACAAGGAATGAGCCTGTTTCAGCAACAGATTCTCGCCAAGAAGGCGGCGCTGGCCGAGTCCGTCGGCGCGCCCCTGTCGCGGCTCGCCGAGCGGCTGGCGCCCGTCTGGGAGGACGCCGACGCGCTCGATGCGCTGCTGGAGGAGGCCATCGGCGCGATTGCCCACTGCCACCTGCTCTACTGCTGGGACGTGGACGGCATCGCCGTATCGTCCATGGTGGAGCCGGGGCGTCTGTCGCGCGGCTGGCGCGGGCGCGACCTGTCGGCGCGGCCTTACCTCAAGAACCACCTGCCCTTCCGGGGCGTGATGCTGTCCTCGGTCTACGAGAGCCTGTTCTCGCGCAAGCCCTGCATCACCGCCCTGCAGGCCGTGGTGCGCGACGGGCGGCTGCTCGGCTTCGTCGCCGCCGACTTCGCCCTGGCCGACCTGCTCGCCGACGTGCGGCTCGCCGCGCCGGAGCTCGCCTGGCAGCAGTTTCGCGGCGACCCGGCGGTGCGCGGCACGGTGTTCCTGCAGTCGCGCGCGCCGAGCCGGCTCGACGCCGAGCTCGACGCGGTGCTGGCGCGCATCGAGCGGGTGATGGCCGAGCATGGCGTATTCCACACCCTCACCCACTTCTCCAGCAGCCGCTCCATCTTCTGGCTCTACGACGATCCCTACCGCTACCGCCTGCACGATGCGGACGACCTGCTCAACCCGGACTTCCTGCTGATCTACCCGCCCCGCGCCTGCCCGCGCGAGGCCACGGTGACGCGGTCGCAACTGCACGAGGTGATGCGGGTGTTCAAGGAACTGCGGCTCGCCGACGAGACGATCTACCTGCGCTCCGGCTCGATCAACGTCATCAACGGACTGGTCGGCCTCACCTTCTCCTGCGACGGCTCCCATTACATGAGCGTGGCGGAGTTCCTCGACCGCGATGTGGGCTTCTGGACGGGGACGGCGTAGTACCTTCCCCCCAGCCCCCTTCCCGAGGAAGGGGGTGACTTCGGCTCGCTGCGCTCGCAGTTCGTTGGCTGCCCCTCCTTGGGGCGGCCCGGCGGAGGGGCGGCCTACTCCTCCTCGCCGCGTCGCCCGCCCTGCAGGCCGAGGGACTTCAGCTTGCGGTAGAGGTGGGTGCGCTCCAGCCCGCTCTTTTCGGCGAGCCGCGTCACGTTGCCGCCCTCGAGCTGGAGGTGATGCTCGAAATAGAGCCGCTCGAAGGCCTCGCGCGCCTCGCGCAACGGCAGGTCCAAGGGCAGGGCCAGGGCCGCGGCGGACGGGACCGGCGCCAGCAGGCGGGCGACTTCGGCCCCGTCGATCTGCTCCTCCAGGGCCCCCAGGGCGATGGAGCGCACGGTGTTCTTCAGCTCGGCGTAGCCCCCCGGCCAGGGATGGTTGCGCAGGCTGTTCATGGCCGCGGTGGACAGCCGGCGCAGGGGCACCTCGCCGGCTTCGACCAGATGGGTGAGGACCTGGCAGGCGATCTCCGGCACTTCGTCCTTCAGCTCGGCCAGCCCGGGCGCGCCAAGCGTGATCTCGGACAGGCGCCGCAGCAGGGTCTCGTCGAAGCCGGCCGCGGCCAGATCGGCCACGGGATGGGCGGTGGCGGCCACCAAGCGCAGGTCGAACTTGTCCAGGCGCTCGGCGGCAAAAGCCAGGTTCTTCTGTTGCGGCCGCGACAGACCCATGAGCTCGGGCGCGAAGAGCACACCGCCTGAGGCCGCCTCCAGCGCCTCGACGGCCAGCGGCGTGCCCTGGACGGCGAGATCGAGCCAGGGCCGGCCGGGCGCCGCCAGGGTGCGCGCGCACAGCTCGGCGAGGCTTCCCGCGCCCGTCTTGAGCAGCAGCATGCGGCTTCTCGCCGCGACCTGCTCCAGGCGCTTCTTCAGGTCGCGCAGCGTCGCCGAGCGCGCGAAGGCCGCCAGGGTAAGCTCGGCGCGCGAGGGCGCGACGGCCTTCTGCAGGGCCCGCTTCACCGCGGCAAGCAGCTTCTGCAGGGCGATCGGCTTTTCCAGGAAGTCCTGGGCGCCGATGCGGGTGGCCTCCACCGCCGTGTCGATGGTGCCGTGGCCGGACATCATCACCACGGGCATGGTGAGCTGTCCGGCGGCCGCCCATTCCTTGAGCAGTGTGATGCCATCGGTATCGGGCATCCAGATGTCGAGCAGCACCAGGTCCGGGCGCCCGCCATTGCGCGCCGCGCGCGCCGCCGCCGCGTGCGCGGCCAGTTCCACGTCGTGGCCCTCGTCGGAGAGGATCTCCGAGAGCAGCTCGCGGATGCCCACTTCGTCATCGACTACAAGAATTTTCGCCATATTCGAACAGCAGAGCCTTTAACTCATGTTTTTCAGGCCGCCACCGGCAGCTTGATCTTCACCTGCGCGCCGCGCGGCGCCGCGTTGCTGATCTCGATCTCGCCGCGGTGCTCGTCCACGATCTTCTTGACGATCGCCAGTCCCAGCCCGGTGCCACGCGGCTTGGTCGTCACGTAGGGATCGAAGGCGCGGGCCAGGATCTCCTTCGGGAAGCCGCCACCGTTGTCGCTCACGGTGAGCACCGCACCGCGCCCTTCGGCGCGGGTGGCCACCCGGATCTCCGGCGGCGCGCCCCGCCCCGGATCGGCTTCGGCGAGCGCCTCCTGGGCGTTCTTGATCAAATTGTGGATCACTTGGCGCAATTGCGCCGCGTCGCCCGCCACCGGGGGCAGGCCTTGCGCCAATTCGACTGCCAGCCGGATGCGCGAGGCCTCGTACAGCCCCAGCACTTCCTGCACCAGCCCGTTGAGATCGAGGGCGGCGATCCGCGGCGCCGGCAGGCGCGCGTAGTCGCGGAAGTCGTTCACCATGTGCTTCATCGCCTCGACCTGGCTCACGATGGTCTGGGTCGAGCGCTCCAGCATCTCCCGCTCGGCCCCTTCCAGCCGGTCGGCAAGCTTCAGCTGCAACCGTTCGGCGCTGAGCTGGATCGGCGTCAGGGGGTTCTTGATCTCGTGGGCCAGGCGCCGCGCCACTTCGCCCCAGGCGGCCGCGCGCTGCGCCGCGATGAGCTGGGTGATGTCGTCGAACACCACCACGCAGTCGCCGCCGGAGGCCTCCGGCAGGCGCGAGCCGCGCAGCAACAGCACCTGGGACATGCCGGCGCCGTTCTCCATCTCGACCTGGCACTGCCACTCACCGGGATGTTCGGCGAAGCCCCGCTCGACAGCCTGCCACAGTGCGGCATGGCGCGGCCAGTCGGCCAGCGCCCGTCCCTCGAGCGCCGCCAAGTTGTCGTGCAGGATGGCGCGCGCCCCCTGGTTGGCCGCACGCAGGCACAGCCCGGCATCGAAGGCCAGCACGCCGGCCGACAGGTTGGCCAGCACGCTCTCCAGGTAAGCACGCGCCGCCTCCACCTCGGCCCGGCTCTTCTCGGTCTGCGCCCGCGCCTCGTTCAATTGCCGGGTCATGCGGCTGAAGGACTGGGTCAGCACGCCCAGCTCGTCGCGCGTGGGCACCACCTGGCGCGGCGAGAAATCCCCCGCCGCCACGGCCTGGGTGCCCGCGGCGAGGATGGACAGGGGCGCGGACAGGCGCCGCGCCAGGAGGAACGCCAGGGCGATGGCGGCGAGCAGCGACAGTAGCAGGGTAAGCGTCAGGGTCAGCGTGTACATCCATTTGAGGCTGCTGCGCGCCAGGGACAGCTCCTGGTAGTCCCGATAGACCCCTTGCACGCTCTCGGCGCTGGCGGCGATGGCGGCCGGCACTGCCTGGGTGAGCTGCAGCACCCGTGTCTCCCGGGACAGGGACAGGGCCGGCACGGGCACCAGCACGCGCAGGACCAGGCCGCCCGCCGCATCGCCGCCGCCGACGCCTTCCACGCCGCTGTAGCCGCGCCCCTGGCGCCCCTGGCGCAACTGGGCCGGCGTGGGCAGATCGGGCAGCAGCCCGCCCAGTTCGCTCGAGCCGCTGACGAGCACCTGGCCGTTGGCCGCGAACAGGGTCGCCGTCTGCACCCCGGCCTGCTCGCGCAGGCGGTGGAGCAGGGCCGGGCGCGGACTGTCGCCGGCATCGCTCAGGTCCAGGGCCATGCCGCGCGCCTTCTCCGAGAGCTCGGCGAGCAGGTAGTCCAGGGCGCTGCGCCCCAGGCTGAGGCCGCCTTCCAGCGCCTTGTCCACCCGCACGTCGAACCAGGACTCGATGCTCTTCACGGCGAACTGCACGGACACGGCATAGACCAGCACGCCCGGGCTTACCGCCATCAGGGCGAACATCAGCACCAGCCGCAGCTTCAGGCGTGAGCCGAACAGCTTGGCGCGGTGCTCGCGCCAGAGGTCCCGCAACTGCCAGAGCACCAGGCCGAACAGGGCGAGAGCGATGGCGGCATTCACGCCGAGCAGCAGGCGGTACTCGCCGGCGAAGAGCGTGGTGTTGGCGCTGGCCGAAGTGAGCAGGAAGAGCAGGATCGCGGCGAGCGCGGCGGCGATGATGAGCAACGCCCTCATTTGCCGCTTCCCTCCGTGGCCGCGACCGGCATGAACGTCCAGCGGCGGATCTCGGCCGTGATATTCCAGTCCTTGTTGCCGATGGCGGTCACCTGGAAGGGCTTGGGCAACTGGGTGAGGTCGAGCTTCAGGCGCAGCGCCGCGTTGTAGGGCTCGCCCAGCTTGAGCATGCCCCTGTCGGCCACCGACCAGTTGCGCAGCCGCGCGAGCACGCGCAGCGCCTCGTCCAGGGTGGGGAAATTCTGGTGCAGCGCCCCGCTGGACAGGCGGTACTGGCGCGTCAGCGCGTTGTAGGCGAGCCGCCAGGTTTGCGTGCGGCCGTTGATGCGCTCGTCGATCCAGTACCAGCGCGGCTTGGCGAGCTCGAACTCGGCGACGAAGTACAGCGCCACGCCGCGCGCGACCACCTCCTCCAGGCGCGGGCCGAGGGCGATGTCGAACTCGGCCTCGAGCAGCCAGGCTTCCTCGCCCTGGACGATCTGGGCGCTCTTCACCTCGATCTCGGCTGCCCGCCCGGCGCCCGCCGTCAGCAGCAGCGCGGCCAGCACGAAGAGCCGCAGCAACGCGGCGCGGCTAGGCCTGCTTCTGGAGCAGGGCGTAGAAAAAGCCGTCATGTCCTTCGGTCGGCAACAACTGGAGTTCGGCAGCGCTCGCGACCGGCAGCCTCATGCAGTCTTCTTGTCGCGCGGCGAAAGCCGCGACCTGGCGGCCGTTTTCTTCGGGGAACAGCGAGCAAGTGGCATATAGCAATTTACCACCGGGCGCGAGCACCCGCCACAGCGCATCGAGTATCCCGGCCTGGCCGCGGGCGAAGCGGGCGAGGTCCGCCTCGCGCCGCAGCCACTTGCTGTCGGGATGGCGGCGCACCACGCCCGAGGCCGAGCAGGGCACATCGGCGAGAATGCGGTCGAAGTCCCGGCCGTCCCACCAGGCATCCGGATCCCGGCAATCCGCAACCTTCACCCGCGCCAACAGGCCCAGCCGGAACAGGTTCTCGCCGATGCGCAGCGCCCGCCCCGCATCGGCGTCCAGCGCCAGCAGCTCCACGTCGGCCAGCTCCAGCATATGCGCCGTCTTGCCGCCCGGCGCGGCACAGGCATCGAGCACGTGCATGCCATCGCGCAAGTCCAGCAGCGCCCCCGCCCGCTGCGCGCCGGCATCCTGCACCGAGCACAGGCCCGCGGCGAAACCCGGCAGCCGCTCGACCGGCACGGCGCGCTCGAGCCGCAGCGCCTCGCCGCCCAGCGGCCGGGCCGCGATGCCCGCCTCGGCCAAGCGCGCGAGATAGGCCTCCGGCGCGATGCGGCGCCGGTTCACCCGCAGCGTCATGGGCGGATGGGCGTTGCCCGCCGCCAGGATGGCGGGCCAGTCCGCCGGATAGGCCTGCCGGATGCGGGCGATCCACCAGTGCGGATGCTGCCAGTGCGCGACCTCGTCGTTCGCCGCCTCGCCGGCCAGCGCCTCGCGCCGGCGCAGGAAATTGCGCAGCACGGCATTGGCGAGCGCCTTGTACTTGCCACGGGCAATCGCTCCCGCCGCTTCCACCGCCTGGTCCACGGTGGTGTGCGCGTCCTCGGGCCGCGCCTCCAGCCGGAAGAGCGCCGCCAGCAACAGCGCGCGGATGCGCGCTTCGCCCAGCGGTTTGTCCATCAGGCGGGAAAGGAAGAAATCGCCGCGCCCGTGGCGGCGCAGCGCCCCGTAGGCGAGATCCTGCACGGCGCCGCGGGCGGCGGCAGACAGCTCGGGCTGCTCGCGCCAGCAACGGGCCAGGGCCTCGTTCAGGCTATGGCCGGCGATGACTTCGGCGATGGTCCCCGACGCCAGGTGCAGGGCGAAGGCCAGGGAATCGGGCTTGAGCGAGGCGGACAAGGAAAGCCAAGGAGGAAGGGTCGAGCGCGCCATTATCGCATCAACGGCAGCTCGACCGGCCGGGCGGGGCGCAGCGGAAGGTCGCGCCGCCGGCGCCGGCGGCGGCGCATGGGGCGGTGAGCGCGGCCCGTGCCCGGTCGCTCGGCGGCGCCTTCAAAGACATTGCATTTTTTGTGATTTTCCTTTATTCTACACGGCCTTACGTCCAGATAACCACAGCGCCCAACGGGTTGCGGAAAGGTTCTTTAGGGGAAACTAATTGGGAGAATTCCGCAAAGAGCTGGCCTATGCCGGCCGTATCGTCATGGTGGGCTTCGGCTCGATCGGTCAGGGCACGCTGCCGCTGCTGCTGCGCCACATCGACCTCAAGCCGGAGCAGATCGTCATCATCACGGGGGACGAGAACGGCCGGGAAGTGGCCGCCGAATATGGCGTCGAGTTCCTCCCGGTCCCCCTCACCCCCCGCAACTACCGCCAGATGATCGAGCCACGGCTGGCGCGCGGCGACTTCCTGCTCAATCTGTCCAACGACGTTTCCAGCGTCGCCCTGATCGCCCTGTGTCAGGAGCGGGGCGCGCTCTACATCGACACCTGCACCGAGCCCTGGGCCGGCGGCTATACGGATCCCTCGGTTTCCCCCGAACAGCGCTCCAACTACACCCTGCGCGAAACGGCCCTGGCCCAGGGCCGGCGCAACGGCAAGGGGCCGACGGCCATCCTCACCCACGGCGCCAATCCCGGCATGGTCTCGCACCTGGTCAAGGAGGCCCTGCTCAACATCGCCGCGGATTGCGGCCGTCCGGCGCACACCCCGACGGACCGTGCCGGCTGGGCGCGGCTCGCCCGGGACCTGGGCATCAAGGCCATCCACATCGCCGAGCGCGACACCCAGGTGGCCAGCCCGCGCAAAGTGCCGGGCGAGTTCCTCAACACCTGGTCGGTGGAAGGCTTCGTCGGCGAAGGCTGCCAGCCCGTGGAACTGGGCTGGGGCAGCCACGAGCGGCATTTCCCGGCCGACGGCCGCCGCCACGCGGCAGGCTGCAAGGCGGCGATCTGGCTGACCCGGCCCGGCGCCAGCACCCAGGTGCGCACCTGGACGCCCCTGGCCGGCCCGATCCACGGCTTTCTCATCACCCACGGCGAGTCCATTTCCATCGCCGACTACCTCACCGTCGGCGCCGGCGACCAGCCGGAATACCGGCCGACGGTCCATTACGCCTACCATCCCTGCGACGACACCGTGCTCTCGGTGCACGAGCTGGCCGGCCGCAACTGGCGCATGCAGGACAGGCACCGGGTGGTCAAGAACGAGATCTTCGGCGGCATGGACGAGTTGGGCGTACTGCTCATGGGCCATCCCAAGGGCGCCTACTGGTACGGCTCGCGCCTGAGCATCGCGCAGGCGCGCCAACTGGCGCCCCACAACAGCGCCACCAGCCTGCAGGTGACCGCGCCCGTGGTGGCGGGCGTCATCTGGGCCCTGCGCAACCCGCAGCGGGGCGTGATCGAACCGGAAGAAATGGATTACCGCTGGGTGCTCGACTTCATCCGGCCCTACCTGGGCGAGGTGGTGGGCGCCTACAGCGACTGGACGCCCCTCGCCGACCGCGGCTGGCTGTTCGAGGAAGATCTGGACCGGGACGATCCCTGGCAGTTCAAGAATTTCCGCGTCGTCTGAAGCGGCTTCCCTTGCGCTGAATCAAAGAAGCACTGCGCCACCCCGCCGCAGAATGCCTCCAGAATAGGGGCGGGAGGTGAGGTGCTGCGACCTTCGATCATCCGCAAGACCACGGCGGACCTGCGCGTGCCGCCGAACCTGGCGGACTATGCGGCGACGCGGGCGGCCTTTTCCTGGGAGGCGGCGCGGGCGGAACTGGCCGGCCGGCCCGGCGGCCTGAACATCGCCCGGCTCGCCGTGGAGCGTCATGCCCGGGGCGCGCGGCGCGGCCAGGTCGCCTTCCGCTTCCTCGGCACCGGCACGTCCCGCGAGCTCACCTACGGCGAACTGTCCCGCCTCACCAATCGCTTCGCCAACGTCCTGAAGGCGCTCGGCATCGCCAAGGGCGACCGGCTGTTCGTGCTGGCCGGGCGCATTCCCGAGCTTTACCTGGCCGTGCTGGGCGGCTTCAAGAACGGCACGGTGGTCGCGCCGCTCTTCTCCGCCTTCGGCCCCGAGCCCATCGCCACGCGCCTCAATCTGGGCGAGGCCACGGTGCTGGTCACCACGGAACTGCTCTACCGGCGCAAGCTGGAAAAGATCCGCGACCGGCTGCCTGCGCTCCGGCACGTGCTGCTGGTGGGCGAGGGCGGGCAGCCCGCGGACGTGCCGGGCACGCTGGATCTGGGCCGGCTCATGGCACAGGCGCCCGACGATTTCGAGATCGTGCCCACGCAGGCCGAGGACATGGCCCTGCTGCATTTCACCAGCGGCACCACCGGCACGCCGAAAGGGGCGATCCACGTGCACGGCGCCGCGGTCACCCACTGGGCCACGGGCAAGTACGCGCTGGACCTGCATGCCGACGACGTATTCTGGTGCACCGCCGATCCCGGCTGGGTGACGGGCACCTCCTACGGCATCGTCGCGCCCCTGCTGCACGGGGTCAGCTCCATCGTCGATGAGGCCGAGTTCGACGCCGAGCGCTGGTACCGCCTCCTGCAGGAGCAACAGGTGACGGTGTGGTACACCGCCCCCACCGCCATCCGCATGCTCATGAAGGCCGGCGCGCAGATCGCCCGGAAGTACTCGTTTCCGAAGCTGCGCTTCATCGCCAGCGTGGGCGAGCCGCTCAATCCCGAGGCCGTGTGGTGGGGCAAGGAAGTGCTGGGCCTGCCCATCCACGACAACTGGTGGCAGACGGAGACCGGCGGCATCATGATCGCCAACACGCCGGCCTTCGACATCAAGCCGGGCTCCATGGGCCGGCCGCTGCCGGGGATCGAGGCGGCCATCGTGCGCCGCAACGCGGACGGTTCGGTCACGCCCGTCGACGCGCCGGACACGGAAGGGGAGCTCGCCCTGCAGCGCGGCTGGCCCTCCATGCTGCGCGGCTATCTGCACAACGAGGAGCGCTACCGCAAGTGCTTCGCCGGGGAGTGGTATCTCACCGGCGACCTGGCCAAGCGGGACGCGGACGGCTACTACTGGTTCGTGGGGCGCGCCGACGACGTGATCAAGTCGGCAGGCCATCTCATCGGCCCCTTCGAGGTGGAGAGCGCCCTCATGGAGCACCCCGCGGTGGCCGAGGCGGGCGTGATCGGCAAGCCCGACGAAGTGGTGGGCGAGGTGGTGAAGGCCTTCGTCTCGCTGAAGCAGGGCTTCGCGGCCTCCGAGGCATTGCGGATGGAACTGCTGGGCCATGCGCGCAAGAAGCTCGGCGCGGCGGTGGCGCCCAAGGAGATCGACTTCCTGCCCAGCCTGCCGCGCACGCGCAGCGGCAAGATCATGCGGCGCCTCCTGAAGGCGCGGGAACTGGGGCTGCCGGAAGGGGATATTTCGACGCTGGAGGGCGGAGGATGAGCGCACCCATCCCCTACGACCAGCCCTTCGCCGTCTCGCTGCTGACCGACATGCTGCGCATCCGCCGCCTGGAGGAGAAAGCCGCCGAGCTCTACGGCGAAGGCAAGATCCGCGGCTTCCTGCATCTGTACATCGGCGAGGAGGCCGTCGCCGTGGGCGCGCTGCGGGCGCTCGCCCCCGAGGACAACCTCGTCGCCACCTACCGCGAGCACGGCCACGCCCTGGTGCGCGGCGTGTCCATGAACGCCATCATGGCGGAGATGTTCGGCAAACAGGCCGGCTGCTCGCGCGGGCGCGGCGGCTCCATGCATCTCTTCGACGCGCAAACGCGCTTCTACGGCGGCAACGCCATCGTCGGCGGCGGCCTGCCGCTCGCGGTCGGGCTGGCGCTGGCGGACAAGCTGCAGGGCATCCGGCGCGTCACCGCCTGCTTCTTCGGCGAGGGCGCCATGGCCGAGGGCGCCTTCCACGAATCCATGAACCTCGCCGCCCTGTGGCAATTGCCCGTGCTGTTCTGCTGCGAGAACAACCTCTATGCCATGGGCACACGGCTCACCCGCTCGGAATCCCAGACCGACCTCGGCGCCAAGGCGGCGAGCTACAACGTGCCGACGCTGCACGCGGACGGCATGGACGTGGTGGCGGTGCACGAGGCGACGAAGCTCGCCGCCCGCCACGTGCGCGACGGGCTGGGGCCGTTCTTCCTCGAGTACCAGACCTACCGCTTCCGCGCCCACTCCATGTTCGACCCGGAGCTCTACCGGGACAAGGCGGAGGTGGAGGAATGGAAGAAGCGGGGCCCCCTCCACACCTTCTCGGCGCGCCTCAAGGCCGAGGGCAAGCTCACCGAGGCGGAATTCCTCGCCCTGGATGCGCGGGTGAATGAGGAGGTACAGGCCGCGGTGGCCTTCGCGGAAGGCGCCCCGTGGGAGCCGGTGGAGGATCTCACCCGCGACGTCCAATCCCCCGGAGCGCCGCGATGAAGACCACCTACCGCGAAGCCCTGCGCCAGGCCCTGCGCGAAGCGCTGGCCGCCGACCCGCGGGTCTTCCTGATGGGCGAGGACGTGGGCAAGTACGGCGGCACCTATGCCGTCTCCAAGGGCTTGCTCGAGGAATTCGGCCCGGAGCGCATCCGCGACACGCCCCTCTCGGAACTGGCCTTCGTCGGCGCCGGCATCGGCGCGGCGCTGGGCGGGCTGCGCCCCATCGTCGAAGTGATGACGGTGAACTTCAGCCTGCTCGCCCTGGACCAGATCGTGAATACCGCGGCCACGCTGCGCCACATGTCGGGCGGGCAGTTCAACGTGCCCCTGGTGATCCGCATGGCCACCGGCGCCGGGCGCCAGCTCGCCGCCCAGCATTCCCACAGCCTGGAGGGCTGGTACGCGCACATCCCCGGCATCAAGGTGCTGGCGCCGGCCACCCTCGCCGATGCGCGCGGCATGCTCGCGCCGGCCCTGGCCGACCCCGACCCGGTGGTGATCTTCGAGCACGCCCAGCTCTACAACCTGGAAGGCGAGCTGCCCGCGGACTGGCGCTGCGACATCGCCGGCGCCGCGGTGCGCCGCGCCGGCACGCAGGTGAGCCTCATCACCTACGGCGGCTCGCTGCCCAAGGCGCTGGCGGCGGCGGACGAACTGGCGCGGGAAGGGATCGACGCGGAGGTGGTGGATCTGCGCGTGCTGCGCCCGCTGGACACCGAGACCCTCGCCGCCTCGGTGCGGAAGACCCATCATGCGGTGGTGATCGACGAAGGTTGGAAGAGCGGCAGTCTCGCCGCCGAGGTCATGGCGCGCCTCATGGAACACGCCTTCTACGAGCTGGACGCGCCGGTGGCGCGGGTGTGCAGCGAGGAGGTGCCCATCCCCTACGCCAGGCACATGGAGGAGGCGGCGCTGCCGCAGCCGCAGAAGATCGTCGCGGCGGCGAAAGGGGTCCTGAATGCTTGAGTTCAAGCTGCCCTCCCTGGGCGCCGACATGGACCAGGGCAAGCTCCTGGCGTGGAAGGTGAAGCCCGGCGACGCGGTGAAGCGCGGCCAGGTGGTCGCCATCGTCGACACCTCGAAGGCGGCGGTGGACGTGGAGAGCTGGCAGGAAGGCACGGTGCACGAACTCCTCGTCCAGCCGGGCGAGACGGTGGCGGTGGGCACGGTGCTGGCGACCCTGTTGGCGCCGGGCGAATCTCCCCCTCTCCCTCAGGGAGAGGGTCGGGGTGAGGGTGGTGTTTCGATACCGCCGCTGCCCCCTCACCCCAGCCCTCTCCCCCGCGCCGGGGGAGAGGGGGCCGATCGGCGCCGCATCTCCCCCGCCGCCCGCAAGCACGCCGAGGAGCTGGGTGTGGATATCGAGCGCGTCCTCGGCACCGGCCCGGACGGCGCGGTGACCCTGGCCGACGTGGAGCAGGCGGCGAAGGCGAAGTCCGCGGCCCCGGCCGCGGACCGGCAGGCGGAGATGCGCCGCGCCATCGCCGCCGCCATGAGCCGCTCGAAGCGGGAGATTCCCCACTACTACCTGTCCGAGACCATACCGATGCGCCGCGCCCAGGACTGGCTCGCCCGGGCAAACGCAGGCCGCCCCATCACCGAACGCCTGCTCATGGCGGTGCTGCAACTGAAGGCCGTGGCGCTGGCAGCGAAAAACTATCCCGAGATGAACGGCTTCTTCCGCGACGGCGCTTTCCAGCCTGGTGCGGCCGCGCACCTCGGCGTGGCGGTCTCGCTGCGGCAGGGCGGGTTGATCGCGCCGGCCCTCCACGATGTCGGCGCAAAGTCCCTGGAGCAGGTCATGCGCGACTTGACGGATCTCGTCAAGCGGGCGCGGGCCGGCAGCTTGCGCAGCTCCGAGATGTCGGATCCCACCATCACGGTGACCAACCTGGGCGAGCAAGGCGTGGAGGCGGTCTACGGCGTGATCTACCCGCCCCAGGTGGCCCTGGTCGGCTTCGGCCGCATCATGGAGCGACCCTGGGTGGAGGATGGGGCGCTCGCCGTCATGCCGACGGTGACGGCCAGCCTGGCCGCCGACCACCGGGTTTCGGACGGCCACCGCGGCGCCCTGTTCCTCGCGGAACTGCGCGAACTGCTGCAACAACCGGAGAAGCTGTGATGAACGAACAGGAGCTGCGCGCCGTGGTGGTGGCCACGCTGCAAACCATCGCTCCCGAAGTGGAGGAGGGCGATCTGGTCGCCGACAAGCCGCTCCGGAACCAGGTGGACCTGGACTCCATGGACTGGCTCAACTTCCTCATCGGCCTGCACGAGAAGCTGAAGGTGGAGATTCCGGAAGCCGACTACGGCAAGCTGGTCACCCTGGGCGACGTGCTGGCGTACTTGCGGGGAAAACTCGGATAGCGACCACCGCACCCCCTCCCTTGCCCTCCCCCTCCTGGGGGAGGGTTGGGTGGGGGTCAAGCCATCGCCCGCAGCCGGGCGATGCGCTCTTCGGTGGCCGGGTGGGTGGAAAACAGCCCGCGCAGGCCGCCGCCGGAGAGCGGGTTCATGATCATCATCTGCGCCGTCTCCGGGTGCGCCTCGGCCGTTGCCATCGGGATGCCGCGGGCATAGGCGTCCATCTTGCCCAGGGCGTCGGCCAGGGCGCGCGGGTCGCCGGAGATCGCGGCGCCGCCCCGGTCGGCCTCGAACTCCCGGGCTCGCGAGATGGCCATCTGGATCAGGCTCGCCGCCAGGGGCGCCAGCAGCGCCACCAGGATGCCGGCGATGGGGTTGGCCGGCCGGCCTTCCGAGTCGCGCCCGCCGAAGAACAGGGCGAAGTTGGCCAGCATGGAGATGGCGCCGGCCATGGTGGCGGAAATCGTCGAGATCAGGATGTCCCGGTGCTTCACGTGGGCCAGCTCGTGGGCCATCACGCCGCGCAGCTCACGCGCCGAGAGCAGCTGCAGGATGCCCGTGGTGGCGGCCACCGCGGCGTTGTCCGGGTTGCGGCCCGTGGCGAAGGCATTGGGCTGGGCCTCGTCGATGATGTAGACCCGCGGCATGGGCAGGCCGGCGCGGCCGGCCAGCTCGCGCACCATGTTGTAGAGGTAGGGGGAGCTCGCCTCGTCCACTTCCTGGGCGTTGTACATGCGCAGGACCATCTTGTCCGAGAACCAGTAGGCGAAGAGGTTCATGGCCCCGCCCAGCAGCAGCGCCAGCAGCATGCCCTGCGCGCCGCCCAGCGTCGCGCCCAGGGCGCCGAACAGCGCCAGGATGCCTGCCATCAGGATGGTCGTCTTCAGCCAGTTGCCCAGCATGCGTGTTTCTCCTATCTATGAAACGCACCCCTTAGATGGGGCGGCGGCAAGGATAATTCAATTCCCCGCCGGGGCGAAGCGGCTGCCGGGGTGCAGCGGGAAGCCGCGCAGGAAGTCGGCGGCGGGCAGGCGCTTGCCCCCGGGCTTCTGCAGCTCGGTGAGAAGCAGCGCCCCGTCGCCGCAGGCCACGAGGATGCCGGTGGCATCGGCGGCGAGCACCGCGCCGGGCTCGGCGCGGCCGTCCGCCGGCCTGGCCGACCAGATCTTCAGGGCCACCCCGTTGCAGGCGGCCACCGCGCCAGGAAAGGGATTGAAGGCACGCACGGCGCGGGCCAGTTCCAGCGCCGGCCGGCGCCAGTCCAGTTCCGCTTCGCGCTTGTCCAGTTTGGCCGCATAGGTGGCGCCCGCCGCGGGCTGGGGCGTGGCAGGCAGGGAACCCTGTTCCAGCCGGCCCAGGGCGGCGACAATCAGCTCGGCGCCCTGGGCCGCCAGCTTGTCGTGCAGCGATTGCGCGGTGTCTTCGTCCGAAATGGGCAGGCGGCCTTCCAGCAGCACGGGCCCGGTATCCAGCCCGGCATCCATCTGCATGATGCTGATCCCGGTCTCCCGGTCCCCGGCGAGAATGGCGCGCTGGATGGGCGCGGCGCCGCGCCAGCGCGGCAGCAGGGAAGCGTGGATGTTGAGGCAGCCCCGACGCGGGATGTCCAGCACTGCCTGGGGCAGGATCAGGCCGTAGGCGGCCACCACCAGGACGTCGGGGGCGGCCTCGGCGAGGGGCCGGCGTGCCTCCTCGGCCTTCAAGGAAGGGGGTTGGTGGACCGCCAGGCCGTGTTCGAGGGCGAGCCGCTTGACCGCGCTGGGCTGCAGGGCCATGCCGCGCCCGGCGGGCCGGTCCGGCTGAGTGAGCACCAACGGCACGGGGAAGCCGGCAGCCAGGATCGCCTCCAGCGCCCGGGCGGCGAATTCCGGCGTACCCGCGAACGCAACGTTCATGATGTCCTCCCACGGAGCAGTCTCGTCGCCGGGGATTCGGCGCAGCGGCCGTGCCTGCGAAGCTGCACAGCGGAGCCGAATCGTTGCCGCGCTCCGCTGCGCACGTCCCGAGGCGCGACGCTCCCGCGCGGCCCCCAAGGCGAGACGGCACGCCGCCGGAGGCGGCATTCCCGCTCACGCAACCACGAAGTGCCCCGTGACAGACGAGCGGAGCGAGCACTAGGGCTCCCCCGCCCCGGGGCGGGGGCCGGGGGGTGGGGGGCCATCACGCGGTAATCCGCGCCTGTTTGGCCAGCTTGGACTTGATGCGGGTCTGCTTCAGCTTGGACAGGTATTCGACGAATACCTTGCCCTGCAGGTGGTCGGTCTCGTGCTGGATGCAGACGGCCAGCAGGCCCGCCGCTTCCACGGTGACGGCCTCGCCCTTGAGGTCCAGGGCGCGCACCTTGATGCGCTCGGCCCGGGTCACCTTCTCGTAGATGCCCGGCACCGACAGGCAGCCCTCTTCGCACGCCTGCTCGCCGGAGCGCTCGAAAATCTCCGGGTTGATGAGGGTAAGGAGCTGCGACTTGTCCTCGGAGATGTCGATCACGACGAGCTGCTTGTGCACGTCCACCTGGGTGGCGGCCAAGCCGACCCCCGGCGCGGCGTACATCGTCTCGGCCATGTCCGCCGCCAGCTTGCGGATCGACTCGTCAACCCGCTCGACCCGGGCCGCCTTCTTGTGGAGCCGCGGATCGGGATAGCGAAGGATGGGGAGGAGAGCCATAAAATGCTTGCGAATTTAAAGGATTACGTCCAGAATTTAATGCAAACTGCAACTAGGCGGACGGCCATGCTAGACTTGGATCGGCATACTGGCTCAATGACCCCCGAGACCCGGTAAGAGGTCCGCGGTTCCTGATCGAGGCCATGACGATGATACGTATTATATCTGCGCTGCTCCTCAGTTTCTCAACCACCTGCGCCCTGGCCCAGGCCCCCGCGCCCGTCCAACTGGCCGACGACGCGCCCGACCGCCACATCGTCCTGCCCGGCGACACCCTCTGGGGGATCGCCGGCAAATTCCTCAAGGAACCGTTCCGCTGGCCCGAGCTCTGGCGCCTGAACCAGGAGCAGATCCGCAACCCGCATCGCATTTACCCGGGCCAGGTGGTGATCCTCGACCGCAGCGGCGCGGAACCCCGGCTCAAGCTGGGCCAGGTGATCAAGCTCGAGCCCAAGGTCCATGCGGAAAAACCGGCCGCGGCCATTCCCAGCATCCCCCAGAACGTCATCGAGCCCTTCCTCGCCCAGCCCCTGGTCGTGGACGAAGACGGCTTGAAGAGCGCGCCCCGGATCGTCGCCACCCAGGAGGACCGGGTCTACCTCGGCCCGGGCGGCCGCGCCTACGTCGCCGGCGCGGACCAGGCCACGAAGCTGTGGCAGGTCTACCGCCCGGCCCGGCCGATCATCGACCCGGAGACCAACGAGCCCATCGGCTACGAGGCCTTCTACCTGGGCACGGCCCGGCGCATCGCCGATGGGGAACCGGCCACCGTGGAGATCGTCACGGCCAAGCAGGAGATCGGCGTGCGGGACCGCCTGACGCCGGCCACCCGGCCCGAGATCATCCAATACGCCCCCCACGCCCCGTCCAGCCAGATCCGCGGCCAGATCGCCGCCGTCTACGGCGGCGTCAAGGAGGCGGGGCGCAACAGCATCGTCACCCTCAACCGCGGCAAGCGCGACGGGCTGGAGGTGGGCCATGTGCTGGCCCTGTACCGCAACGGCGTCGAGCGGCTGTACCGCGAGGACGACGAGAAGACCGTCTATCAGCTGCCGCCGGAGCGCTACGGCCTGGTGTTCGTCTTCCGCACGTTCGAGCGCATCGCCTACGCCCTGGTGATGGATGTGACCCGCCCGGTGGCGGTCGCCGACATCGTGCGCACGCCATAGTGGCCGACCCAGCCAGCGATCTCTCTCCCTGGCTGCGCCTGACCCTCGCCCCGGGCATCGGCGGCGAAACCCAGCGGGCGCTGCTTGCCGCCTTCGGGCTGCCCGAGCGCATCTTCGCCGCGGGCGCCGCCGCCCTGGCGCGCGTCATGCCCCGCGCCACGGCCGACCGCCTGCTGGCCGGCGACACCGCCGGCGCGGTCGGGGTGGCCCTGGCCTGGGCGGGCGAGCCCGGCAACCGCATCCTCACCCTGGCCGATGCCGGCTACCCGCGGCTGTTGCTCGAGACCCCCGATCCGCCAACGCTGCTCTACGTGAAAGGCCGGGTGGAGCTCCTCAACGCCCCCGGCCTGGCCATCGTCGGCAGCCGCAACGCCACGCCCCAGGGCGCGGCCAGCGCGGAGGCCTTCGCCGAGGTCCTGGCCCAGGCCGGCCTGACCATCGTCAGCGGCCTGGCCCTGGGCATCGACGCCGCGGCGCACCGGGGCGGCCTGCGCGGGCGCGGCGCCACGGTGGCGGTGATCGGCACGGGCATCGACCGGGTCTACCCGGCCGGCAACTGGGAGCTGGCGCGCAGCATCGCCGAGCAGGGGGCCATCGTCAGCGAGTTCCCCCTGGGCACGCCCGCCCTGAAGGAGAACTTCCCCCGCCGCAACCGCATCATCTCGGGGCTTTCCCGCGGCTGCCTGGTGGTGGAGGCGGCCGAGCGCAGCGGCTCCCTCATCACGGCGCGGCTCGCCGCCGAGCAGGGGCGCGACGTCTTCGCCATCCCCGGCTCGATCCACTCGCCGCTGGCCAAGGGCTGCCACCGCCTCATCAAGCAGGGCGCCAAGCTGGTGGACGACGCCAAGGACATTCTCGACGAACTGGGCCTGGCGCCGGGCGGCGAGGCCAGCATCGCGGCCCCCGAGCCGGCGGCGGACGAAGCCACCCGCAAGCTCCTCGACTGCCTCGGCTTCGACCCCTGCGACATCGACACGCTGGCCGCGCGCAGCGGCTTGACGGCAGAGAAGCTATACGCCATGCTCCTGCCCATGGAACTGGAAGGCCGGATTGCCAGCCTGCCGGGCGGAAAGTTCCAGCGCATTGGACCTGTCAAGCAGACGGGAAGACCATGAACTGACGACACACAGCGCCGCCATGTTCGACATACTCGTCTATCTCTTCGAGAACTATTTCCACGCCGAGGCCTATCCCGAGGCCGAGCAGCTCGCACTCAAGCTATCCGCCGCCGGTTTCGAGGACGAGGAAATCAGCGAAGCCCTGGAGTGGCTCGACGGCCTGCGCGAAGTCGGCGACAGCCGGCCGGACATCGCCGCCGACAGCACGTCCATCCGCTGCTACAGCGAGGACGAACTGGCCCGGCTCGACGTGGAGTGCCGCGGCTTCATCGCCTTCCTGGAAAATGCCGGCGTGCTCAACCCCGTGACGCGGGAGATGATCCTCGAGCGCGCCCTGGCGCTGCCCGATCACGCCGTCTCCCTGTCACGGCTGAAGATCATCGTCCTCATGGTGCTGTGGAACCAGCATCAGGCCATGGATACCCTGATCCTGGAGGAATTGCTCTCCGGCGAGGACGCGCGCTTCATGCACTGAAGCGGCACGCGCCGGGAAGCCCGGCTTGCCAGCCCGGGGCGCAGTCCTTATCATCCCCGCCTTTCCACGCGTTCGCGGTCCTGACCGAAAGGGCCGCCCCGAGCATGGGCAAACAACTGATCATCGCCGAGAAGCCTTCCGTCGCCCAGGACATCGCCCGGGCGCTGGGCGGCTTTACCAAGCAGGGCGAGTACTTCGAGGGCGAGGATTACGTGCTCTCCTCGGCCATCGGCCACCTGCTCGAACTGGCGGTGCCGGAGGAATACGAGGTCAAGCGCGGCAAGTGGTCCTTCGCCCACTTGCCGGTGATCCCGCCGCACTTCACGCTGAACCCCATCGACAGGACCGAGGACCGGCTCAAGCTGCTCGCGCGGCTCATGAAGCGCAAGGACGTCACGGGCCTCATCAACGCCTGCGACGCGGGGCGCGAGGGCGAGCTCATCTTCCGCTACCTGGCGCAGCACGCCAAGACCGACAAGCCGATCCGCCGCCTGTGGCTGCAGTCCATGACAGCGACGGCGATCCGCGAGGGCTTCGCCCATCTGCGCTCGGACAAGGAAATGAAGCCGCTGGCGGATGCCGCCCGCTGCCGCTCGGAGGCCGACTGGCTGATCGGCATCAACGGCACCCGCGCCATGACGGCCTTCAACTCCCGGGAGGGCGGCTTCCACAAGACCCCCGTGGGGCGCGTGCAGACGCCCACGCTGGCCATCCTGGTGGAGCGCGAGGAGCGCATCCGCGCGCACCGGCCGCGGGACTACTGGGAGGTGGAGGGGGAGTTCGCCGCCGTGGCCGGCACCTATCGCGGGCGCTGGTTCGACGAGAAGTTCGCCAAGTCCGAGGACGAACACGCCCGGCCCGAGCGGCTGTGGGACGTCAAGCAGGCCGAGGCGCTCCGCAAGAAATGCCTGGGCAAGCACGGCACGGTGGAGGAGGAGAGCAAGCCGACCACCCAGCTCTCACCCCTGCTCTTCGACCTCACCTCGTTGCAGCGGGAGGCCAACGGCCGCTTCGGCTTTTCCGCCAAGGCCACGCTCGGCCTGGCCCAGGCCCTGTACGAGAAGCACAAGGCACTCACCTACCCGCGTACCGATTCGCGCTACCTGCCGGAGGACTACATCGGCACGGTGAAGGACACCCTGAAGAGCTTCTCCGGCAGCGCCTACGCGCCTTTCGCCGGCCAGGTCCTCAAGGGCGGCTGGGTGCACCCCAACAAGCGCATCTTCAACAACGCCAAGGTCTCCGACCACTTCGCCATCATTCCGACGGGCGCGGTGCCGAAGAACCTGTCGGAGGCCGAGCAGAAGCTCTACGATCTCGTCACCCGGCGCTTCCTCGCCATCTTCTTCCCGGCGGCCGAGTACAACGTGACGACGCGCATCACCCGGGTGGAAGGCGAGGCCTTCAAGTCGGAAGGCAAGGTGCTGGTCGCGGCGGGCTGGCTCGCCGTCTATGGCAAGGAGGCCCAGGGGGAAGATGAAACGCCCAGTCTGGTGCCCCTCCAGGCCCTCACCCCCAGCCCCTCTCCCAGAGGGCGAGGGGAACGCGGTGAGCCGCTGCGCGGCTCCAGTGGGTTGGAGCGCGTCTGGGCCAACGACGTGGAAGTGAAGGCGAATCAGACCAAGCCCCCGGCGCGCTTCACCGAAGCGACGCTGCTCTCCGCCATGGAAGGGGCCGGCAAGCTGGTGGACGACGAGGAGCTGCGCGAAGCCATGTCGGCCCGGGGCCTGGGCACGCCGGCCACCCGCGCGGCCACCATCGAGGGCCTGATCCTCGAGGAATACGTACACCGCAACGGCCGCGAGCTGCAGCCCACGGCCAAGGCCTTCTCGCTGCTGGTCGCCCTGTCCACGCTGGGCATCGACGAGCTGCACTCGCCCGAGCTCACCGGCAACTGGGAATACAAGCTCAAGCAGATGGAGCAGGGGGCGCTGGCCCGCGACGAGTTCATGGACCACATCGTCGGGCAGACGCGCGAGATGGTGGACCGCATCAAGCACGGCGAGATCCCCGAGGAAGTGTTCAGCACCCTGGAGACGCCCTGCCCGAAATGCGGCGGGGTCGTCCAGGAGAACTACAAGAAGTTCCAGTGCAAGAAGTGCGACTACGCCCTGTGGAAGGTGGTCGCCGGCCGCCAGTTCGAGCCGGAGGAAATCGACGAGCTGCTCGCCAAGCGGGTGGTCGGTCCGCTCCAGGGCTTCCGCAGCAAGATGGGACGGCCCTTCGCGGCCATGATCCGGCTCAACGCCGAGGACCAGCCGGAGTTCGATTTCGGCCAGGGCGGGGCGGGCGAGGGGGAAGCGGAGGAAGTGGATTTCAGCGGCCAGGAGCCCCTGGGCACGTGCCCGAAGTGCTCGGCGCGGGTCTTCGAGCACGGCATGGCCTATGTCTGCGAGAAGTCGGTGGGCCCGGCCCGGAGCTGCGACTTCCGCTCCGGCAAGATCATCCTGCAGCAGCCGGTGGAGCGGGCGCAGATGGCGAAGCTCCTCGAGGAGGGCCGCACCGATCTCCTGCGCACCTTCATCTCCGCCCGCACCAAGCGCAAGTTCTCCGCTTATCTCGTGCGCGGCGCCGACGGCAAGGTCGGCTTCGAATTCGAGCAGCGCGCGCCGAAGGGGGAGGCGAAGAAGGGCGCCGCGAAGGCGCCGGCGAAAGCGGCCAAGGCCCCGGCCAAGAAAGCCCCCGCCAAGAAGCCGGCGAAGAAAGCCGCCTAGGCGTAGCGCCCGACGAAGGGATTGTTCTCCCGCTCCTCCCCGAAGGTGGACACCGGCCCGTGGCCGGGGATGAAGGTCACGTCATCGCCCAGGGGGAAGAGCCGCTCCCGGATGGAGCGGATCAGCGCGTCGTAGTCGCCGCGGGGAAAGTCCGTGCGGCCGATGGAGCCGCGAAAGAGCACGTCCCCCACCACCGCCAGCCGGGAATCCCGGTGGAAAAAAGCGATATGTCCCGGCGTGTGCCCGGGGCAGTGCAGCACCTCCAGGGCCACCTGCCCGAAACCGACCGCATCGCCCTGCTCCAGCCAGCGGTCGGGCGTGAAGGCCTCGGCCCCGGGGAAGCCGAACATCGCGCTCTGCCCGGGCAACTGGTCGATCCAGAAGGCGTCCTCCCGCTGCGGCCCTTCGACCGGCACGCCGAGGCGGCGCCGCAGCTCCGCCGTGCCGCCGGCATGGTCGATGTGGCCGTGGGTGAGCAGGATCTTCTCGACCTCGAGGCCGAGCTTCGCCACGGCAGCGGCGATGCGCTCCAGGTCCCCGCCGGGATCCACCACGGCGGCCTTCTTCGTCGCCTCGCACCAGAGGAGCGAGCAGTTCTGCTGGAAGGGCGTGACGGGAATGATGCGGTACTGCATGGCGGGGCTCTCGGAAATTGCGCGGCGCCCATCCTACCGGATTTCCGCGGCCACCTATACTTCTAGAAACCCCGGCGGAGGCAGCCGCCATGCCCGACGCGAAGAAGAAGACGGTCCGCCATTTCCGGCAGATCCTGCTGTGGCCGTTGGAGTTGATGCCCATCCGCGAGGGCGCCCAGATCCAGAGGCACTGGGAGCTGCTCGAGCGCGCCGGCCCCCACAACCCCTGGCGCGAGGTGGAGGACGAGTTCGGCGATCCCGACCAGTTCCGCGAGCGGCACTACAACGAATTCGTCACCTTCCTGCCCTATGTGCAGCGCTTCCTCTACGGCGAGGGCGGCGCGGACCCCGGCTCCCGGGCGGGCGCCTCGCCCATGCGCGTCTTCCGCCGCCGGGACATCGCCGCCGTGCGCCTGACGGCGCGGCCGGGCGCGGCGCCGCTCCTGCTCGCCGTGGCCCACGTGGACCTCTACTTCTTCCTCGACATCGACGTGGTGCTGCTCAACCTGGAGGTCCATGCCGACGACCTGCCGCTCCACCAGGCGCAGGACCTCCTCTACCGCTTCGGCCGCGCCTATCCCGCCGCCTGGGACGATGCGGGGCAGGGCCAGCACTGCGTGCAGCGCGCCGAGTGGCTGGCCGCCGACGGGCGGGTGCTGGCGGTCTCCGACTACGAGCGGCGGGAGAAATTCCTCGCCTTCGCCTGCCGCAACCGGGCGGCGCGCATCGCCGAGCACTGGGCCTACATGCTCAAGCCCCTGGTGCTGGACCGTTCGGAGGAGCAGGGCCTCATCCGCTACCGCCAGATCGAGTATTACCGCATGCCGGTGATGGCCTACCTGGCCGTGGAGGACCCGGCCGCGCTCTCCCGCGCGGACTTCGTGCGCCTCGGCCTGGTCGCCCCCGCGGATGAGGCCGAGGCGCTGCCCTACCCGGAGCCGCACGTGGCCGAATTCGAGCGGCACTATTGCTACGACCGCTTCTGGAGCGGCCGATGCGACGGCCTGGATACCCGCTACCTGTGCTGCGGCCATGCGCTCCTGGTGGTGGGCGACGCCAAGTCGGCCCTCTTCACCCACAATGAGACGGGCGTGCTCGCCCAGTTCCGCCACCAGCACTTCCTGCTCTTCCTCATCGCCCATCTGCAGAAGGCGGCGCTGCTCATGTTCTCGGAGCGCCTGGTGGAGGCCCTGGACCGCCTGGACATCCGCGACGCCGAGTCGGTGCGCCGCTTCAAGCGCGCCATCCGCCAGACCTTCGAGATCTTCCTGCGCTTCACCCACCGCTACTGGTTCCACGAGCTCTCGGACCAGGCCCAGACCAAGGCCCTGTTCCGCCTGTGCGCGGAGCACCTCGGCACCGACCCGCTCTACGCCGAGGTGAAGCAGGAGATCTGCGACATGAGCCAGTACCTGGACACCGACACCCTGCGCCGCCAGGCCAACACCGTGGTGCGCCTCACCGTGGTCACCACCTTCGGCCTCATCGGCACGGTGGCCACCGGCTTCCTCGGCATGAACCTGATCGCCGCCGGCGAGGCGCCGCTGGCGGTGCGCCTCCTGCTCTTCCTCGCCTTCTTCCTGCCCACCGCCTGGCTCACCTTCTACACGGTGGTGAAGTCGAAGCGGCTGTCCGACTTCCTCGAAGCCTTGTCGGACGAGCGCCTGCCCGCGCGGGCCAAGCTCGACGCGCTGCTGACGGTGTGGCGCCGGAAGCGCAAGGCGGATTGACGGCGGCAGGGCGCCGCTTGGTGTATATTAGTATTAGCTAATACGATGGAGAGCGACATGGACCGCGGCGACAAACAGGCACTCGGCCAGCAAGCCTATGAAAAGGCGCTCCAATACGAATTGGACTACGGTTGCTGCCCGCAATGCGTGCTGGCGACCGTGCAGGAGACGGTCGGCATCGTGGATGACCAGACGGTCAAGGCCGCCCACGGCTTGTCCGGGGGTGGCGGCCTGATCGGCGAAGGCGTGTGCGGCGCCCTCACGGGCGGCCTGCTGGCCCTCAGCGCGAAATACGGCCGCGACCGGGACAAGCTGGACAAGGGGCGTTACATCAACAACTTCCGCAAGGCGAAGGAACTCGCCGAGCGCTTCCGCGCGGAGTTCGGCGGCCTTACCTGCCGCGAACTGCAGTGCCAGTTCACGGGGCGCACCTACGACATGTGGAATGCCGAGGAGTACAAGGCCTTCGACCAGGCCCGCGGCCACCAGTGCGCCCACGCCACGGGCACGGTGACGCGCTGGGTGGTGGAGATGCT
>CAYZLI010000022.1:0-5910 GCA_964479195.1 uncultured Rhodocyclaceae bacterium
GTCGTAGGGATGCAGTTCGCAATAGACCTGCTGCTCCCGCACGCGGCGGGCGATGAGCTGGGAGTACTGGGCGCCGAAATCGAGGATGAGAATTTTCTTGTGCATGGGCGCTTATTCGACGCGGTAGTTGGGCGCTTCCTTGACGATCTGCACGTCGTGCACGTGGGACTCGCGCACGCCGGCCGAGGTGATCTCGACGAATTCCGCCCGGCTGCGCATCTCGTCGACGCCGTCGCAGCCGACATAGCCCATGCTGGCGCGCAGCCCCCCCATCAGTTGATGGATGACTGCGCCGACCGGCCCCTTGTAGGGCACACGGCCTTCGATGCCTTCCGGCACCAGCTTGTCGGCGTTGGCGTCCGTCACCTCCTGGAAGTAGCGGTCGGCCGCGCCCTGCTGCATGGCGCCCAGCGAACCCATGCCGCGGTAGGACTTGTAGGAGCGGCCCTGGAACAGCTCGATCTCGCCGGGCGCCTCTTCGGTGCCGGCGAACAGGCCGCCCAGCATCACGCAGTAGGCGCCCGCGGCGATGGCCTTGGAGATGTCCCCGGAATAGCGGATGCCGCCGTCGGCGATCAGCGGCACGCCGGCCTCGCGCAGGGCGCTCGCCACGTTGTCGATGGCCGTGATCTGGGGTACGCCGACGCCGGCGACGATGCGGGTGGTGCAGATGGAGCCGGGGCCGATGCCCACCTTGACGCCATCGGCGCCATGGTCCACCAGGGCCTTGGCGGCATTGGCGGTGGCGATGTTGCCGCCGACCACATCCACCTTGGGAAAGTGCTTCTTGACCCATTGGACGCGGTCGAGCACGCCCTGGGAGTGGCCGTGGGCGGTGTCCACCACCAGCAGGTCCACCCCCGCCTCCACGAGCAGTTCGGCCCGCTCCTCGGTGCCCTCGCCGACGCCGATGGCCGCGCCGACCCGCAGCCGGCCGAAGTTGTCCTTGCAGGCGAAGGGATGCTCGGTGGATTTCAGGATGTCCTTGACGGTGATGAGGCCGCGCAGATCGAAATCACTGTTCACCACCAGTACGCGCTCCAGGCGGTGCTTGTGCATGAGGGCCTTGGCCTCGTCGGGGGTCGAGCCTTCCTTCACCGTCACCAGGCGCTCGCGCGGCGTCATGATGTTGCGCACCGGCTGGTCGAGATTGGTCTCGAAGCGCAGGTCGCGGTTGGTGACGATGCCGACCACCCTCTCGCCTTCCACCACCGGCAGGCCGGAGATCTTGTAGCTGCGGGTCAGGTTCAGCACCTCCCGCACGGTCATGCTGGGCGGGATGGTGATGGGGTCCTTCAGGACGCCGGACTCGAAGCGCTTGACCTTGGAGACCTCGGCGGCCTGGGCGCGCGGCGGCAGGTTCTTATGGACGATGCCGATGCCGCCTTCCTGGGCCAGGGCGATCGCCAGCCGCCCCTCGGTGACCGTGTCCATGGCGGCGGAGATCAGCGGGATGTTGAGGCGGATGTTGCGCGAAACGCGCGTCGCCAGGCTTACGTCGCGGGGGAGGATGCTCGAGTGGGCGGGGACCAGCAGGACATCGTCAAACGTCAGCGCCTTGTGAATCACTCGCATGACTTCCAACCTCTGTGCCAAATCCGTATTATACGCGGGGTGCCGGCGGGCCGGCAAACGGACGGAGAGGGGCATGCGAGCGATTGCCGCGCTGATCCTGGGGCTGGCGGCCACGGCCGTCCTGGGCGCCGAAATCTATACCTGGCGCGATGCCAGCGGCAAGGTTCATTACGGGGATGCGCCGCCTCCGGGCGTGGAGGCCAAGAAGCTCAAGGCGGGCGTTCCCGCGGACAGCGGCGCCGCCCAGCGCCGCAGCTTGGCCGAGCAGGAGCAGGAATTCCGCAAGCGCCGCAGCGGGGCCGAGGAGGGGCGCGCCCAGACGGAGAAGGAGCAGGCCGAGGCGCAAGCGCGGCGCCGCGACTGCGAGGCGGCCCGGGCCCAGCTCGAGGCGCTGGAGTCCGGCCGGCGCGTGACCCGCTTCGACGAGAAGGGCGAGCGCGTTTTCCTGAACGACGAGGAACGCGCCCAGGCGACCGAAAGAACGCGACGCCAGGTCGACCAGTTCTGCGGCAAGTGACGGCCCCTGCCGCCGGGCCGCCCCAAGGCAGGGGCAGCGTTGGGACTGCGAGCGAAGCGAGCCAAAGTCACCTCCTTCCTCGGGAAGGAGGCTGGGAGGAAGGCGCTATTCCTCGCCGCCCGCCCCCTTCTTCATCACTTTGCCCTCGTCGGCCCGCTTCTTGCGCACTTCCTTCGGGTCGGCGATGAGCGGCCGGTAGATCTCCACCCGGTCATGGTCCCGCAAAAGGGCATCCGGCTTGGAGAGCTTGCCGAAGACCCCCAGCTTGTTCTTGCCGAAGTCGATCTCCGGATGCTTTTGCAGCAGCCCGGAGGCTTCGACCGCCTGTTGCAGGGTGCTGCCCGCCGGCAGCTTCAGGCGCACCAGCTCCTGCCGCTGCGGCAGTGCGTACACGACCTCGACGGAGATGGAGTCAGCCATTTGGCGAAGGATAAACCTGTCCCGCCCGCCTCACGAACGAGTCCACGAAGGTGTTGGCGATGTGATGGAACACCGGCCCCAGGGCCATTTCCAGCAGCCTGCTGGAAAACTCGTAGCGCAGGTGGAACTCGATCTTGCACGCCGCGCCGCCCAGCGGCTTGAACAGCCATAGGCCGTCCAGGTGCTTGAAGGGGCCGTGGCGCAGCTTGATCGTCATGAGGTGCGGCGGCTCCTTGTCGTTTTCGGTCGAGAAATCGGCCTTGATGCCGTGGTAGTTGATGTGCAGCTTCGCCACGGTCTTGGTGTCGTCGCGGTGGATCAGCTCCGTGCCGCCGCACCAGGGGAGGAAGTTGGGATAGTCCTCGACCCGGTCGACCAGGTGGAACATCTGCTCCACGCTGTATTCGATCAGGACGGATTTCTTGACTTCGGCCATGCCCTTGGCTGCTGCTAGAATCGCGCATTCTAGCGCACCCTCCCCCGCCATGAGCATCGTAGACAACAAGAAGGCCCTGCACGACTACTTCATCGAGGAACGCTTCGAGGCGGGCCTGGTGCTGGACGGCTGGGAAGTGAAGGCGATCCGCGCCGGGCGGGCCCAGTTGAAGGAAGCCTACGTGGTGCTGCGGGGCGAGGAGGTCTTTCTCATCGGCGCCCACATCAGTCCCCTGCCGACGGCCTCGACCCACATCCATCCCGACCCGACGCGCACCCGCAAGCTGCTGCTCCATGCCGGGGAGATCGCCAAGCTGATCGGCAAGGTGGAGCGGGCGGGCTACACCCTGGTGCCGCTGGACCTGCACTACAGCAAGGGGCGCATCAAGCTCACCGTCGGGCTGGCCAAGGGCAAGAAGCAGGTGGACAAGCGCGAGACCGAAAAGAAGCGCGACTGGGAGCGGGAAAAGCAGCGGCTGATGCGGGTCAAGTCATAGGCTTTGGTTGTCATCCCCGCGTACGCGGGGATCCAGCGTCGTTAGAAGCCACTGGGTTCCCGCCTTCGCGGGAACGACAAGTCATGCGCCCAGATGCTTCCCCAGCCGCATCCAGGTGTCCACCACCGTGTCCGGATTCAGCGAGATGGTGACGATGCCCTCGTCCATCAGCCACTCGGCGAAATCCACATGGTCGGACGGGCCCTGGCCGCAGATGCCCACGTACTTGCCGAGCCTGCGGCAGGCGCCGATGGCCTGGGAGAGCAGCGCCTTCACCGCCGGGTCGCGCTCATCGAAGAGGCTCGCCACCAGGCCGGAGTCGCGATCCAGGCCGAGGGTGAGCTGGGTCAGGTCGTTGGAGCCGATGGAGAAGCCGTCGAAGTGCTCCAGGAACTGCTCGGCCAGCAGGGCGTTGGAGGGTATCTCGCACATCATGATGAGGCGCAGGCCGCCGGAGCCGTCGGCGGAGCCCCCCTCGCCCCGCTTCAGGCCGTTGGCGGCGAGCAGATCGACTACGCCCTTGCCCTCCTCCACCGTGCGCACGAAGGGCACCATCAGCTCCACGTTGGTCAGGCCCATCTCGTCGCGCACCTTCTTCAGGGCCCGGCACTCCAGCTCGAAGCAGTCGCGGAAGGACGGTGCCACGTAGCGCGACGCCCCGCGGAAGCCGATCATGGGGTTTTCCTCCTCCGGCTCGTAGATCTCGCCGCCCAGCAGCTTGCGGTATTCGTTCGACTTGAAGTCCGACAGGCGCACGATCACCGACTTGGGCCAGAAGGCGGCGGCGATGGTGGCGACGCCCTCGGCCAGCTTCTCCACGAAGAAGTCCTTCGGGCTGGCGTAGCCGCGGGCGCGGCGCTGGATCTCCTCGCGCAGGCCGGCCGGCACGCGCTCCAGCTCCAGGATGGCCTTGGGATGGATGCCGATGACGTTGTTGATGATGAACTCGATGCGGGCCAGGCCCACGCCGGCGTTGGGGATGCCCTGGAACTCGAAGGCCAGCTCCGGGTTGCCCACGTTCATGGCGATCTTCACCGGCAGCTTGGGCAGGTTGCCCAGCTCCTGGGTCGTCACCTCGTACTCGAGCTTGCCGCGATAGATGTAGCCGGTGTCGCCCTCGGCGCAGGAAATCGTGACGGCTTCGCCCTCCTCCAGGGATTCGGTGGCGTTGCCGCAGCCCACCACCGCCGGGATGCCCAGCTCGCGGGCGATGATGGCGGCGTGGCAGGTGCGCCCGCCCCGGTTGGTGACGATGGCAGCAGCGCGCTTCATGACCGGCTCCCAGTTGGGGTCGGTCATGTCGGTGACCAGGATGTCGCCCGGCTGCACCTTGGACATCTGCGAGGCGTCGGGAATGATGCGCACCGGGCCGGTGGCGATCTTCTGGCCGATGGCACGCCCGGAGGCGAGCACCTTGGAATGGTGCTTGAGCACGTAGCGCTGCAGCACATTGCGGTTGTCACGCGCCTTCACCGTTTCGGGACGGGCCTGCAGGATGTAGAGCTTGCCGTCGGCGCCGTCCTTGCCCCACTCGATGTCCATCGGGCGGCCGTAGTGCTTCTCGATGGCGACGGCATAGCGCGCCAGTTCCAGCACGTCGGCGTCCGACAGGGCGAAGCGGCGGCGGTCGGCTTCCGGCACGTCCACTGTCCGCACCGAGCGGCCCGCCTGCTGGGCGTCCGTGAATTCCATCTTGATGAGCTTGGAGCCCAGGTTGCGGCGGATGATGGCCGGACGGTCCTCCGCGAGCTTGGGCTTGTGCACGTAGAATTCGTCCGGGTTCACCGCGCCCTGCACCACCGTCTCGCCCAGGCCATAGGAGGCGGTGAGGAAGACCACGTCGCGGAAACCGGACTCGGTGTCCAGGGTGAACATCACGCCGGCGGCGCCGGTGTCGCTGCGCACCATGCGCTGCACGCCGGCCGACAGGGCCACGTCCGCGTGGCGGAAGTGCTTGTGTACCCGGTAGGCGATGGCGCGGTCGTTGTAGAGGGAGGCGAAGACGTGCTTCACCGCATCCAGCACGTTGTCCAGGCCGTGGATGTTGAGGAAGGTCTCCTGCTGGCCGGCGAAGGAAGCGTCCGGCAGGTCTTCCGCCGTGGCGCTGGAGCGCACGGCGAAAGAGGCGTCGGCGCCGCCGTTGCCCGCCAGGCCGTGGTAATGTTCTGTGATCTCCCGGTTCAGTTGCTCCGGGAAGGGCGTATCGACGATCCACTGGCGGATCCGGGCGCCCGTGGCCGCCAAGGCTTCCACGTCGTCCACGTCGAGACGGTCCAGGGCCGCATTGATGCGCTCGGCGAGCCCCTGGTGGGCGAGGAAGTCCCGGTAGGCCTGGGCCGTCGTGGCAAAGCCCCCGGGGACGCGCACCCCGGCATGGGCCAGTTGGCTGATCATTTCGCCGAGCGAGGCGTTCTTGCCGCCCACCTGCTCCACATCGCTCATGCGCAGTTCGTCGAATCCGATTAC
>CAYZLI010000022.1:6010-8192 GCA_964479195.1 uncultured Rhodocyclaceae bacterium
GTTTTCTTCATCTCCGACGGCACGGGCATCACGGCCGAAACCCTGGGCCACAGCCTGCTCAGCCAGTTCGAGGGCATCCGCTTCCGGCAGGTGCGCATCCCCTTCGTCAGCTCGCTGGCCAAGGCCAGGGATTGCCTCTGGCAGCTCCGCCAGGCGGCCGAGACGGACGGCATCCGCCCCATCGTCATCACCACCCTGGTCGATCCCAACATCGGCAGGGCCCTGCGCGAGGCCGACGCCCTGTTCCTGGATTTCTTCGAGGCCTTCATCGTGCCCCTGGAGGACGAGCTGGGGGTGAAGTCCACCCACACCATCGGCCGCTCCCACGGATCGGCCAGCAGCAAGGACTACATGAACCGCATCGAGGCGATCAATTTCACCCTGGCCCACGACGACGGCGCCTCCAGCGCCGGGCTGGACAAGGCCGATGTGATCCTCGTCGGCGTCTCCCGCTGCGGCAAGACCCCCACCAGCCTTTACCTGGCGCTGCAGTTCGGCCTGCGGGCGGCGAACTACCCCCTGATCCCGGAGGATTTCGAACGCAACCGCCTGCCCGAGCAGTTGTACAAGTACCGGCCGAAGCTCTTCGGCCTGACCATCGCCCCCGAGCGGCTGCACAAGATCCGCACCGAACGGCGCCCGGACAGCCGCTACGCCTCCCTGGACAATTGCCGCTACGAGATCGTCGAGGCGCAACGGCTGATGCAGCAGGAGGGGGTGCGCTGGCTGGACTCCACCACCAAGTCCATCGAGGAAATCGCCGCCACCATCATGCAGGAGGCGAACCTGGACCGGCACGTGTTCTAGCCCCTTGCCCCTGCCTTCTGCCGCACTTCCTCGAACAGGCACACCGCCGCCGCGGCGGCGACGTTGAGGGATTCTGCCGCGCCCGGCATGGGGATGTGCGCCGCGCGCTTGGCCAGCCCCGCCAGCGCCGGTGACAAGCCCGAGCCTTCGCTGCCGAATAGCCAGGCGACCGGGCCTCGCAGATCCAGCTCGTAGATCGCCTTGCCGCCCTGGAGACTGGCCGACACGGTCGTGCCGGCAAACCCGCGCAATACCTCGTCCAGCACCGCATGCTCGTGGATGCCCACGGAGAAATGGGCACCCATTCCCGCCCGCAGCACCCGTGGCGACCAAGCCTGGGCGCAGCCCGGGCCGAGGAATATGTCGGAGATTCCCGCCGCCGCCGCCGAGCGCAGGATCGAGCCGAGGTTGCCGGCGTCCTGCACGGCATCCAGCAGCACCCAGGACTTCCCCGGCCGGCCCTGCCCCGCCGACTCCGGCTGCGCGACCACGGCGACGATGCCGGTCGGCGTCGCCACCGGGCTGATCTCGTTGAACACCCCGTCGCCGAACAGCACCGGGTCCGCCTGCGGGTTCGCCCGCAGGAAAGCCGCGATTTCCGCCTGCTGCAAGCCGTGCTCGCTCACGGCGATCAGCTCCGGCAGGCCGAAGCGCTCGCTGTAGGCCGCCACCAGGTGCATGCCATCGAGCAGGGTCTTTTGCCGCTTGCGGCGCTCCCGCGAGGACTCGGCCAGCGCATGCAGCAGCTTGAAGGTCGGGTTGTCCCGAGAGGTGATCTTTTTCATGGGGCGCAGGTGCGAAAGCCGGCAAAGACGTCGGCCCGGTCCGGCGTGTAGAAGTTGCGGTAGGCGTTGCGCGCCAGGCGCGGCTGCGTGGCGAAACTGCCGCCGCGGAGCACGCGATGGGTACCGAACCAAGGTTGGGAATAGTCCGTGTAGGGGTCGGGCGTGAAGCCGGGATAGGGCTCGAAGGGCGTAGCGGTCCATTCCCACACATTGCCCAGCATCTGCCGGCAGCCCCAGGCGCTGTCGCCCGCCGCCGCCCGTTCCCATTCCGCCTCGGTCGGCAGCCGGCGCCCGGCCCAGCGGCACCAGGCCTCGGCCTCGAAGGCGTTGACGTGGAGCACCGGCAGTTGCGGATCGAGGGGCCGCCAGGCATCGAACACCCGCTGCTCCCAGCCGCCCCGCCCGCGCCAGTAGACGGGATGGCGCCGCCCCGTCTGGCTGCGCCAGCGCCAGCCGGCCTCGTCCCAGAACTCCCGCCGCAAGTAGCCCCCCTCCTCCACGAAGCGCAGGTACTCGCCGTTGCTCACCGCCCTGCGGGAAAGGGCGAAGGCCGGCACAAAGACCTCGTGGGCCCATTTCTCGTTGTCGAA
>CAYZLI010000022.1:8292-10862 GCA_964479195.1 uncultured Rhodocyclaceae bacterium
AGGGTCTGCCGGGTATAGCAGAAGGCCTCGTTGTGCATGTCCTGGTGATACAGGGCCAGCTCGACGAAATAACGCGCCTCGTCCGGGATCGCGCCCGCCTCCAGCAGTCCGGCCACATGCTCGGTGACTTGCGCCAGGTAATCCAGCGTTTGCGCCGGCGAAGGCAGCGGCAGGAACCAGCGGGCGGCGTGGGCGATCCGCGAGGAATCGTAGAGGCGGTCGGCATTCGGCAGCCAGGGCGGGGCGCCTGCGCCGCCGGGACGGCGCAGGCACCAGTACTCCAGGAACCAGGCCACATGGCCGAGCTCCCACAGGGGCGGATTGACGATGGGCAGATAGGGCCCGATCCAGGCCGGGCCGTCGAGATCCTCATGACAGCGCACGGTGAGGCGATGCCTGTCCCGCAGCCATTCGGCAAGCTGCCGAGGCTCGAGGTCGCTGTGCGGGAGCGTCGCGAAGTGTGATGTCATGGGCGCAGGTGAATGGCAGGTGGATGAAGTGTAGTGCGCCGATGCCCGCGCCCAAAATCGTCCTCGTGGAAGGGGCAGCGGCCGAAGAGATCCTTGCCGGCGCGCTTCAACTCGATGCCCGCAAGGGGTACGAACAAGAAATTTGTTGACGCGATGATATACGGTATTCGTATAATGCGGCAAGCCGATCTGCAAATCGGCCTTAGCGTGGGTACTCCACCTTGGAGAGTACCCCCATGCCGAAACGGAAGATGGAAGTGATCGAGAGCTTTGGAAAGCGCTTGGCCCAACTGCGCAAGGACGCCGGCTTCACGCAGGTGGAGTTCGCCGCCGAGGTCGGTATCACGCAGCGGATGGTGGCCTACTACGAGGCGCCGGATGCGCATCCGCCCGCCCATCTGCTGCCGCGCATGGCGCAGGCGCTGGGGGTGGGCGTGGATGTGTTGCTCGGCATGAGCCAGCCGCGCCGGCCGAAGAAGCTGGCCACCAACCGGCTGGAGCGCCGCTTGATGGAGATCGAGAAGCTCGACCCCAAAGCCAAACGCCAGATCACCCGGCTGCTCGACACCTTCATCGAGCGCGAGAAGCTCAAGCAGCGCGTGAGCGCACAGGAGGCCTGACCATGACGACGATCCAGATCGAATTGCCGGAGGCGACGGCGCAGGCGGCGCGCGAGGCGGGACTGCTGACCTCGCAGGCGCTGGAGCGCTTGCTCATGGACGCAATCAAACGCCAGCAGGCGGCCGATGCGCTGCTGGCGATCGCCGACCGCGTGGCCGCGGCCGGCATCGCGCCGATGTCGATGGAAGAGATCAACGCGGAGGTGAAGGCCGCACGCGCGGAGCGCCGGCAGCGTGCGGGCGGTCATTGATACGAATGTGCTGGTCTCCGGCCTGCTCTGGCACGGGGCGCCGCATGCGCTGCTGGCGCAGGTGCGCGCGGGCAGGCTGATCCTCGTCAGCAGCCCGGCGCTGCTGGCCGAATTGGAGAATGTCATCGGCCGGGCGAAGTTCGAGGCGGTCCTCACCCGCTCGAATACCTCGCGCGAGCGCACCCTCAGCGAGCTGCGCCAGTTGGCCGAGATGATCGAGCCCCCGCCCTTGCCGCAGCCGGTGTGCCGCGACCCGGACGACGATCACGCGCTCGCCCTGGCGCTTGCCGCCCAGGCCGATCTGATCGTCTCCGGCGATGACGATCTGCTCACGCTGGGGCGTTTCCAGGGCATCCCCATCGTGACGCCTGCCCAGGCGCTACAGCAGATCGACAGATAAGAGAAGGGCCGCAGCAAGCGGCCCTTCTCTCTTCAGCAGTAGAGCCGGCCCCGTTTGTTTGGACAGAATTTCCAGGAGGATAAGTGGAGCCTTGCGGCGTAGCGTTATCCACGGCGCCGCCGCCCGCTCTGTATCTCTGTATAGCGGGAGGCGAGCGGCGCGGTTCAAGGACTTCGAGGGCAAGGGCCGCTTCGCGGAGTGGCAGTTCGTCTATGTGCCGGTCGATGCGAAGCATGCTCTGCGATGAGGCAGAATGCGGCTTGAAGGCCCAGCGCCAACAACTATTCCTGCAACGATCCATGCCCGCGCCCAAAATCCTCCTCGTCACCCCCGCCCCGCCGGGCTCCCGGGCCGGCAACCGCAACACGGCGACGCGCTGGGCGGGCATCCTGCGCGAACTGGGTTGCCGCGTGGCCGTGGCCACGGACTGGGACGGTCGGCCGGCGGACCTGATGGTGGCCCTGCACGCGCGCAAGAGCCATGGCGCCCTGGCGGCCTTCCGCCGGCGCCATCCGGAGAAGCCGGCCGTCCTCGCCCTCACCGGCACCGATCTTTACCGGGACATCCGCGTCGATGCGAGCGCGGCGCAGTCCCTGGAATTGGCCACGCGCCTGGTCGTCCTGCAGGAAGCGGCGCTGGCGGAGCTGACCGCCTCCCAGCGGGCCCGCGCCCGGGTCATCCACCAATCGGTGGCGACCCGCCTGCTCGCCCGCGCGTCGCGCCGGGGCTTGCGCGTCTGCGTGCTCGGCCACCTGCGCGAGGAGAAGGACCCGTTTCGCGCCGTGCGGGCCCTGCGCCGGCTCGGCGAGGCGGCGCAGGTGGAGTTGGT
>CAYZLI010000022.1:10962-33879 GCA_964479195.1 uncultured Rhodocyclaceae bacterium
AACCGCGGGCTGCTGGGAACCGATTACCCGGGCTACTTTCCCGTGGGCGACGAGGCGGCCCTGGCCGCGCTGCTGCAGCGGGCGATACAGGAGCCGCGCTACCTGAGCCGCCTGGCGGCGGCGGTGAAGCGCCGCCGGCCCCTGGTCGCGCCGACGCGGGAACGGGAAACCTGGCGCCGCCTGCTCGCGGAGCTGGGGATTCGGCCGGTCAGGCGGAGAGCATCCGGCCGAGGGTCGCGATCGCTATCGTGAAGTAGCCGAGGAGCAGGTTGGTGCCGACCAGGCGGCGGATCAGCGCGAGGGTCGCGCCGCCCTCCTTCCAGGCCTGCGCCGCCACTTGGCTCCTGAGCCGCGGATAGGGCGCGAAGAAAACGTAGGCGAAGATCAGCATCATGGCGATGCCGATCGTCAGCATGAGGTGCCAGTGCAGCGGCGCCGCCCGGAAGCCGGCCTGGAGCATCATCGCCAGGCCGCTGGCCAGGATGAGCGCCACGGCGGCCCACACCCAGGGAAAGAAGCGCCCGAAGACGCCCACCCAGAGAGGCAGGCGCTGCGGCGGCTCGAGCTGCTCCACGGCCACCGGGCGCAGGCATTGGTACGCGAAGAACATGCCGCCCACCCAGCTCACCACGGCGGCAATGTGCAGGAACAACAGCAGCGGCGTCCAGTCGGTCATCATTTCCCTTCCTCGAGCAATGCGCGCACCGGAGCGAAGCTGCGCCGATAGACGTCGGCGACGCCATGGGCGCGCAGCGCCGCCAGGTGGGCGGCGGTGGGATAGCCCTTGTGCCGGTCGAAGCCGTATTGCGGATGCAGGGCATGCAGGCGCAGCATCTCCGCATCGCGGGCCGTCTTGGCCAGGATGGAGGCGGCGGAGATAGCCGGCACGGTGCTGTCGCCTTTCACCACCGCCCGCGCCGGCATCGCCACGGGCGGACAGTGGGTCCCGTCCACCCATACTTGGTCCGGAGGCAAGCGCAAAGATTCCACCGCGCGGCGCATGGCGAGCAGCGTCGCCTGGAGGATGTTCAGGGCGTCGATCTCCTGCACCGAGGCGCTGGCCACGGCCCAGGCAAGCGCCCGTTCCCGGATGAGGGGCGCAAGCCGGTCGCGTGCCTTTTCGCTCAATTTCTTGGAGTCGGCAATGCCTTCCAGCGGGCGGCGGGCGTCGAGGATGACCGCGGCGGCGAACACCGGGCCGGCAAGCGGGCCCCGGCCCGCCTCGTCCACGCCGCAGATCAGGCCGCCTGGGGCGTGCATGCCTCGGCCCGGTTGAGATAAGGCAGGATGGCGGCGGCAGCTTTCTCCGCCGTGTTCTGCCGCAACTGCGCGTGCAGCGCCGCAAAGACGTCGCCGAGGCGGCGGCAGGTCTCCCGGTCCTCGACGAGATTGCCCAACGCCTGCGCCAGGTTCTCCGGCGTGGCGTCGTCCTGCAGGAATTCGGGCACCACGAAGCGCCCGGCGAGGATATTGGGCAGGCCCACGTAGGGCTGGTACGCCATGCGCCGCATGATGCGCCAGGACCAGGGCGACATGCGGTAGGCGATGACCATGGGGCGCTTCAGCAGCGCCGCCTCCAGGGTGGCCGTACCGCTGGCGACCAGCACGCCGTCCGAAGCGGCCATGGCGTCCTGGGCATGGCCGAACATGCGGGTGACGGGCAGATCCTGGGCCTTGCAGTCATAGAGCGCCTGTTCGAACAAGTCGCGGGTCTGGCGCGTGGCCAGGGGCACGAGGAAGCGGGCGTCGGCGAAGCGCTCGTGCAACCGCTTGGCGGTCTCGATGAAGGTGGCCGCCATGTAGTACAGCTCCGATTGCCGGCTGCCGGGCAGGAGGGCAAACACCCGTTGTTCCTGGGGCAGGCCCAGCCGCTCGCGCGCGGCCGCCTGGCTGACCTCCGGCGGGATCATGTCGGCCAGCGGATGGCCGACGTAGCTGACGGGAATGCCGTGGCGCCGGTAGAGCGCCTCTTCGAAGGGAAACAGCGCGAGCATGTGGGAGACGGATTTGGCGATGCCACGGATGCGCCCGCCGCGCCAGGCCCAGATGGAGGGACTGACGAAATGGATGGCCGGGATGCCGCGCGCCTTGAGCCGGCGCTCCAGGTCCAGGTTGAAGTCCGGCGCGTCAACGCCGATGAAGGCGTCGGGCGGGCTGCGCAGCAATTCGGCGGCCAGCCGGCGCCGGATGCCCGTGATTTCCCGATAGTGCAGCAGGACCTCGGCGTAGCCGCGCACCGCCAGCTTCTCCGCCGGGTAGAGGGCCTCGAAGCCCGCCGCCTGCATCTTCGGTCCGCCGATGCCGAAGAAGCACGCCTCGGGCAACTGCTTCCTGAGGGCGGCGATCAGATGGCCGGCGAGCAGGTCACCGGAGGCCTCCCCGGCGACCATGGCGATGCGCATCGGATCGGCCACCTCGGAACCTAACGGATGATGCCCCGGCCGGGAAGCGCCAGGAATTCGGCCAGCGGCGTCACGTCGGGATGGCTGGCCGCTTCCTCGGCAATCTTGCCGCGTGCTTCCTCCAGGGTCAGGCCGGAGCGGTAGAGGAGCTTGTAGGCGCGCTTCAGGGCGGCGATGGCCTCGGCGGAAAAACCCCGCCGCCGCAGCCCCTCGGCGTTGATGCTGTAGGGCTTGGCGGTGTTGCCGGCGGCCATGACGTAGGGCGGCAGGTCCTGCAGCAGGATCGCCCCCATCGCCGTGATGCTGTGGGCGCCGATGCGCACGAACTGGTGCACCACCGTGAAGCCGCCGAGGATGGCGTGATCGCCCACGTGGACGTGGCCGGCCAGTTGCGCGTTGTTGGCGAAGATGGCGTGGTTGCCCACCTGGCAGTCGTGGGCCAGGTGCACGTAGGCCATGATCCAATTGTCGGAGCCGACGCGGGTGATGCCCACGTCCTGGGCCGTGCCGCAGTTGAAGGTGCAGAACTCGCGGATGGTGTTGCGGTCGCCGATCTCGAGCCGCGTCGGCTCGCCGGCGTATTTCTTGTCCTGGGGCATCTCGCCCAGGGAGTTGAACTGGAAGATGCGGTTGCCGCGGCCGATGCGGGTGTGGCCGGAGATCACCACATGCGGGCCGATCCAGGTGTCGTCGCCGATCTCCACATGCTCGCCGACGATCGAGTAGGGACCGACCGAGACGTTGTGCCCCAGCTTCGCCCCCGGGGCGATGATGGCGCTCGGATGGATCACAGCGCGCGCACCGTGCACATCAGATCCGCCTCGGCGGCCACCTGCCCATCCACCTTGGCCTGGGCGGCGAACTTCCAGATGCCCCGCTTGTTCGCCTGGATCGATACCTCCAGAATCATCTGGTCCCCCGGGCTGACGGGGCGCTTGAAGCGCGCGCCGTCGATGCCGACGAAGTAATAGACCGACTTGTCGTCCGGCTTGCCGCCCAGGGTCTTGAACGACAGGATGGCCGCCGTCTGCGCCAGCGCCTCGATGATGAGTACGCCGGGCATGACCGGATGGTGCGGGTAATGGCCGGGAAAGAACGGCTCATTCACCGTGACGTTCTTCAGGGCGACGATGCGGCTGCCCGGCACGACCTCGAGCACGCGATCCACCAGCAGGAACGGATAGCGGTGCGGCAGGTGCTCGAGGATCTGGTGAATGTCCATCTGGCTCAAGATTTCTTCTCCATATTGGCGAGGCGTTCTTCCAGCTCGCGTATCTTATCCGCCATGGCGTCGAGCTGCCGCAGATGCGCCGCGTTTTTCAGCCAGTCGCGATGGGCCTCGAAGGGCATCGCACCCGTGTAGGTGCCGGGCCGCGGGATCGACTTGGTCACCAGGGTCGTGGCGGAGATGTGCACGTCGTCGGCGATCGTCAGGTGGCCGAGGATGTTTGCCGCCCCGCCCACGGTGCAGCGCCGGCCGATCTTGGCGCTGCCCGCCACGCCGACGCAGCCGGCCATGGCCGTATGGGCGCCGACGCGCACGTTGTGGCCGATCTGGATCTGGTTGTCGAGCTTCACCCCGTCCTCGATCACCGTGTCGTCCAGCGCCCCCCGGTCGATAGTGGTGTTGGCGCCGATCTCCACGTCGTCGCCGATGACGACCCGGCCGATCTGCGGGATCTTGGTCCAGCTCCCGTCCGCCTCCCGGGCGATGCCGAAGCCGTCGGCGCCGATCACCGCGCCGGAATGGATGATGGCCCGCGCCCCGACGACGCAGCCGGGATAGATCGTGACGTTGGCATGGAGGAGCGAGGCCGGCCCGATGCGCACCCCCCGCCCGATGGCGCAACCGGCGCCGATGATGCTGCCCTCGCCGATCCGCACATCCGGCCCCACGTAGGCTCCGGCGCCGACGCTGACGCCGGCGGGCAGATCGGACTCGACGACCGCCGTCGCATGCACGCCCGGCGCGACGGCCGGCGGCGGATTGAGCAACTGGGCAACCCGGGCGAAATAGGCATAGGGGTCGGCGCAGACGATGCGCGGCCCGGTGCAGGCCGCCGCCGCCGCCGGTGACAGGATCACCGCCCCCGCCCGGGTGGTCTGCAACTGGCTGCGGTACTTGGGGTTGGCGAGAAAGGCGATCTGGCCAGGGCCGGCTTTCTCCAGCGTCGCCACCTGGGTGACGACCAACGCGCCGTCCCCGATCAGCTCGCCGCCGAAACGCGCAACGATCTCATCGAGGCGGTAGCCCGGCGTGCCTTCAGCCATGCGGGCGCCCCCTACTTGCCAGGGGCGTCGGCGAGGGCCTTGATGACCTTCTCGGTGATGTCGATGCGCGGGCTGGCGTAGACCGCTTCCTGGAGAATGACATCGAACTTCTCGGCTTCGGCGATCTGCTTGATCGCTTTGTTGGCCCGGTCGAGCACCGCGGCGAGTTCCTCGTTGCGGCGCTGGTTGAGATCCTCACGGAATTCCCGCTGCTTGCGCTGGAACTCCCGGTTCATGTCGTTGAACTCGCGCTCCTTGTTGCGCTTGTCCGACTCCGACATGGTGACCGCGTTCTTCTCCAGGGCTTCCTGCACGCCCTGCAACTGCTTGGCGAGGCGCTGCAGTTCCTGGTCGCGCTTCTCGAATTCCTTCTCGATCTTCTTCTGCGCCTTCACCGCCGGTGCCGCGTCGCGGAAGATCTTCTCCGTGTTGACGAAGCCGATCTTCATTTCGGCCATAGCCTGGGCAGCCGGGAAGAGCAGCAAGCCGCAAAGGGTGGCACGGGTGACGATACCAGTCTTTTTCAACATAAATCTCCTGCCTCAGAAACGTTCGTTCAGAATACCGTACCCAACTGGAACTGGAAGCGCTCGGTGCGGTCTTCCGGCTTCTTGTTGATGGGCTGGCCAAAGCTGAACTTGAGTGGTCCCACGGGCGACGACCAGGCGATGGCCAGGCCGGCGCTATAGCGCAGGTCGCCCAGGCTGGCTTTCTGCCCGGTGGCCCACACCTGGCCAGCATCGACGAAGGCGCCGACCCGGAACGACTTATCCATGCCCAGCCCCGGCAGCGGCAAGAGGACTTCCGCGTTGCCGACGATGCGCCGGTTGCCGCCCAGCGCCTCGTCGCTCAGGTTGCCGCTGGCATCCAGGTCGCGCGGCCCGAGAGATGCGGTCCTGTAGCCCCGCACCGAGCCGATGCCGCCCGCGTAAAAATTCTTGAAGAATGCCAACGGCTTGCCGCCATAGCCGTTGCCGTACCCGGCTTCGCCGTTGAGCATCAGGGTGAGGTCGCGGGTAAGCGGGAAATAGCGCTGATACTGGTAGCTCGCCTTGTAGAAGCGCAGCGAACCGCCGGGCAGACCCACCTCACCGTAGACACGCTGCAGCGTTCCCCTGGTCGGATAGATCAGGCTGTCGCGCTGGTCGCTCGCCCAGGAGCTGTTCAGCAGGAGCGTGGTGTTCGAGTTGCCGAAGTCCCGCACGAAACTCTGATACCGCTGCGGGCTGGTGCTGTCGATGGTCACTTTGGTCGCATCGACCGACAGCCCCAGGCCGATGGAGTTGTCCTCGGCGACGGGGAAGCCATAGCGCACCCCCGTCCCCGCCGAGGAGGTCCGGTAGTTGCCCACGGACAAGGAAGTGGGGTCGGTGTTGCGCTTGTAGACGTCGAAGCCCCGGCTGACCCCGTCCAGCGTGTGATAAGGGTCGGTATAGGAAACCGAATAGACCTTGTTGATCTTGCCCGTGTTCACATTGACCGACAGGTGCTTGCCGCTGCCGAAGACGTTGTTCTGGGACACCGAGCCCGACAGGACCAGCTTCTCGGAACTGGAAAAACCGGCACCGAGCATGATGTTGCCTGTCGGTTTTTCCTTCACGTTCAGGTTCAAGTCCACCTGGTCGGTGGTTCCCGGAACCGCCGGCGTCTCGACGTTGACTTCGTCGAAATAGCCCAGCTTGTCCACCCGGCTGCGCGACTTGTTGATTTTCTCGCCGTCATACCAGGCGCCTTCCATCTGGCGCACCTCGCGGCGGACCACCTCGTCGCGGGTGCGCGCATTGCCGGTGACGTTCAGCCGGCGCACATAGACCCGGCGGCCCGGATCGAGAAAGATGGTGAAGGCGACCTGGCGCTTTTCCTTGTCCAGTTCCGGCGCGGCGTTCACGTTGGCGAAGGCATAACCCTCGTTGCCGAGCCGCTCGCTGATCCGCTTGGTGGTCTCCGTCAGCTTCTCCCGGGAGAACGTCTCCCCGGGCTTGATCTGCACCAGTTTGCGCAGCTCCTCCTCGGGCAGCAGCAGCTCCCCGGCCAGCTTGACGGAGGACACCGCGTATTTCTCGCCTTCGCTGATGTTGATGGTGATGTAGATGTCTTTCTTGTCCGGCGTGATGGAGACTTGGGTGGACTCGATGTTGAACTCGACATGGCCGCGGTCCAGGTAATAGGAGCGCAAGGTTTCCAGGTCCGCCGACAGCTTCTGCTTGGAATACTGGTCGGCCTTGGTGTACCAGGTCATCCAGCCGGGCGTGCGCAGCGCGAGCAGGTCGAGCAGGTCCTTCTCGCTGAAGGCTTGGGCGCCGACGATGTTGATCTGGCGGATCTTCGCCACCTCGCCCTCATCGACGGCGAAGTTGATGCCGACGCGGTTGCGCTCCAGCGGCGTGACGGTCGTGGTGATCGTGACGGCGTAGAGGCCCTTGCCCAGGTACTGGCGTTTCAGTTCCTGCTCCGCCTTTTCCAGGAGCGCGCGGTCGAAGATGCGCGACTCGGCCAGGCCGACTTCCTTCAGGCCCCGCTTGAGCGCGTCCTTATCGAACTCCTTGACCCCGACGAAGTCGACGGTGGCGATCGCCGGACGCTCCTCCACAACCACCACCACGACGCCGTTTTCGACCTCGATGCGCACGTCCTTGAAGAACCCGGTGGCGAACAACGCCTTGATCGCCTGGGCCGCCTTCTCGTCCGTCATCGTCTCGCCGACTTTCACCGGCAGGTAGCTGAAGACCGTCCCCGCCTCGGTGCGCTGGATGCCCTCAACGCGGATATCCTTGACGAGGAAAGGTTCGAAAGCCAGTACCGAAGCCGAGAACAGTGCCGCAAGCAAACCCGGGAGTGCCTTTTTTTTCATTAGCCGGAAATGAGGCGGTTGATATCGTTATAGAAGGCGAACGCCATGAGCATCGCGAGCAATGCGAGCCCAATCTGCTGACCGATCTCCATCACCCGCTCGGAAACCGGCCCGCCCTTGATGACCTCGACAATATAATACATCAAGTGTCCGCCATCTAATATCGGGATCGGCAGCAGGTTGAGCACCCCCAGGCTGATGCTGATCAGGGCCAGAAACCGCACGTAGTGGCTCAGCCCCATCCTGGCCGACTGCCCGGCGTAGTCGGCAATGGTGACCGGGCCGCTGAGGTTCCTCCAGGAGACGTCGCCGGTGATCATGCGGCCGAACACCTTCAGGCTGAAAACCGAGGTTTCCCAGGTCTGCACCGCGGCCTTGCGCAGCGATTCGAGCGGCCCATAGCTCACCACCGTCATGAGCGAGGCGCGGTCGAAGTCGCCCTCCCGCACGGCGACGCCGATGCGTCCGACGCGCCGGCCGCGGTCTTCCGCCTCGGCGGGCACCAGCCGGACGGACAGCCGTTGGCCGTCGCGCAGCACCTCCACGCCGAGCGCCCGCCCGGGGGCTTCACGCACGATGGCGACGACCCGCCCCCAGTGGGAGACCGCTTCTCCGTCGATGGCCACGATGCGGTCGCCTTCGCGCAGGCCGGCCGCCTCCGCCACGCCGCCGGGACTGACCTTGCCGATGACCGCCGGCAATTCGGGGCGGAAAAAACGGAAACCGATCTGCTGCAGGACATCGCTTTCCAACTCCGCCGTGTTTACCCCGGACAGGTCCAGGCGCCGGTGCGAGATCTCCTGGCGGCGGTTGGCCACCGCTACGGTCACGCTTTCCTTTTCCAGGGCGCGCTGCAGCAGCTCCCAGCGGAATTCCTGCCAGGTGGCCACCACCCGGCCATTCACGCTGCGCACCAGTTCGCCCTCTTCGAATCCCGCTTGGGCGGCGGCCGAGGCTGCCACCGGCGCGCCCAGCACCGGCCGCAGCTCCTCGACGCCGTGCACGAACAGCGCCCAGTAACAGGCGATGGCCAGGAGGAAATTCGCCGCCGGGCCGGCAAACACGATGGCAAAGCGCTTCCGCACGGGTTGCCGGTTGAAGGCCCGCGGCAATTCGTCCGGCGGCACCTCCTCTTCCCGCTCGTCGAGCATCTTCACGTAGCCGCCCAGGGGAAAGGCGGCCAAGGCGAGCTCGGTTCGATCCTGGCCGAAGCGCCAGGCGACCAGCGGCTTGCCGAAGCCGATGGAGAAGCGCAGCACCTTCACGCCGCACAGCCGCGCCACGGCGAAGTGGCCCGCCTCATGCACCACGATCAGCAGGCCGAGAGCCAGGGCGAAAGCGCCCAGATAGAACAGGAAGTTCATGCCCGGCGGCGTCGGCCGCCCTCCAGACAACCTTGCGCCGCGGCACGGCCCGCGGCGTCCGCCGCGAGCACGTCGTCGAGGCAGGAAACGCCGGCTTGCGCCACCTCGGCGAGCGCCGTCTCGATCACCGCCGCAATGCGCGTGAAGGCCAGTTCGCCCGCCAGGAATGCGGCGACGGCCTCTTCGTTGGCCGCGTTGAGGACCGCCGGTGCGTTGCCGCCCCGCTCCAGCGCCTCATAGGCCAGACGCAGGCAGGGAAAACGGTCGAAATCCGGCCGCTCGAAGCTGAGCGCGCCGGTGTGCAGCAGATCGAGCGGCGCCACGCCGGCGTCGATGCGCTCGGGATAGGCCAGGGCATGGGCGATGGGGGTGCGCATGTCGGGGTTGCCCAACTGGGCGATCACCGATCCGTCCGCGTACTCGACCATGGAGTGGATGACGCTCTGGGGATGGATCACCACTTCGATCCGGCTGCGCGGCGCCCCGAACAGCCAGTGCGCTTCGATCACCTCCAGGCCCTTGTTCATCATGGTGGCCGAATCAACCGAGATCTTGCGCCCCATCACCCAGTTGGGATGGGCGCAGGCCTGTTCCGGCGTCACCCTTTCCAGGTCCGCCAGCGGCGTCTGCCGAAACGGTCCGCCGGAAGCGGTCAGGAGGATGCGCCGCACCCCGCTTGTCTCGTAGTCGCCATTGAAACGGTCCGGCAACGACTGGAAGATGGCATTGTGTTCGCTGTCGATCGGCAGCAGCACGGTGCCGCTGCGGTGCACCTCGGCCATGAAAACCGGGCCGGCCATGACCAGGGCTTCCTTGTTGGCCAACAGCACCCGCTTCCCCGCCTTGACGGCGGCCAGCGTGGACGGCAGCCCCGCCGCCCCGACGATGGCGGCCATCACCGCATCGGCCTCCGGCAGGGTGGCGATGGCCTCCAAGGCGGCTGCGCCGGCCAGCACCTCCGTGCCCGTCTGGGCGGCGCGAAGCCGGCGGCGCAGGTCTTCGGCCGCACGCTCGCTGCCGAGCACCGCGTAGCGGGGCGACAACCGCCGGCACTGCTCGAACAGGCGATCGACCTGGTTGTGGGCCGACAGGGCCAGCACCTCGAACCGATCCGGGTGGCGCGCCACCACGTCGAGGGTGTTGACGCCGACGGAGCCGGTGGCGCCGAGGACCACCAATCGCTGCTTCATCAAATGTGTCCTTCCCACAGTAGCACCGCCAGGCCCACCAAGGGCAGCGTCGACGTCAGGCTGTCGATGCGGTCCAGCACCCCACCGTGCCCGGGGAGCAGACTGCCGCTGTCCTTGACCCCGGCCTGCCGCTTGACCAGGGATTCGAACAGGTCGCCGAGTATGCTCACCGCGGTCAGTACGGCAAGCGCCAAGGCGAACAGGGCGACGCGCCCGGGGGAGACCGCCACCGCATGTCCCGCCGCCGCTACCCCCCCTAAACCATAGACCAAGACCCCGAGCAGCGCTCCGCCCGCCCCCTCCCAGGTCTTGCCCGGGCTGATCGAGGCGGCCAGCCGGTGCCGGCCGCAGGCGCGTCCCGTGAAATAGGCAGCGATGTCCGCCACCCACACGGCGCCCAGGGCGGCCAGGACCAGCCACGGATCGACGCCGCGCAACTGCATGAGGGCGAGGCCGGCGGGCACCAGCACCAGCCAGCCGGCCAGCATGCCGGCCATCCCGCCGGGCGTGCGCCATTTCGCGGCGAGCCACGCGGGGACCACGCCGATCCAGTAGATTGCCGCCAGCCCCAGGATCCCGGCCAGGAGGGGCGCCTTGGCCACGCCCCCGTTGTCCACATCGAAAATCGCGTTGGCCAGCGCCAGGCTCAAGGCGAGGGAACCGGCCGCATAGCCCCCCCGCGAGGGCCGGTCCAGCCCGATGAGTCCGCCCCATTCCCAGGCGCCGGCGCCGGCGACCAGCCCGGCGAAGACCATCCAGCCAGCGAAGGGAAGCCCGAAAAGGGCGGCCAGGAATCCTGCCAGTAGCACGAGCGCGGTGAGTACCCGCGCTCTAAGCATCTTGCCGTTCGGTCGGCAGGTCGGCCGCTTCCGGCGGGCGCCGGGACTCCCTGTCCGCGTGCAACTGCTCGCTCGTGCGGCCGAAACGGCGCTCGCGCCGCCGATAGGACTCGATGGCGCGGTCGAGGGCGGCGGTGTCGAACTCGGGCCACAGGGTGTCCGTGAAATGGACCTCGCTGTAGGCCAGTTGCCAGAGCAGGAAGTTGCTCATGCGCTGCTCGCCGCCGGTGCGGATGAACAGGTCCGGCTCCGGCCCGTAGTTGAGCGCCAGGTGCGGGGCTAGGTCCTCCTCCGTGAAGCCGCCGCGCTTCTCCCCCTTGGCCGCCAGCATCTTCTCGACGGCCTGGAGGATGTCCCAGCGGCCCCCGTAATTGGCGGCAATGGTCAGCGTCAGGGTGGTGTTGCCGGCGGTCAGCGCCTCGGCGCGGCGGATGAGATCCACCAGCCGGGACTCGAAGCGGAACAGGTCGCCGATGACGCGGAAGCGGATGCCGTTCTCATGAAGCCGGACCACCTCTTCCTCCAGCGCCCGCAGGAAGAGCTGCATGAGGAAGGAGACTTCCTCCGGGGGGCGGCGCCAGTTTTCCGAACTGAAGGCGAACAGGGTGAGATAGGAGACGCCGCGGCCGATGCAGGCCTTGATGATCTCGCGCACCGTCTCCACGCCGCGCTTGTGGCCGGCCACCCGCGGCATGAAGCGCTTCCTGGCCCAGCGGCCGTTGCCATCCATGATGATGGCGATGTGGCGCGGGACGCTGCCGACCTCGGGGATGTCGCGTGTCGAACTGGGAAAAGGGGTCACGGTGTTGCTCCCGTGCCGCGCGAAGGCCGTCAGACGGCCATCAGGTCGGCTTCCTTGGCGGCCAGGGCTTTGTCGATTTCCGCGATGTGGCGGTCGGTGAGCTTCTGGACGTCTTCCTGGGCGCGGCGCTCGTCGTCCTCGGAGATCGTCTTGGCTTTCATCGCCTCCTTGAGGGCGTGGTTGGCGTCGCGGCGCAGGTTGCGCACGGCCACCCGGGCGTTTTCCGCCTCGCCGCGCACCACCTTGATGAGGTCCCTGCGCCGCTCCTCGGTGAGCGCGGGCATGGGCACGCGCACCGTGTCGCCGAGGGTGGCCGGGTTCAGCCCGAGGTCCGAGTCGCGGATCGCCTTCTCGATCGCCGGGATCATCTTCTTCTCCCAGGGCGTCACGCCGATGGTGCGGGCATCGAGCAGGTTCACGTTGGCCACCTGGCTGATGGGCATCATCGTGCCGTAGTAGTCCACCTGGACGTGGTCGAGGATGCCCGTGTGCGCGCGTCCGGTGCGCACCTTGCCGAGGTCGTTCTTCAACGCCTCGAGGGACTTCTGCATCTTCTGTTCGGTCGTTTTCTTCAGATCGGCGATCATGCCTTGCTCCTTAGCTCACGCCCTCAACAATGCACCATGGTTCCTTCGTCCTCGCCCAGCACGACGCGCTTCAGCGCACCCCGCTTGAAGATGCTGAAGACATTGATGGGCAGCTTCTGGTCGCGGCACAGGGCCAGCGCCGTGGCGTCCATCACCCCCAGGTTGCGGGAGATCGCCTCGTCGAAGCTGACCCGGTGGTAGCGCTCCGCCTGCGGATCCTTTTTCGGGTCGGCCGTGTAGACGCCATCCACCTTCGTGGCCTTGATGACGATCTCGGCGCCGATCTCCGAGCCGCGCAGCGCGGCGGCCGTGTCCGTGGTGAAGAACGGGTTGCCGGTGCCCGCCGCGAAGACGACGATCTTGCCCTCTTCCAGGTAGCGGATGGCCTTGCCGCGGATGTAGGGCTCGACCACCTGCTCGATGTTCAGGGCGGACTGCACGCGGCTGTTCAGCCCCGCCTGGCGCATGGCGTCCTGCAGGGCCATGGCGTTCATGACTGTGGCCAGCATGCCCATGTAGTCGGCCGTGGCCCGGTCCATGCCGGAGGCACTGCCGGCGAGCCCGCGGAAGATGTTGCCGCCGCCGATCACGACGCCGATCTCGACGCCGAGCTCGGCCACGGCCTTGATCTCGGCCACGATCCCCGCCAGCGTCTCCCGGTTGATGCCGTAGGCGTCCTCGCCCATCAGGGCTTCGCCCGACAGCTTGAGCAGGATGCGCTTGAAGGCGGCGGCGGGCATCGGCGCGCTAGCGGGCGGCGGCCGCGGCGGCCTGGGCGGCCACCTCTGCGGCGAAGTCGTTGGAACGCTTCTCCAGGCCCTCGCCGACGACATAGAGCTGGAAGCGGGCCACGGAAGCGCCCTTGGACTTCAGCAACTGCTCGATCGTCTGCTTGCCGTCCTCGGCCTTGACGAACACCTGGCCGAGCAGGGTCACCTCCTTGAGGAATTTCTGCACCGTGCCTTCGGCGATCTTCTCCAGCATGGCCTCGGGCTTGCCCGCCTCGCGCGCCTTTTCGACGGCGATGCGGCGCTCGGTTTCCAGCAGCTCGGCCGGCACGCCCGAGGCATCCAGGGCCTTGGGCTTGGAGGCCGCGATGTGCATGGCCACGTCCTTGGCAAGTTGATCGCCGCCGCCCACCATGTCCACCAGCACGCCGATCTTGGCCCCGCCGTGGATGTAGCTCGTCAGCTTGCCCTTCGCTTCGAAGCGGGCGAAGCGGCGGATCGACATGTTCTCGCCGATCTTGCCCACCAGCGCCGTGCGGGTGGCCTCCACCGTGGCGCCGTTCAGCGCCAGGGCCGACAAGGCAACCGCGTCTGCGGGGTCGTTCTTCGCCACGAGTTCGGCCAGGGCCTTGGTGAAGGCCTGGAAATCGTCGTTCTTGGCCACGAAGTCCGTTTCGCAGTTGACCTCGATGATCGCACCGAGCTTGGCGTCGGCGGCGATGTGGATGCCGACCACGCCTTCGGCGGCGACGCGGGAGGCCGCCTTGCTCGCCTTGTTGCCGAGCTTGACGCGCAGGATCTCCTCGGCCTTGGCCATGTCGCCGCCGGCCTCGGTGAGGGCCTTCTTGCATTCCATCATGGGCGCGTCGGTCTTCTCGCGCAGCTCTTTCACCATCGAAGCGGTAATTTCCGCCATGCTTGCTCCTGAAATTCTTGCTGGTAATGCGGGCGGGGCAGCCCGGCCGCCCCGCGGGCCTGGGTTACTCGGCGCCTGGGGCGCCGCCTTCCTCGTTAACCTCGACGAACTCGTCGGACACCGCGGCAACGATCTCCTGGACCGTCTGGTTGCGGCCCTCGAGGGTGGCGTCGGCCGCGCCCCGCGCGTACAGCCGGATGGCCCGGCTGGAATCGTCGTTGCCGGGGATCACATAGGCGATGCCGTCGGGCGTGTGGTTGGTATCGACCACGCCGACCACCGGGATGCCCAGCTTGCCGGCCTCGGTGACGGCGATCTTGTGGTAGCCGACGTCGATGACGAAGATCGCGTCCGGCAGGCCGTTCATGTCCTTGATGCCGCCGATGCTCTTGTCCAGCTTCGTCATTTCCCGCTGCAGCATCAGCGCTTCCTTCTTGCCCAGGCGCTCGAACGTGCCGTCCTGGGACATGGTCTCGAGCTCCTTCAGGCGCTTGATCGACTGCTTGACGGTCTTGAAATTGGTCAGCATGCCGCCCAGCCAGCGCTCGTCCACGAAGGGCACGCCGGCGCGCTGGGCTTCCTCGCGCACGATCTCGCGGGCCTGGCGCTTGGTGCCGACGAAGAGCACCGTGCCTTTGTTGGCCGACATCTTGCGCAGGAAATTCATCGCCTCCTGGTATTTGACCAGGGTCTTTTCCAGGTTGATGATGTGGATCTTGTTGCGGTGGCCGAAGATGAAGGGGGCCATCTTCGGGTTCCAGAAGCGGGTCTGGTGGCCGAAATGGACACCCGCCTCCAGCATTTGACGCATGGTCGTGGACATGTAAATCTCCGAACAGGGTTGGCCTCCGCCCGGCCGTACTGCTCAACTCTTGGTCCCGCGACCTCTTCCGTCTCGGGACACCCTTTCCGGTTGCCGGGCGTGTGAATTTTGCCTGCCGCCCCCATCTTCGGAAGATCGGGCCGCCAAGCAAGCCGCAAATTATAGCGGTTTCTGCCCCCTGTACTCAAGGGCCGCACCGGCCTTGGCTCGGCGCGCGGGGGCGGACGGTCGAATTTGCCTGATCCGGGCCGATCCGCTAGGCTTTCGGGTTTGTCACCCCAACTGTCATGAGCATCGTCATCAAGACCCCCCAACAAGTGGAAAAGATGCGGGTCGCCGGCCGCCTCGCGGCGGAAGTGCTGGACTTCATCGAGCCCCACGTCAGGCCCGGCGTCACCACCGCGGAACTGGATCGCCTCTGCCACGATTACATGGTCAATGTGCAGGGGACGGTCCCGGCCCCCCTCCACTACGCCCCGCCGGGATACAGTCCCTACCCCAAGTCCATCTGCACCTCGGTCAACCACCAAGTCTGCCACGGGGTGCCCGGCGAGAAGCGGCTCAAGCGCGGGGACATCGTCAACCTCGACATCACGGTGATCAAGGACGACTGGCACGGTGACACCAGCCGCATGTTCCTCGTCGGCGGCGAGGCCTCCATCCTGGCCCGGCGCCTGTGCGCGGTCACCTACGAATGCCTGTGGCTGGGCATCGCCCAGGTGCGCCCCGGCGCCCGCCTCGGCGACATCGGCCATGCCATTCAGAGCCACGCCGAATCCAGCGGCTTTTCCGTGGTGCGCGAGTTCTGCGGGCACGGCATCGGCACCCGCTTCCACGAGGAGCCCCAGGTCCTGCACTACGGCAAGCCGGGCACCGGCATCGAGCTGCGCGCGGGCATGACCTTCACCATCGAGCCCATGATCAACGCCGGCCGGGCGGCGATCTCCGAGCTGCCCGACGGCTGGACCATCGTCACCAAGGATCGCAGCCTGTCGGCCCAATGGGAGCACACGGTGCTGGTCACCGACACCGGCTACGAGGTGCTCACCCTCTCCGCCGGCGCGCCGCCCAAGCCCGCGATCGTCGGCTGAACCCCATGGAGACCGCTGCCGCGTCGGCGCCGGCATTCGACCTGCGGCCCCTGGTCGGCCGCTTCAAGGCGGAGTTGGCCGCGGGCAGCCGGCGGCTGAAGGAGGCCTACGAAGCGGGCGGCGACGCGGCCCGGCTGTTGCGCGGGCGCAGCCAGCTCGTGGACGGCGTGCTGAAAAGCCTCTGGCAGGAGGCGCGCCTGCCCCTGGGCTTGGCGCTGGTCGCCGTAGGCGGCTACGGGCGGCGCGAGCTCTACCCCGCCTCGGACGTGGACCTGCTCTTCCTGCTGCCGGAGAACGTGGCCCCGGAGACGGAAAAGCAGCTCGAGCGGCTGATCGGCATCCTCTGGGACATCGGCCTGGACATCGGCCACAGCGTGCGCACGGTCGAGGAGTGCGCGGAGGAAGCCCGGCGCGACATCACCGTGCAGACCAACCTGTTGGAGGCGCGCCTGCTTTGCGGCAGCCGCAGCCTCTACGGGGCCTTCGCCGGACGGCTGCGCGCCCAAATCGACTCGCAGGCCTTCTTCAAGGGCAAGCGCCTGGAGCAGGACGAGCGCTACACACGCTTCCAGGAATCCCCCTACGCGCTGGAACCCAACTGCAAGGAAAGCCCGGGGGGTCTGCGCGACCTGCAGCTCATCCTGTGGATCAGCCGCGCCGCCGGGCTGGGCGAGTCGTGGGCGGATCTTGCCCGGAAGGGTTACGTCACCCGCAGCGAAGCGCTGCAATTGAAGCGCCTGGAAACCTTCCTGCACAACCTGCGCATCCGCCTGCATCATCTCACCGGCCGGCGCGAGGACCGGCTGCTGTTCGACCACCAGGAGGCCGTCGCCCGCGCCTTCGGCCTGGCGGCGACGAAGACGCGGCGCGCCGCCGAGCTGCTCATGCAGCGCTACTACCGCACCGCCAAGTCGGTCACCCAGCTCAACACCATCCTGCTGCAAAACCTCGCCGCAGAGATCCTGCCCGATGCCCAGAAGGCGCCGATCGTCATCAACGAGCGCTTCCAGATGGACCACGAGCTGCTCGACGTACGTGCCGAGGATGCCTTCGAAAAGCAGCCCTCGGCCATCCTCGAGAGCTTCCTCCTCATGGAGCAGCGCGCCGAGCTGAAGGGCATGACGGCGCGTACCCTGCGCGCCCTCTGGCGCGCCCGGCGCCTGATCAGCCCGGCCTTCCGCCGCGACCCGGCCAACCGCGCCCTCTTCCTGCAGCTTTTCCAGCAGCGGCGCGGCCTGGTGCATGAGCTGCGGCGCATGAACCAGTACGGCATCCTCGGGCGCTATATCCCGGCCTTCCGCCGCATCGTCTGCCAGATGCAGCACGACCTGTTCCACGTCTATACGGTGGACCAGCACATCCTCATGGTGGTGCGCAACCTGCGCCGCTTCACCATGCCGGAATTCGCCCACGAGTACCCCTTCGCCAGCCGGCTCTTTGCCGGCTTCGACAAGCCCTGGGTGCTCTACATCGCCGCCCTCTTCCACGACATCGCCAAGGGCCGCGGCGGCGACCACTCCAAGCTGGGTATGGCGGATGCCCGCCGCTTCTGCCGCGACCACGCCCTGGGCGACGAGGACACGGCCCTGGTGGTCTGGCTGGTGGAGCACCACCTGTCCATGTCCAACGTGGCCCAGAAGCAGGACCTGGCCGACCCGGAGGTGGTGCGCCGCTTCGCCGCCCTGGCCGGCGACGAACGGCGGCTCACCGCCCTGTATCTGCTCACCGTGGCCGACATCCGCGGCACCAGCCCCAAGGTGTGGAACGCCTGGAAGGGCAAGCTCCTGGAAGACCTGCTCAACATGACGCAGCGGCTCTTGCGCGGCGCCACCCCGCAGCAGGCCTCGGGACTGGCCGAGCGCCAGGAGGAGGCGCGCCGGCTGCTGCGCTATTTCGGCCTGCGCGAGGACGTCGAGAACGAGTTCTGGAAAGTCCTCGACACCGTGTACTTCCTGCGCCACGACGCCGAGGAGATCGCCTGGCATACCCGCGCCCTCTACCACCGGCCGGCGGCCTCCCAGCCGGTGATCAAGGCCCGGCTGCCGCAGATCGACGAGGGCCTGCAGGTGATGATCTACACGCCCGACCAGCCTGCCCTCTTCGCCCGCCTGTGCGGTTTCTTCTCCCGGCTCGGCTACAGCATCGCCGAGGCCAAGATCCACACCACGCGCAATGGCTACGCCCTGGACAGCTTCATGCTGCTCGACCCGGAGCACACGCTGGCCTACCGGGACATGATCAGCCTCATCGAGCACGACCTGGCGCAGCGGCTCGCCACCGGCGCGCCCATGGACCAGCCCATCGCCGGGCGCCTGTCGCGCCAGGTGCGCCACTTCCCCTTCAGCCCCGAGGTGCATATCGTGCCGACGGAAAAGGGCGACCAGTGGCTGCTCTCCGTCACCGCCGCCGACCGCCCGGGACTGCTCTTCACCATCGCCAGCACGCTGGCCGCCCACGGCATCAACGTGCACACGGCCAAGATCGCCACCCTGGGCGAACGGGTCGAGGACACCTTCCTCATCAGCGGCTCGGAGCTGGGGAAGACGGCGACGCTGCTGCGGCTGGAAGCGGAGCTGCTGGAAAGACTGCAGCTCTAAGAGCGCCGAACAAAATGCTGCCAAGGCCGTTCATGGTTCGACAAGCTCACCACGAACGGCCGCGAAGAATGACCGTTCGACCTGAGCCTGTCGAAGGGCGGACGGTCACTCTGTCAGACGCGCTAAGCGCCGAGCGGCCAGCGGCCGATGACGTGGTAGTTCGCGCCCTCGGGCGCCAGCTCGGATTCCGCCAGGACGAATTCGTCCACCGGCCAGGCGATGGGCGCGTGTTCCGGCAACCCATCCGGGCGGCGGGCATTGCGCAGCAGGGTGACGTGGGCGGCGAAGGGGCGCTCCTCGGTGCGAAAGCCGTTCGCCCTGAGCCGGGCGTCGAGCTCGGCCGCCAGCGCGCGCAACGCCTCGGGCAGGAGGCTCGCACCGGCCCAGACGGTTTTCTTCTTCTCCACCCAGTCGAGGCGGTCAAGGATCAGCTCGAATCGCGGCGCGCCGATCGCCCCGGCGACGAGCGCCAATTCGCGCAGGCGCTTCGCGGGGATGCCGCCGATGAAGGCCAGGGTGAGGTGCAGGGTCTCGCGGCGCATGCGGCGTCCGCCGCAGTGCTTGTGGGCGGCGGCCCCGGCCTGATCGAGCCGGCGAACCACGGCCTCATCCGGCCAGAGGGCGAAAAAGACCCGGCACTCCTTCGGCCGCGGATTTCGCTCAGCCGCCATCGCCCCCGGCGTGCTCGATGAGGGCCACGGCCTGGGCGGCGATGCCCTCGCCGCGGCCGGTGAAGCCCAGGCGCTCCGTCGTCTTGGCCTTGACGTTCACGCAGCCGGCCCCGATGCCGAGATCCGCGGCGATGTGCTCGGCCATCCGCCCCACGTGGGGCGCCAGGCGCGGCGCACGGGCGATCACCGTGGCATCCACGTTCACCACCCGGTAGCCCGCCTGGGCGACGAGCCGGGCCGTCTCGCGCAGGAGGCGGCGGCTGTCGGCGCCTGCGAAGCGCGGGTCGGTGTCGGGGAAGTGCCGGCCGATGTCGCCGAGGCCGGCGGCGCCCAGCAGCGCATCGGTGACGGCGTGCAGCAGCACGTCGGCGTCGGAATGGCCGAGCAGGCCCCGCTCGAAGGGAATGTCCACGCCGCCGAGGATGAGCTTGCGCCCCGGCACCAGCGCATGCACGTCGAACCCCTGGCCGATGCGCATCATGATTCCACTCTCTCTGCAAGAATCCGCTCGGCCAGCGCCAGGTCGGACGGATAGGTCACTTTCAGGTTGGCGGCGTCGCTGGCCACCAGCCGCGGCCGGTGGCCGAGGGCCTCCACGGCCCCCGCCTCGTCCGTGACGAGCCGCGTGCGCGCCAGGGCGTCCCGCAGCAGGGCGTAGCGGAACATCTGCGGCGTCTGGGCCTGCCAAAGGTGCTCGCGCGCCACCGTGGCCTCGATGCGCCCGTCCGGCCCGGCCCGCTTGAGGGTGTCGGCGACCGGCACCGCCAGGATGCCCCCGACATCGTCTTCGCCGACTTCGCCGATCAGTGCCCGGAGATGGCGGGTGGCGAGGCAGGGCCGCGCCGCGTCATGCACCAGCACCCAGTCGTCGGCGCGCGCCTCGGTACCCATCGCCAGCAGGCCGTTGAGCACGCTGTCGGCCCGGGTCGGGCCGCCGCGGCGGAGTGCCGTGAGCTTGGTCTCGAACCGGCTCCAGTCATGGGCCTCCCACTCCCGGTCCTCTTCCGCCAGGACGACGAAGACCTGGGTCAGGTCCGGCGAAGCGCACAGGGTGGCCAGGGCATGGTGGATCATGGGCCGGCCGGCAAGCGGAAGGTACTGCTTGGGGCGGACTTCTCCCATGCGGGTTCCGGTGCCGGCGGCGGGGACCAGGGCGTAATAGCGTGGCATACGGCGATTCTACCCCGGCGCTACAATGGGACGAAGGGAGAAAAGGGATGGACTTCTTGCACAACCTGAATGCGCCCGAGCACCTGGAAGCCTTCGCCACCAGCCTGGCCATCGGCCTGCTGATCGGGCTGGAACGGGAGCGGCGGCCCTCCGCCAAGGCCGGCCTGCGCACCTTCGCCCTGGTGGCGCTGCTCGGCACGCTGGCGGGCCTGCTGTCCCAGCAGGCCGATTCCGCCTGGATACTGGCGGCGGGACTGATCGCCGTCGGCGCCATGATCATCGCCGCCTACCTGAACCAGCCGGACGACGCCGGCGACCCCGGCACCACATCGGTGGTGGCGCTACTCCTCTGCTACGGCCTGGGGGCGGCAGTCTGGTTCGGCTACGGCACCCTGGCGGTGATGCTCGGCATCGCCACCACCGTCCTGCTCTACTTCAAGGCCGAGCTGCATGGCATTTCCCACCGCCTGACGGCGAAGGACCTGATTTCCATCCTGCAGTTCGCCGTGCTCACCTTTGTCATCCTGCCCATCCTGCCCGACCAGGACTTCGGCCCCTATGCCGCACTCAACCCCCACCAGCTCTGGCTGATGGTGGTGCTGATCTCCGGGGTCTCCCTGGCCGGCTATGCGGCGCTGCGCCTGGCCGGGCCGCAGCACGGCGCGCCGCTCATGGGCTTGCTCGGCGGGCTCGTCTCCAGCACGGCCACCACCGTGGCCTTCGCCCGCCATACCCGCAGCCATGCGGACATGCTGGGCACGGCCACCGTGGTGATCCTGCTGGCCAACCTGGTCGTGCTGTTGCGGCTCACCGTGATCGCGGCCATCGTCGCACCGAGCCTGGCCCTGGGCCTCGCCAAGCTTTTCGCCGCCGCCCTCATCCTGGGCTTCGCGGCGGCGGCCTACGGCTGGCACGGCCTGCAGGCCCAGAGCGGGTTTCCCGCACCCGAGGTGCGCAACCCGACGGAGATCCGCACGGCGCTGGGCTTCGGTCTGCTCTACGCCGTGGTGCTGTTCTCCGCTGCCTGGCTTTCCGACGCCGTGGGCACCAAGGGCCTGTATGCCGTCGCCCTCGTCTCCGGCCTGACCGACGTGGATGCCATCACCTTGTCCAGCCTGCGCTTGTACAACCTGGACAAGCTCTCCGAGGCCCAGGCCCTCACGTCCATCGCCCTGGCCACCCTGTCCAACCTGGCGTTCAAGCTCGGGCTGGTGGTCGCCATCGGCGGCGGGGCACTCACCCGGCGCACCCTGCCCGGCCTGCTGGCGGTGGGGGTGGGACTGGCCGCTGGGCTGGTGCTCGCCCAATGAGCGCATAAGCGGCTTCGTTTTCGTTATTTCCGCCGGGCGGGTAAAATACACCGTTTTTTCATTTTCCGACCCGATCCCCATGAGCTCTTCGATCTTCTCCGCGGTGGAGATGGCGCCCCGCGACCCGATCCTCGGCCTGACCGAGGCCTTCAACGCCGACGCGCGCACCACCAAGGTGAACCTGGGGGTGGGCGTCTATTACGACGACAACGGCAAGGTTCCGCTGCTCGCCGCCGTGCGCGCCGCCGAGAAGGCCCGGCTGGAGGCTGCGCCGGCCCGCGGCTACCAGCCCATAGAAGGCCCGGCCGCCTACAACCAGGCGGTGCAGAACCTCGTCTTCGGCGCCGGCTCGCCCCTGCTCGCCGACGGCCGCGTGACCACGGTGGAAGCGCTGGGCGGCACCGGCGCGCTCAAGGTCGGCGCGGACTACCTGCGCCGCCTGCTGCCCCAGGCCGCCGTCTATATCAGCGATCCCAGCTGGGAGAACCACCGCCAGTTGTTCGAGTCGGCGGGCTTCAAGGTGGAGGACTACCCCTACTACGACGCCGGCACCCAGGGCGTGAATTTCGCGGCCATGAAAGCCAAGCTGGCCGCGCTGCCGCCGCGCCAGATCGTCGTGCTGCATGCCTGCTGCCACAACCCGACCGGCGCCGATCTCACCGAGGCCCAGTGGCGGGAAGTGGTCGAGACGGTCCGCGCCCGCGACCTGGTGGCCTTCATCGACATGGCTTACCAGGGCTTTGCCGAGGGCATCGAGCCGGATGCCGTGGCCCTGCGCCTGTTCGCCGGGTCAGGCCTGAGCTTCTTTGTCTCCAGCTCCTTCTCGAAGTCTTTCTCCCTCTACGGCGAACGGGTCGGGGCGCTGTCCATCGTCACCGCCAGCCGCGACGAGTCGGCCCGCGTGCTCTCCCAGGTGAAGCGCGTGGTCCGCACCAACTACTCCAACCCGCCGACCCACGGCGGCGCCATCGTCACCGCCGTGCTCTCGAATCCCGAACTGCGCAAGACTTGGGAAGAGGAGCTGGCCGGCATGCGCGGGCGCATCCGCGCCATGCGCACCGGCCTGGTGGAGAAGCTGCAGGCCCGGGGCGTCCAGCGGGACTTCTCTTTCGTCGTGCGCCAGCGCGGCATGTTCTCCTACACGGGGCTCTCCGCCGCCCAGGTCGAGCGCCTGAAGGCGGAATTCGGCATTTACGCGGTGAGCACCGGACGCATCTGCCTGGCCGCGCTCAACTCGCGCAACATCGACTACGTGGCCGACGCGATCGCTGCGGTGATCAAGGGCTAGGCGTGGTGAGTGGTGAG
>CAYZLI010000023.1:0-32945 GCA_964479195.1 uncultured Rhodocyclaceae bacterium
TTTCGGCCATCTACGCCCGCGAGAACGGGCAGGGCATGGCCTTCGAGGTGGAGGCCGGGGTGCAGCCGGAGGCGGGCGCCCAGCCGCCTCCGGCCGCGGCGGAGGGCGAGCCAGCGCCGAGCGAGCCGCCGCCGCGGCCGCACCTCACCCGCGTCAAATAAGGGAAAGCCGGGCGAACCCGGCAAGGCGCTGGTTCCCCCAGCCTGCTTCAGGTGGCCAGCAGCTGCTCCAGGAAGGCGCGATGCTTCTTGGCGGAGCCCATGATATGCCCGGCCCACCACAGGGCCAGGAAACTCTGGAGCTCGTGTTTATCGAAATTCTCCGTCGTGATGATCTCGGCCGCCAGATAATCAAACTCGTCGCGCTCGTTCCTGTGTTCTTCAAGCTCGGGATAGCCGGCGCGGGCGAGCAGCGCCTCTTCGGCCGCGAAGTGCTCGCGGGAGAGGGCCATCAGTTCATCGAAGAGCCTGCGGAATGTCCGGTCGCCTTCCTCGCCGGCGTCGGCGAGGCAGTCGGCCAGGGCATTGCATTGCGCCAAGAGAGCGCGATGCTGCGCGTCGAGGGTCTCGTTCCCCACGCTGTGGCGCGCATCCCATTGCAGCCGATTCGACACTATCAGAACCCCAGCGACTCGACGACGACGACCAGGTCGGCGAAGCTGGCCGCATCCAGCTTCGCCGCCAGCGCCTCCTTGTCCAGGCCGTCGCACTCGAAGGCCGTCATGCGCACCTCGAAGGGCAGTTCCCGGATCTCCAGGGGCGACATGAAGCCGATGTGGCAGATGTGCGCAATGCACTTTTTCTCCGGCTCCGTCAGCTCCAGGCCATGGTGCCGCAGGATCTCCAGGTAGCGCTCCGCCGTGCGGTTGAGCTTGCCGCTGATCTCCATGGTGTTCTTCTGGCCGTCCGTGAGGATGGCCAGCGGCGGCCCGAAGAAGACCGGCGTCTTGCCGACGTTACGCGTCTTCTCTTCGCGCGTCAGGGCAGGGGCGACCCAGGTGGGATCGCCCCTGACCGGATCCGGCTTCTTTTCCGGCGAGTCCGACATCAGTGGGGAATCGGATGCAGTTTCTCGAACTTCGCATCCTTCATGCCCTTGGGCAACTGGGGCGGCGTTTCCGGCTGAAGCTGCGCGAAGCCCCGGTTGCGGGCGCCGTCCTGCACGTCGTGCGGATTGTGGCACTCGGTGCAGACGAACCAGCGCTTCTTGCCCGTGCTGGCGAATTCGCCGATGCGCTTGCCGTGGATGCCGTCGCGCCAGTCGCGCAGCTTGTCGCCGTGGCACTTGCCGCACAAAAGCTGCGGCTGGTCGAAGCTGACCGGGTCGCCGAAGTGGTCCACGAGCATGTTGCGCTTGGTCGGGTGGTGGCAATCCAGGCACCAGATGCGGCCGCGGCCGTGCTGCAGGTTCTTGACTTCCGGCAGCATGCCTTCCATGGTCGGGATCGGCACCGGCTTCTTGTGCTTCGGGAAACCCTTCGGGTACGTGCCGTTATGACAGGCTGTCCCGCACGTCGCCAGAAGGTTCAGCTTCTGGGAGCGCGGCTTGACGACCGCATGGCCCTCGGGGATCTTGTCCAGCAGCGGCATCTTGCCCATCGGCACGGTGCCCTCGTAGGGGTCGCCGTACCAGAGCGCCGCGCCCGTCGTCGGCGAGCACTTCACGTTGGGCAGGCCGGGTTTGATCTCGCGCTGGGTGACTTCCGAGGCGCCCTTCCGGCTTTCGAAGCAGACGGTTTCCTTGGCTTCTTCCTTCGCCGCTTCCTGGGCGAAGGCGCTGGCAGCCGCCCCGCAGCAGAAGGCGAGGATCATCGTGTGGAATGCAAGTTTTTTCATGATCGTCGCCTCACTTCGCCGCAACGGCCCGGCCGGCGCCGTACTTGATCTCGCCCTGCAGGATGCCGATGGCGCCCTTGAGCAGGATGGTCAGGATGAAGAAGCCGAAGGCCCAGATGCCGATGGTCATCAGGACCTCGACGAAGGTGGGGTAGTACTCGGTCACCTCGCCGATCGGCGTGGGGATGAAGCCGGGAACGATCAGGCCCATGCCCTTCTCGATCCAGATGCCGGCGAAGGCCATGACGCAGGGGATCGGCAGCAGCTTCATGTTGTGCCGGATGGACGGGATCAGGAACAGCACGAACGAGGCGACCATCAGGATCACGGCTCCCCAGAACCACGGGACCAGATTGGTCAGGCCGTGCAGGCCGAACATCAGGTAGTAGAGGCCGTTCGCATGCTCGGTGCGGGCATAGAGTTCGACGACGATCTCCGACATGGTCAGGAAGAGGGCGATGCCGAGGCACCAGGTGACGATGGTCGTCAGCAGGCCGATCGCGCTGTCCTCGACCCACATCTTGGTGTTCTTGCGGATGACGAGGAAGGCCAGGATGATCAGGCAGGGGCCCGCCGCGAATGCCGTGGCGATGAAGCGGATCGGCATCATACTGTGGAACCACATCGGGCGCGCGGGCATGGTCGAGATCAGGAAGGCCGTGACCGTGTGGATGCTCAAGGCCCAGACGATCGAGACATACACCAGCGGCATGAAGAACTTCCGATTGACCTGGCTGCCCGTGTACTTGATGTAGAGGTAGTAGAAGCCGCAGATGGCGTTCAGGATGAGGTAGCCGGTGAGCACCATCACGTCCCAGCCCAGCATCGAGTGGGGGAAGTTGTAGATGCCGATGAGCGGGATCATGTGCCAGAGCCGGTCGGGCCGGCCCATGTGGGCGAAGACGAACATCGTCACCATGATCACGGCGGAGATCGCCAGCATCTCGCCCAGCACCGTCACCTTGTGCATGCCCTCGTGGTGGTAGACATAGGCCGGGAAGACGATGGTCACCGCCCCGGCGGCCACGCCGACCAGGAAGACGAGGTTGGCAAAATAGAGGCCGTCGTGGATCTGGCTGGTCATGCCGGTGACGATCAGGCCCTCGGTGTTCTGCAGGTAGAACACGTACATCATGCCGACGATGAGCACGGCGAGGGAGCCCATCCAGGCGTAGAACTTCGTGCCGCCCTTGAGGACGTAACGCGTGTAGTCGGCAGCGAAACTGGTCAGTTGTTGCACGGCTCGCTCCTCAATCGTAGAAGTAGAAGAACTTCGGGAAGGTGTTGAGCTCGGCCTTGAGGCGGAAGACGTTCTTCCGGGCCAGGATCAGGCTCACTTCGCTTTCGGGATCGAGCAGGTTGCCGAACTTGCGGGCGCCCACCGGGCAGACCTCGACGCAGGCCGGGTAGCGCCCCTGGCGGGTGCGCTGCAGGCACCAGTGGCACTTCTCGACGACGCCCCGCATGCGCGGCCGGTTGCCCAGGTAGTGCGTCACCGGGTTCATTTCTTCCTTGGGCAGGACGGGGTTGGTGACGTTGAAGCGGCGCGCCCAGTAGGGGCAGGCGCCCATGCACATGCGGCAGCCGATGCACCAGTTGTAGTCGATCACCACCGGACCGTCCGGCTCGCGGTAGGTCGTCCGCACCGGGCACACCTTGACGCAGGGCGGCTTCTCGCACTGCATGCAGGCGATCGGCATGTAGGTGGCATCCTTTTCCGGCACGGCCTCGGGCTCGTAACGGTATTGCCCTTCGAGAACCTGGCCGGCCGGGGTGTAGGCATTGCCGCCGACCTGGATGCCCAGCCCTTCGGGATAGCCGTGGTCCATCTTCTCCTTCGCGAACTCGCCGCGCTCCATGCGCAGCACCTGAATCCACTCGATGCGCTCGCCGGGCCGGTTGCCCCGCGACTGGTTGTTCTCGGCGACGCAGGCCTTGACGCAGCGGCGGCAGCCGATGCACTTGCGGATGTTCAGGGCGTAGCCCATGAGCACACCCGGCTGCGCCTCGGTGGTGTCGACGCTGACCTGCTTGCCGTATTCCTGGGAATAGCGCCGCTCGAGCCGGGCGCGCGCCTCGGCCTTCTCCTCCGGCGTCATCAGGCGGTAGTTTTTCTGGAAGTGCTCGGCCCACTCGGCAGCCGCCTGGGCGTCGTCGGACTGGGCCATCAGCGCCCCCGCGCCCATCAGCGACGACAGACTCACCATGCCGCCGGCTTTCAGGAAGTCTCGGCGCGAGGTTTTCGGAGCGGTTGCAGCGGGATCCGCTGACGCGGGTGGCGCCAGACATCCGGATGATTGCTCCTTGACCGGATCAGCCGGGGGAGTCTCGTTAGGGGTCACAGTGCGGTCCTCCTCTAAGCGGAAAATGATTCAATGCTGAGCATGTCGCGGCGAACCAAGTTCGGACTGATCCGCCAGGCGCCGTATGAGACGCGCGATCATACAAGCGGTCTCCAACTTTACAAAGGGGGTTTGGTCAAGTTTCGAGAGGATCGGATCGCTGCACTGCACCATCTGCTGCACGAGGAAGCTGGGCTGCCCCGTGCGGACAGAGTTGGCAGAATGTGCCAGTGCTCGGTGCCTGGACTACGCCTACGACCGGCGCGGCCTGCAGACGAGCGCCACGGCCGACGTGCGCGGGGCCCGTGCCCTCACCGCCACCGCCTACGATGCCTTCGGGCGGGTGACGCGCGACATCGTACTCGTACAACGAGCGCGGGCAGGTCACGCAGCAGACATCCACGCGCGGCCAGGACATCACCTACCAGTACGATGGCGGCGGCCAGGTCATCCAGATCACCGACCATGCCACCGGAACCGAAAGCCGTTATACGTACGACGTCCTCGGCCAGCGGCTCACGGAGACCACCGTCCAGCGGAACGCCGTCACCGGCCAGGAAACCCTGCTGCAGGACAACTACCTGGGGTGGGACACCCTGGGCCGGCTCAGACACGTTGCCGATAGCCGCCACAGCGTCCAGTACGACTACGACGCCGCGGGCAACCGCACCCACGTCAAGACCTGGTATCACGACGACAACAACGAGGTCCACGAGCGCGAGGTGTGGAATACCTACGACGCGATGAACCGCCAGACCGTCGCCGAGGGCGTCAAGCTCGCGGACGGCAGCATCGACATCAGTGCGACCCAAGGCCATCGCCTCACCTACGACCTGGCTGGCAACCGCCTTTCCGACGAGTATTACGGGAAGGCGATCTCGCGCGATAGCACCGGCTACCATGTCACGGACGGCTTTACCCGGGAGACCTACGACTACGACGCTGCCGGGCGGCTCACGGAGGTCTGGCGAGACGGCATTAACATCGACCAGCGCCACCTGGACGCTGCCGGGCGCACTCTGCAAGGCGGGCTGGCCTTGCCCCGGGTGGCGGAGCTGGCTGCAAAGCTCGAAGAGGCCGGCCTGCCCGCCGAGACGCGCTTCAGCCAGTACGACGCCACCGGCCAGCTCGTGGCCCAGCGCACCATTACCCACACTGCCGAGGCCCGCACCGCTTACCGCTATGACGCCGCCGGCAACCTGCTGCACTACGAGGTTAGTACGAACGGGTCGATGACCCGCTACGACTACGACTACATCAGGACCGCCGCTGGCTACCAGGTCAAGAGCATCACCGGCGACCGCGGCGGCGGCCCCGGCGTCACGGAAAACACCTACGACGCCAACGGCTACCTCGTCCAGGTCACCGACCAGACCGATCCCGCTCACACCCGCCGGCTGTGGAACGACACGGCCGGGCGCGTGCTGCTCAAAGAACAGGATGGCAAGCGCAGCTACACGCTGGTCGCCAACGACGAAGTGCTGGGCACGACTGAGATCGGCGCCGGCTCCTTCCACGCCGACCTGCAGCCGATCGGCAGCACCGCCTACAACAGCGCCCCCGTCAGCTACATCGTGCGCGTGGGCGACAGCCTGCGCAGCATCGCCCAGGCCGCCTGGGGCGACGCCACCCTGTGGTACCGCATCGCCGAGGCCAACGGCCTGGCGGGCGAGGGCGCGCTCACCCCCGGCGAGCTGATCACCCTGCCGGCCCGGCCCACCACGGTGCACAACGACCTCGCCACCTTCCGGCCCTACAGCGCCGCGGACATCGTCGGAGACATGTCCCCGGCGAACCTGCCGATGCCCTCGCAGGAGGACGGGGGCTGCGGAGGAGTCGGGCAGATCATCGTTCTCGTCGTGGCGGTGGCGGCGGCCGTGGTCACGGCCGGTGCCGCCACCGTAGCGATGGCCGGCGGTACGCTCTCGGGCGTGGGCGTGGGGCAGCTCGCCACCATCGGCAGTTTCGCGATGGGCGGCAGCCTGGGCGCTGTCGGCACCGCGGCGGCGGCCATTGGCGGCGCGGTAGGCAGCATCGCCAGCCAGGTCGCCGGCAATGCCCTCGGCGTGCAGGACGGGTTCAGCTGGAGGCAGGTGGGGCTGGCAGCCGTGAGCGCGGGGGTCGGCGCCGGGATCGGCAGCGCGCTCGGACCGGTGAGCGCCAATCTCACCGGCGTCGAGCGCTTCGCTGCACTGGCCGGGCGGGCCGCGTTGAGCAATGCGGTGATGCAAGGCCTCGGCGTCGTCACCGGCTTGCAGCGCTCGTTCGAGTGGCGCGGCGTGGCCGCTTCAGCCGTGGGGGCCGGCGTAGGGGCAACCGTGAATGGTGCGCTTGGCGGCCTTGGCGAGGACTTCGGGGGACGCCTTGCCCGGGGGACGCTCGCCGGCCTGGCGGGCGGGCTCGCCATCGCAGCCCTGCGCGGCGGGCGCGTGAGCGTGCAGCAGGTGGCCACCGATGCGTTCGGCAATGCGCTGGGGAATTCGATTGCGGAGTCGATCGCTTCGCCGGGGGCGGAGCAGGCTTATCCAATCGGCGACGGCCCGGACGTGTGGCAGGGCGCCGGAAGTCTAGTCAATCCATCCTTTGCCGATGACGTCGCCCGGCGCAAGACGGAGAACGCATGGTGGCTCGACGCTTCGAAGGGAACTGCAACGGCAGCCGATTCTCCCTTTGTCGGCACGCCCGACAGTTGGGACTTCATGGGTCCGCCGCGCGAGGTTGGGACGGTGGGCCAGGAAGGAGCGCAGGGAGCCTGGGGAATCGCCAAGTCTTTGGCCGGGCCGGGTGCGCGCAATGCGGAGATCAACCGGATCAAGAACCAATTGCTGACGCTTAACCCCGAGCTGGCGGAGAGCGCGAAGGCGGAACAGCGTTACTACGTGCCGAGGGCCGATACGCCGGGGAACGTTGCACTGGCGAGGGTGGCAGATCAGGTGTATGGAGCGCAGTGGGCGGCGCAGGCGGCGACGGTGGTCTATAGCAACGAAGGCCGTGCATATCCAATGGCAGTTGGTACGAAGAATTACAATAACGATAGCTGGGCACTTGCTTCAGGCGAGGGTGTGACCGTATATTTCGGAGGCGCTGGTCAGGACGGGCCATATATCGCGGATCAGGTTCAGGCGCTGCGTGAAGCCGGGATTAGAGGCGCGGTGGTGGGAACGTTTACCGAGGGAACCATATTCGATGTCGGTCCCGGCACCGTGAAGCTTCGTGACCGTTGGCGATATGCAGTGGGGACATCAGATATGGGTGTTCCCTACAAATGGGAACTTGACTGGAGCGTCTCGGCTAGAGTAGGTGTTCAGCTGCCGCCTGATATGAGGCCAGTTCAATCTAATCGGCTATTCGTATGGCTCATTGATTGCGGCGCAAAGCGCTGCGTTCCACGCGGACCGAGGGCAGCGAGTTGACAATCTTGTGTTGGTGGGTTCACCGATCTCCGACGAGTTCCTTGGCGAGCTTCGTATGCACCCAAACATTGGGAATGTAATTGCCAAGAATCTGAAATTTAATGACGATCCGATCTACGCCGGAATGAGCCTCGGGGAAGCAGCGCTTAGTGCCCCGCAGCTGACCTACGACTTATTGTCGGGAAATGGTGCCGGGCATTTCTACTACGCTCCGCCTAATGATGTTGGTGCGGCTCGTAGAAGAGAGTTGGCTCTTGAATTGAAACGGCTTGGAGTCAAGTAATGCGGGGAAACGCCGGTCAGGAAGAGGGGCAATATCGGCGCTTCAAATGGTTTACATTAACTGCAATCACACTAGTTGTTGCGCCAACGATTGCCTTCCAGCTTCCTGCCATTGTTGTTAAAGGAGCTTCAAACCCATACTGCGCAGCGCTAGCTTTTGTCTATCTACCAGTATCGTTTTTGTGCTGGCAGATATCACTCATATTCCTTTATCGCTCTGGCAAAGTCGTCGCTCGGCGCAATCTGCGACATGCCATGATACTGAGCGTGAGTTACGTTGCAGTTCTTCTGACGGCCGTCGCGCTGTTTAATGTATACCCTGCTTCGTTCTATTAGGGGCTGCTCACAATCAATGAAATGGGACCACCGCGAGCGCCAGGAAATCAAAAGGCCCCGTCATGGCGATGCCCCGGCCTGCGCAACCCACACGGGGAACAGTGCCGGTTCGGAGGATTTCGCCCGGGTTTCCCAGGCCGCCCAATTTGCCGAATCCACGTTGGAGCGGGTTGGCGATATGGACTCGGGGAAGAACCGCGCCCGAAAGGCCGGATCGGCGTCACGCGCACGCGCCAGCGCGTAGAGGCGCGCCAGCGTGGCGGCGTCGATGCGGAACGGCGACGCCGGATCGTCGAAGGGCGGCTGCTCCCAGCCCTCCGCATGCAGGTGGTCGAAGTGTCCCTCGGGTTCCACCAACGCCGTCTGGCTCACCGGGGGTTTCACCTCGCTCGTCTCGGCCATGAGCGGCCACACGGTGGGCACCGGGAGTGATGGGAACGCCTTCTTGAGATGGGTCAGGGCCTCGGCCATGTTCCGGGTATCCGAGTAAAGAAAGCGGCTGAAGCCCGAGAACGGAAGCGCCTGCACCACGATCCACGTGGAAAGGGCATCGAATCCTTGCTGCGTGGATGGCGCCGTATTGCCCGATTTCTTCGCGGGCTCGAAGGCGAAGGTCATCGGCCGCCCCGACTTCTTGTCCACCTTGCCCGGATCGACGAATTGGCCCCGCGGGTCGTCCGGGCCGTAGTCCTTGCGCTCCATCTTCTGCAGGTTGGGCACGGTGCGCTCCTGCTTCGTGCCCGCCACGTAGTAGCTCCAGTCGAGATCGACCTCCTTGCCGCTGCGGTGCGTCATGTGCGGTGGATGACGCCCGCCCCAGCGGTTCGATCCGGCGGTCACCGAGAGCAGTACGCCGCTCTGATTGATCAGCAGGGCGGCGCCGAGGAACTGGCCCCAGAGCACGGAATCCATCCAGTAGATTTCGGCGTATTCCGGGCCGGCGGCGAAGCGAACCCTCGGCTCCACCCGGAGCTCGACGGCCGCGGCGCCATCGCGGGGCACCTGAGCCGTAATGGGGCTGGCGGGCACCGCGGCGGGCCCAATGGCGATCCGACCAAGAGATGTTTGCACGCCCTTTGCCAGCGCCCCGCAGTCCGCACGTGCGCGCAGCGCGAGCAAGTCGCTCCAGCACCGGCTAAGCGTTGCCGCCACGGCCGGACCGACCAGTCCCCGTATGGCGCCCGTTGCCTCATCGATCACCGCGCTGGCGGCAAGGCGCGTAGCGTCAAGACGCGGGAGAAGCTCCTCGATTACGGCTGAACCGTGGGTGTTTTCATACAAAGTCTCGACGGGAACGGATGCCAGCGCGGCGATGCCGTAGGTGATGGCGGTCGCCTGCGCGATCGTCACCCGGGCCTGCTTGCGAAGCGAGAGCGGCACGAGGATGTATAGATACAGCTCGGTCAACAATAGGTAGGCTTCGAGGAAGGGGCGTACATCGAGCAGATACAGCCCCATCGGCTGCATGCCGCCGGCCGCCTCGATGGCCGCGGCCATCGGCGGTGTTGCGGGCGGCTGTGCGGCCAGCGCCTGCAGCTGATCGAGCCTCCGCCCATCCTGCTCGATGGCGATCAGCACTTCCATCCCGCCCAGCAGCTCCTCGTCGGTGAGGGCGCCGAGGGTGAGCAGTTCCTGCCGCATCAGGCTGAATTCGCTTCCCTGCGCGCTCAGCCGTGCCAGGAGATCGGTGAATTCGACCGGATCGAGGAAGTGGCGGAAGTAGCTGCGCAGGAACTCCCGGCAGCGCCTCCGGTCCAGTTTTCCCAGCTTCCAGAGTTTGGCGCTTGCGTCGTAGCCGTAGGCGCGCAGGCCGTCCGCCAGCCATGCTTTGGAGAAGAAACGGCGCCGATTGTTCGCGACAGCCGCCTCGATCTCCGGCAAGTCGGACTGCAGGCATTTGTTCTGCAGACCGCAGAGATGGATGCCCCGAAGGCCGCCCACCAGCGTCTCCCGTATGAGCGTGTACACCCGCTCGTCGGCCGGGGTCAAGGCTTCGCCCGCCGGTGCGGCACCGGCGGGCGGGACGGCCGGACTCCGGCACTGGCGCCAGAGCCCTGCTACTTGCGGTACGCCGCTGAAGTCGGGGTTGGCCACGGGAACCCCTTACGGCTGTCCTCCCTCAGGAAGGGATGCCAATTTCGTCAGGGCGTCGGACTCGGTTTCCGCGGCGTTCGCTTCCTTCTCGCGGAGTTCGGCGAGCAACTGGGCATGCCGCATCGCCGAGGTGCCCGCACAGGCGCCGACGACCGGTTCGATGTGGACGCCGTCCGTCGGGAGCGTCTCCGGCCATTCGTCGAGAAGGATCACGCGGCCCCGGGGGCGCTCCCACTCGTGCTCCCAATCGGCGGTCCCCACGGGCGTACCGAATGCGGCCTCGGGCGACAATTCGTCGTCCGCGTCGCGCTGCGTCGGCGTCGCGGGAGGGAAGGTGCTGTTATGGAAGCTGCGGAAACCGCTTACGCAGTCCGCAATATCCGCGGCGTAGTTGGCGTCGCGCAACAGGTGCGCCAGCGCGTCCTTCTCCCGCCCGGGACGAAGCGGCAGATACACCACGGCGAACGGGGAGGCGAGGAGCTCCCACAACCGGACATCGCGGACGAACTCCGCCGGGAGGAGGTGGGCGTAGGCTTCGAGGGTGGCGCGGTATTCATGGCCTTTCGGCGTGAGCCACCAGGGGAACAGCTCGACGTGGAAACGATCCCAAAGGACAATATCGTTCGCGTCGGCCACGTTCGCGCTTTGCGGCTCCGTTCCGGCCTGGAAGTCTGCCGGGAAGAAGACCCGTTCGGCGGCCTGCCCCTTGAGGTGTCCGAGGTACCGGTCGCGGGATACCAGCGCCTGGAGCCGCTCGGCGGAGAAGGTCTGCCGGATGCGCTCGCGCTCCTCGGCTTCCCATTTCTCCCGAAGCGCCCGCTGGTCGGCCGTGACTTGCGACGTGAGCGTGCCTCCCAGCTCGATCTCGTAATCCACTTCCGCCACGTCGGTGCCGTTCCAGAGGATGCCGGGCTCGGGGTAGGTCACCGATACGGTCATCTCGACGCGTCCCTCGGCCCCGACAGGGGGCACCTTGGAGAAACCGAGCTTCCCGCCGTCCTCCTTGAATCCGCCGAAGTCGCCCTCGTAGACGACGTCCCCGTTCTCGTTGCGCGCCCGGACGAAGTTGGGACCGCTGAGGCGCGTCAGCGCATAGTTCTGGGGGACGTCCGCGGAGAACGTGATCTCGTTGGTTTCCAGCCCCGCTTCCCAGTCGCCGGAGGCGAATTGGGTGACCTTGATGATCTTGCTCCAGGACTCGGCACCGAGCTGGGGGCCGCGATCGGGCGGAATCACCGGATCAAGCTTCGCCAGTTCCTTGAGGACCGCTTCCCGCAGCAAGCGCATCGGATTGGGCACGAAGAGCCGGAGGCACATGTAGGCGTCCCGGCGCTCCAGCATGACGTGCCATTTCTGCAGCACCTTGTGGAAATGGAGCATGAGCGAGGAGTCGGCGTTCGGGTTGCGCAGGACGCGCTTGGAGGAGAACTCCGACCCGATCTCGGTGGTCACCTTGAAGGTGGTCTTGTGCTGCTGCTTGGCCTTCAGGGCCGCCTTCTGGGACACCTGGCGCGTGAACTGGGACTGTCGCGATGACGTCTGCTTGAAACCCATGTCGCTCGATACGCCGCTTCCCACCTCGGCCGAGATGCCCTCGTAGGTGCCGCCAAGCTTCGAGGAGAGCTGCGACTTGACGCTCGACGTGAACTCATCGGCAAACTGGGTGGTGAAGGACGTGGACCAGCTGCTGTCGTATTCGAGGCTCTGTTCGGTCTCGTGGTCGCGCACTTCCTCGAACATCGTCTCGCGCTTCGTCCAGGAACGCTGCTGCAGCGTCGCTTCCTCGCCGGGTCCGAGCGCCATCGTGTAGAGGAGGCGCCCCAGGACCGGTCCGACAGGGCGGGCGCGTACCGCGTCGTCGTACAGGATACCGAGCCAGGGGGAGCGGACCAGCTTCTTGATCAGGTCCTCCACCTTAATGTGCGTATGCAGGCCGGCGGCGACGGCGCTGGAGATGCGGACGTATCCGTCCGGCACGGCTTCTGTTGCCGGCGCCCGCGTGGAGAGCGATAGCGTTTTTCCCTCCTCGGCGATCTTCGCCGGCCGGACGTTCTCCTTGCGGGCGAGTACCCGGATGATCGGATCGAACCAGCTCACCTTCGGCGCCGACCCGGCCGGCGTCGGTCCGGCTTTCTTCCCGGCTCTTGCCTTGACGGCCGGTGCCGCTTTCGCCTTGTACCCTGGCCGAAGCATCTCCAGTCCTTCGGGTATCGGCAGCTTCTGCGACCGCTTGATCCCTTTGGCGATCCAGAGTCGTACGTAGAAGGGGAGCACCGAATCGTCGAAGCAGTCGAGACCGACGAAAGAGGGGACGGAAACCAGTTCGTCGTCATGCCCGCCGAGGAATGCCGTCTTTCCGCGCGGGAATCCGCTCGGGCAGGCCTCACGGGAGACGTTGTCATAGAGGGGAAGCTGCGTCGCGCCCGGCGCGACCGTGATTTCGTTGCCCATGATGGAACCTCCCTGGAGTTGGTTAAGGTAGGTGCTGAAGTCCTAGGAAATTGCTGCCCGCATATAGGTCCCGTCCTACCCCTGGGAGGGTGACAACGGCTTTGCCGGCTTTCTCCAGCCGGTCCTTGAAGGCGGCGACGCTCTCGTTCGCCGTCGTCGATTGCTGCACCGCAGCGACCAAGCTGTCGAACGCGCCCTTGTCGCTCACGCTCGGTTTCATGGAATCCGCCTGGACCAGGAAGTCTCCGAGCTTCGTCATGAGCTCCTTCTGGGCCTCCTGGGCCTTGCGCTTCGCGTCCGGTGCCATGGCCATGGTGTCATCCCTCTTTCAGTTTGAACTTCTTCTTAAGCTCCTCGACCTTCTTCGTCGCCTTCTCGATGCGGGCTGAGGCATCGGAGGCATCGTCGGACGCCTTGGCGATCCCCTCGTGGATCTTCTGCCGGAGATCCTTCATGCCCGCCTTTTCCAGGAGCTCGTCTTGGGACTCCTGGACCTGCCGGAGGCTGGCCAGGTGCGCGCTGATGGCCGCGTTGCCGCGGGCCACCTGGGCGAAGGCATCGTCGACCGCCTGCAGGAGTTCCGCTTCGGCCTTGTCGACGGGCGTCAGAAATTCCTTGCGGAGCCCCTGCGCCGTTTCGCCGAACTCCTTGCTCCACGCCTGCATCGTATCCGCGAGCTGGACTGCTTCCCGCCCGGGCGTCGGGGGAACGAGCTTCTCCTGCCGGGCATTCCAGATGAGCTTTCCGGCGGCGATGTCCGCCAGCCGGGTCTCCTCGACGTAGTTCTTGACGTACGGGATGAACACCTTTTCCGTCCACTGGGCCTCGTACATCTGGCGGACGATCTCGAAATGCGGACGGATGAGCTTCCGGTAGCTCTGATGGAGCGACTCCGTATCGCTGCCGATCTGGTAGGAGAGCGTGACCGCCTCCTTGGGTACGTTGCTGCATGCCCCGAGAGACAGCATGAGCACGAGCGCGGAAACGATGACGACGAACCTCACCATGCTCCTTTCCTCCATGTGGGCACCGTTATGGGACGAGCACGTCCAGCTCGTACTTCGGGAGGAGCTGCCGCAGCGTGGAGCGATGGGGCTATCTTTCGAACAACTCGCTCAAACCGCTCAGGATGCCCCTGTTCTCGTGATACCCACCAAGGATACTAATACGGGATATGCAAAAAGGGAAGACGCGGGGACAAGGGGCAACGCGATCCATATGCCTCCATGTGAACGGAGGCGCCGCCTCGTTTCGTGAGGCACGCATGGCTCAGCATGCACGGCCCGCAATAGCGGGCAAGTATTCCGTCTGGCCGGTCGGGCGCCGAACATCCCGGCCAGAAGTTGGTTGCTGATTATCGGCGGCATCGCCGGCGGGGTCGCGATCGATGCTGGACGATCCTCCGGCGGGGATGGCAGGTAGATTGACAGAAAACCGGCGGGAGATGATGTCGAATGCTGCGTGATCTGTAAGGGTGGTCAAGGGCGCGCATGGCCCGATGAACCCCCATGACACAGTGCTGTCTTTGCCACAATCTTGCCACAGTGGACTGTGGCAAGCCGGGGAAAAAATCAGGGAGGGCAGATGAAACCGTGTGAATGTAACTATATTGTTTTTATTTGGTATTCTATGGTCCCCCCGCCCGGAGTCGAACCGGGATTTGCCGCTTAGGAGGCGGCTGTTCTATCCATTGAACTACAGGGAGTGCGAAGGCGCGTATTCTAGCGGCTTCGCCGTCCTCCTGCCATCGAATGCTCCGCCTGAGAGCGCTTCCTCGCACTGTCGTCGTCCTCGGCTTCGTCAGCTTTTTCAACGACCTCGCCTCGGAGATGGTGACGCCGCTGATCCCGATCCTGCTCGCCGCCGTGCTCGGCGCGGGACCCGTGGTGCTCGGGCTGATCGAGGGCACGGCCGAGGCGGTGGCGGCCTTCCTCAAGCTTTGGTCGGGGCGCTATTCCGACTGGCTGGGCGGGCGGCGCAAGGGGCTCACCCTTGTTGGCTACCTCCTGTCGAATGCCGTGCGCCCGCTGCTGGGTATGGTGGGCAGTTGGCCGCAGATGGTGGCACTGCGCAGCGTCGACCGGGTCGGCAAGGGCATCCGCACCGCGCCCCGTGATGCCCTGGTGTCGGACGCCACGCCGCCTTCCCTGCGCGGGCTGGCCTACGGCTTCCATCGCGCCCTGGACAACGGCGGGGCGATGGGCGGCAGCCTGGCGGCGGCGGCGGTGCTGGCCTGGACGCCGCTCAGCTTGTCCCAGGTGATTCTCATCTCGGCCATCCCCGGCGTTCTCGTCCTGTTGCTCGTCGCCTTGGGGGTGCGGGAAGAGGCGGGCCCCGCGGCGGACGAGCGCAAGCCACTGGCGCCGCTTTCGTGGAACGGCCTTTCCGCGGCGATGCGCCGCTATCTCGGCGTGCTGGCCCTGTTCAGCTTCGCCCGCGCCTCGGAGACCTTCATCGTCCTGCGCGGCTACCAGATGGGGCTCGGCGTGGTGGAACTGCTGCTCCTGTGGTCGGCCCTGAGCTTCGCCAAGGCGATTTCCTCCCTGGGCGGCGGCGGCTGGGCCGACCGCCTGGGCCACGAGCGCCTCGTGCTCTTCGGCTGGCTGTCCCATGCCGTGGGCTTCGCGGCGCTGGCCTCCGCCGGTTCCGGCCCCGGCCTGTGGCTGGCCGCACTCGTCTATGGCCTGCTCACCGGGGCGGCGGAAGGCGCGGAACGGGCCCTCATCGGAGAGCTGGCGGAGGAGAACGGGCGCGGCACCGCCTTCGGCTGGTACAACATGACTCTGGGGCTTGCGGCGATTCCCGCCGGCCTGCTGTTCGGTGCCGTCTGGCAATGGCAGGGTGCGGCGGCGGCCTTCGGGCTGGCGGCGGCGCTGGCCGCCGGCGCCGCGGCGGCGCTGCACTTCTGGGTGGCGCGGGAGATCGCCGCCGTCCGCGCCAACTCGCGCTGAACCATGCCCATCGTGACCCTCGATGACGCCTGCCTCGCCTTCGGCCATGTGGCGCTGCTCGACCATGCCGCCCTGCAGCTCGACGCGGGCGAGCGCGTCGCCCTCATCGGCCGCAACGGCAGCGGCAAGTCGAGCCTGCTGCGGGCCCTCGCCGGCCAGGCGCGGCTCGATGACGGCAAGCTTTGGGTGAGGCCGGGCCTGCGCATCGCCCACGTGCCGCAGGAGCCCGCCTTCGGCCCGGAGCAGCCGGTGTTCGAGGTGGTCGCCTCCGGCGTGGGCGAGGCGGCGCGGCTGCTGGTCGACTACCACGACACGGCGCGGCGCCTGGCCCACGACGGTTCGGAGGCCTTGCTCGCCCGCCTGCATGAGCTGCAGACGCGGCTGGAGGCGGGCGACGGCTGGCGGCTGAACACCCGCGTCGAACAGGCCCTGTCGCAGCTCGGACTGCCGGGCGAGGCGCGCATCGGCGAGCTGTCCGGCGGCGGCATCAAGCGCGTGGCCCTGGCCCGGGCCCTGGCCGGCGACCCGGAACTGCTGCTGCTCGACGAGCCGACCAACCATCTCGACCTGGATGGCATCCTCTGGCTGGAGGCGCTGGTTTCCGGCTTCGCCGGCACGGTGATGGTCATCACCCATGATCGGCGTTTCCTGGACGCCTTTGCCACCCGCATCGTCGAGCTGGATCGCGGCCGACTGGCTGACTTTCCCGGCAGCTTCGCCGCCTACCAGAAGCGGAAGAGCGAGATGCTGGAGGCCGAGGCGCAGCAAAGCGCGAAATTCGACAAGCTGCTGGCCCAGGAGGAAGTCTGGATCCGCCAGGGGGTGGAGGCGCGGCGCACGCGCAACGAGGGCCGCGTGCGCCGCCTGGAGCGCCTGCGGATCGAACGGGCGGCGCGGCGCGAGCGGGGCGGCACCGTGAGCTTCGCCCTGGAGCGGGGCGGGCTGTCCGGCAAGCTGGTGGCCGAGCTGGACCGGGTCTCGAAGCGCTTCGGCGAGCGGACGGTGGTGGGCGACTTCTCCTGCCGCATCCTGCGCGGCGACCGCATCGGCATCATCGGGCCGAACGGCGCCGGCAAGACCACGCTCATCAAGCTGATCCTCGGCGAACTGCCGCCCGACTCCGGCACCGTGCGCCTGGGCTCGAAGCTTTCCGTCGCCTATTTCGACCAGTTCCGCAGCGCTCTCGATGAGGAGGCGACGCTCGCCGACGTCATCAGCCCGGGCGCGGACTACGTGGAGATCGGCGGCGCCAGGAAGCATGTCATCAGCTACCTGGAGGATTTCCTCTTTCCCTCGGCCCGCGCCCGCTCCCCGGTGAAGTCCCTCTCCGGCGGCGAGCGCAACCGGCTGCTGCTGGCGCGGCTGTTCAGCCGACCGGCCAACGTGATTGTGCTGGACGAGCCGACCAACGACCTGGACATCGAAACGCTGGAGCTCCTCGAGGTGCTCCTGGCCGACTACGCGGGCACGGTGTTCCTGGTCAGCCACGACCGCAGCTTTCTCGACAACATCGTCACCCAGGTCATCGCCGCCGAAGGCGATGGCCTGTGGCGCGAGTATGTCGGCGGCTACGAGGATTGGCTGCGCACCCGCGCGCAACGGGCGGCCCAGGCGATCGCCACGGCCGCCGCACCGCGGGCGGAGAAGCGCGAGGCCGCGCAGATGCGCCGGGAGCCGCGCGCCGCCCGAGCCAAGCTGAGCTACCGGGAGGCGCGCGAGCTGGAGGCGCTGCCCGACCGCATCACGGCCCTGGAAGCGGAGCAGGGAAGCCTTACGGCCCGCCTGGCCGATCCGGCCCTTTACCGGGAGGCGGTGGAGGAGGTGCGGGCGCTCAAGGAGCGCCTGGCCGCGCTGGAGGCCGAGATCGAGCAGGCCATGCAGCGCTGGGAGGAACTCGAGGCTCGGACCGGAAGCTAGCAGCGTAGCCGCGTAGGGCGCAATAAGCCTGTCCTGAGCCTGTCGAAGGGCGAAGCGCATTGCGCCGGACTGGTTCGGCGCATTACGGCCTGCGGCCTAATGCGTTCTACAGGGAGCAGGCCGGCTACTCAGGCAAAGTCCAGACCAAGCCCAATGCGACCAGGGCGCCGAAGAAGATGGCGAGGTGCGCCCAGGACCAGAAGCGATAGCGGGAGGCGAGGCCGTCCGGATCCAGGTCCGAGATCAGGTACAGGCGGCCGTCTTCGGGCCGGTGCAGCACGTGCACTTCCGGCTGCGTCCGCAGTTCCCGGTGATTGGCGGCCACCTCCCGCCTGGCCTGGCGGCGCGCCAGCTCCCATTCCTTCATGCTGAGTTGGCCGTCCTTGTCCAGGTCGAAGCGATGAAGCAGATCCTCCGGCTTCCTTTTCCATTCGGCGAGCAGCGCCTTGACGTCTTCGCTGGCATCGAGATCGAGGTGGACGCTGCCGCGGGTGGCGAACTGGCCCAGGGCGTAGATGGTCTGCTGCTGCAGCAGCAGCCACTGGGTGTAGCGCCGGTCGCCCTTGGTCCAGGTGTCCTCGCGCGTGACCAGCATTTCCGCGCCTTCGGGGTCGACCAGGCATTGGGCGCTGCCGTCGTCGAGGATGAAGGAGGCGTCGCTCTCCCCTTGGCTTTCCACCGTCCATTTGTTCTCGCTGTCGCGGCGCTCGATGCGGTAGCGGAACCAGAGGCAGGGCAGGCCGTTGACCGGGCTGAGCACCGGCGTGCCGCCCAGCGGCTTGCCTTGCCCGCGCAGCTCCACATACCCCTGGGCGGCGGAGGCGACCTTGGAACTGGGCGTGTCGGCGACGGCGCGGGCGCGGCGGAAGGCGGAAGCCCAGGCGAAGACGCTGAGAGCCGCCATCAGGGCGATGGAGATCAGCCAGCCGGGTCGGGATTCGAGCTTGAAGCCGACGAAGAGCAGCAGGAGCTGCCCGCCGGAAGTGATGATTCCGGCATACTCCCGGCGCAGGGAGACGAGCATCGCGCCGCGTCGCTCAGCCGAAGAGCGCCTTCATGTCCACGTCGGCCTTCTCGGCGCTGGCAAACTCGAGCAGCGGCTTGTCCTCGAAGCGGAACAGGCCGGCGATGAGGGTCGCGGGGAACTGCTCGATGCGCACGTTGTTGATGTTCACGGCCTCGTTGTACAGCTCGCGGCGGTCGGCGATGCCGTTCTCCAGGGCCGTGATGCGCCCCTGCAGTTGCATGAAGCTCTCGTTGGTCTTCAGCTCGGGATAGGCCTCGGCGACGGCGAAGATCTGCCCAAGACCCAGGCGCAGCGCCCCTTCCGCCTGGCCCAGCGCCGGAACGTCCTGGCGCTCGCGGGCCGCCTGGACGCGGGAACGGGCCTCGATCACGCGCTGCAGGGTCTCCTGCTCGAATTGCTTGTACTGCTTGCAGGTTTCAACGAGCTTCGGCAGCTCGTCGTGGCGCTGCTTGAGCAGTACGTCGATGTTGGCCCAGGCCTTGGCCACGGCGTGCTTAACCTGCACCAGCCCGTTGTAGATCATCACGCCATACGTGAGGGCGACGACGACGAGGCCCAGTGCCAGCAGCGAAACGATGCCCATATCCCCCCCTTTAGGAACTGGTTTCCGGTGGCAAGCCCGCCTATTCTAAACGACCGGGGCCCGCCCGCCATGCCCGCCGCGCAGCGGTCGGACTATCGGGCGGTGCCGTCCGCGCTGGGGGCCTCGCCGGGAGCCGGCAGGCCGAGGATGCGGCCGATGCGCTCGACCAGGGGCTCCCGGGCTATGCTGAGCAGGCCGCCGATGGCGGCCAGATCGTCGGGGATGGCCGCGTCCTCCCAGCCGCGGGCGAGATGGCGCGCCAGGTGGACCGCGAGGACGACGGTGCGCACCCGGGGGTGATCGGCTTGCGCCTCATCCATCAGGGTGAGCAGGAGTTCCGGCAGGTGCCGGCCCCGGGCCAGGGCGAGCTGCAGATCGGCGACGGGCAGGCCGAGCACCCTGAGCTGGGCGGCGCCGCTGCGCAGGCTGCGGTCCTGCTCCTGCAGGGCGCGGATGCGCGACATCAGCGCCGGTGCGAAGCACCAGAGCAGGATTTCGGCGGTGTCGTGCAGCAGGGCGGCGATGGTCACTTCCTCCACGTCCAGATCGTGCCGCACGATGGCCCAGTCGCGGGCGAGCAGCGAGGCATGGCGGGCCCGGGTGATGACGCGCAGCAGCCCGATGAGCGCCTGGGGATGCGCCTGCAGGGTGTCCTCGACCAGGGGCAGGGCTTCGAACTTGCGGAAGAAAGGCGTGACGCCGAGCATGAAGATCGCCCGGTCGATGGTCGTGATGTCGGCGTTCTGGCTTTGGCTGCGGATCGCCTCGATGTAGGCCAGCACGCGCAGGGTCATGAGGGGGTCGTGCAGAATGACCGAGGCGATCTGGCGCCCGGTGACGTTTTCCTCGTTCTCGCGCAGGCGGGCAAGCTCCCGGGCCGTGCGCCGCAGCACGGGGATGTCCGCTTCGCCCAGATAGCTCACCCAGGAGGCGAGGTCTGGCAGGGGATGTTCAAGCATGCCTTGGCCCTGTCGAAAATCGCATCGGCTCGTCGATGCCGGCTCCTATAATTACGGCCGATCGCGCCCCGGCTTGAGCCGCGCCCCGAGGAGGGCGCGCCGCGGCCTTGCCGCAGGCGCCCTGACGGAAAAACTCCGACATGTCGACTGGGAAGAACTGGGACATTTTCTGTGCCGTGGTGGACAACTACGGTGACATCGGCGTGTGCTGGCGGCTGGCGCGCCAGTTGGTCGGCGAGCATGGCTTGCGGGTCCGGCTCTGGGTCGACCGGCCAGCGGCTTTCCGGCTGCTTTGGCCGGGGATCGACCCGGCCCGGCCGGTCCAGAGCGCAAGCGGCGTGGAGGTCCGGGCGTGGACGACGCCCTTCCCCGAGGTCGAACCGGCGGACGTGGTCGTGGAAGCTTTCGCCTGCGAACTGCCCGAAACCTATCTGGCGGCCATGGCCGCCCGCGCGCCGAAGCCGCGCTGGATCAACCTGGAATACTTGAGCGCCGAGGACTGGGTGGGCGAATGCCACGGCCTGGCCTCGCCCAATCCGCGCCTGCCCCTGACCAAGCATTTCTTCTTTCCCGGTTTTCGGGCGGGCACCGGGGGGCTGCTCGCCGAACGGGGGCTGCTCGGTCGCGCCCGGGCGTTCCAGCGGGACGAGGCGGCCCAGGCGGAGTTCTGGCGGTCGATCGGCCTGGCGGCACCGGCCGCGGAAGAAATCCGGGTTTCCCTCTTCTGTTACGCCAACCCGGCGCTGCCGGGCCTCTTGGCCGCCTGGGCGCAAGGGGAGGCGCCCGTCACCTGCCTGGTGCCCGAGGGCGTGGCGGCGGGCGGCATCGAAGCCTTCTTCGGCGCAACGGGACTGGCGGCCGGGCGCGTGCTCGCCCGGGGCCGCCTGCGGGTGCAGGTCCTGCCTTTCCTGGAGCAGGATCGCTACGACCGGCTGTTGTGGGCCTGCGACTGCAACTTCGTGCGCGGCGAAGACTCCTTCGTCCGCGCCCAATGGGCGGCCCGGCCCTTCGTGTGGCAGATCTACCCCCAGGAGGACGGCGCCCATTGGCATAAGCTGCAGGCTTTCCTGAATCTGTTCCGCGGGGACCTGCCCGGGGACGCGCGAGGCGCCCTGGAAGCCCTGTGGCTGGCCTGGAACCGAGGCACTGGGGCGGGGGCGGTGTGGCCAGCGTTCTGGCGACACCGGGCGACGCTGCAGCAGCATGGGCAGAGGTGGTCCGCCGGGCTGATGGCGAACGGGGATTTGGCCGCGAATCTGGCGGAATTCGGTCGCGATGGGTTATAATTTTCCGTTTCGTTCTAGCCGCTTAACCCTTACAAGCCAGGCCCCGTATGAAACTCGCACAGGAACTCCGCACCGGCAACGTCGTCATGATCGGCAAAGATCCGATGGTGGTGCTGAAAGCCGAATACAACAAGTCCGGCCGCAATGCGGCCGTGGTGAAGATGAAGCTGAAGAACCTCCTCACCGAGGCACCCAGCGAAAACGTCTTCAAGGCCGACGACAAGTTCGAGGTGGTGGTCCTCGAGCGCAAGGAAGTTACCTATTCCTACTACGCCGATCCCATGTACGTCTTCATGGACGCCGAATACAACCAGTACGAGGTGGAAAAGGAGAGCCTGGGCGATGCGGTGAACTTCCTCGATGACGGCATGCCCTGCGAAGTGGTCTTCTACCAGGGCAAGGCCATCTCCGTCGAGCTGCCCAACAGCGTCGTGCGCGAGGTCATCTACACCGAGCCGGCCGTGCGCGGCGACACCTCGGGCAAGGTGCTGAAACCGGCGCGGATCGCCACCGGCTACGAAGTGCCGGTGCCGCTTTTCTGCGAGATCGGCGACAAGATCGAGATCGACACGCGCACCGGCGAGTACCGGAACCGGGTCAAGGGCTGACCGGCCCCTCGTGAGCCACAAGGCCGCCCGCGGGCGGTCTTTTTCTTGCTAGCGCCACACCTCCTTGCACGTGGCGATCTCGGCGTCCGTCATCACCGGCTTGATCACGCACAGCCGTTCGCGCTCCTGCTGCTGGCGCAGCCGCTCCTTCTCCTGCTCCTCGCGGGCCAGGCGCATCGCTTCCTCCTTCTCCCGCTTCGCGCGCTTTTCGCGCTCCGCAGCGGCTTTTTCGGCCAGGCGCTCCGTTTCGGTCCGCTGGCGCTCCTGCTCGGCCCTGCGCTCCGCGAGAGCGATCTTGGCCAGGCGTTCTTCCTGGGCCTGTTTTTCGGCCCGGCGCCGCTGCTCCTCGGACGATAGGGGGACGGCGGCGAGCGCGCCCGCCGTGGCGCCGGCGGCGACACCCGCCGCGACCGCCGTGGCGGTGGCGGCGGTGCCACCGCCGCTGCCGCTGCCTGTGGCGCCCCGGTAGCCGGGGGCGATGACCCGGTAGTTCTTCTTGGGCTCCGCCTCGTCCTCGTCCTTCTTGTCGGTCTTCCTGGCCGATGTCGTCGATGCCGAGCCCGTGGAGGCCGACGAAGACGAGGAGCGGCTGCCCACCCGCTTCGCCTCGCTGTCGGTCGACAGGGCAAGGAACATCACGGCCGCGACTGTGCAGATGCCGAGTCTGAGCTGCATGGGATATCCCGTCCTCCGGTGGCTATGCCGTGAAGGGTAGCCGCAACGGGCGCTTGTCTCAAGTCCAGCGCACGGTGACAGCCAGCAGATAGCCGGCCCCGTACACCGTCTTGATCAAGCGGGGATGATGCGGATCGTCGCGCAGCTTGCGGCGCAGGCGGGAGATGCGCACGTCGATGCTGCGGTCGAAGGGCAGCAGGTCGGGCGTGCCGGCCAGTTGCTCCCGGGTGAGGATGCGGCTGGGCCGCTCCAGGAGCGTTTGCAGCAGGCGGGCCTCCGTGGTGCCGAGGGTTTCTTCGCCACCGTCGGGGGCCGTCAGCACATAGCTCGCCGGATCGAAGCGCCAGCCTTCGAAACAGGCGATGCGGCGCTGCTCCGCCTGGGCGGATCCGGGGTGCCCCGCGCCGCGCCGGCGCAGGATGCTGCGCACGCGCGCCACCAGTTCCCGCGGCTCGAAGGGCTTGACGACGTAATCGTCCGCCCCGAGCTCCAGGCCCAGGACCCGGTCCGAGACGAAGCCCCTTCCCGTCAGGATCAGCACGCCGCAGTCGTGCTTGCGCTGCAGCTCGCGCACCACGTCCAGGCCGTCCCGGTCCGGCAGGCCGAGGTCGACGATGCACAGGGCGGGCGGCGGCGCGCCCAGGCCCGCGAAGAGCTCCGCGGCGGTGCGAAACCAGCGGCAGCGGAAACCGTATTCCGCGAGCGTCAGGGTGAGGGTCCGGGCGACGAGGGGATCGTCCTCGACGATGCAGAGCAGCTCCTCGTGCGGGGCGGCGGGCGCGTTCATGGCGCCACCGCCGCCAACGCCGCGGCCAGCTCCTGCCGGGAGAAGGGCTTGGGCAGGAGGACCGGCATCTCGCCGCTCGGCTGCAGGTCCCGGGCGTAGCCGCTCATCAACAGCACCGCCACCCCGGGGCGCAGCTCGCGCGCCCGCGCGGCGAGGCTGCGGCCGTCGATGCCGCCGGGCATCACCACGTCGGAAATGACCACGTCGACTTCGGTCCCGCTCTCCAGCAGGCGCAGCGCCTCGGCCCCGTTCTCCGCCTCGATCACCAGGCAGCCGAGATCCGTGAGCTGCAGGCGTACGATGCGGCGCACCTCGGCATCGTCTTCCACCAGCAGCACGAGTCGCAGGCCGGCCGCCGCGACGAGCGGACCGACACCTTCCTCCATGGGCGCCGCGACGGCGTCGCACTGGGGCAGGAAGAGGCTGACCTCGGTGCCCCGGCCCGCTGCGCTGCGCAGGCGCATGGTACCGCCCGACTGCCGCGCGAAGCCGTAGACCATGGACAGCCCGAGCCCGCTGCCCGAGCCGAACTGCTTGGTCGTGAAGAAGGGTTCGAGGGCGCGGGCCAGGGTCGCGGCTTCCATGCCGACCCCGGTATCGGCGACGGAGATGCAGGCGTAGTCGCCCGGCGCGACTTCCAGTTCAAGGGCGGCGGCGGCGTCGAGGCGCCGCCGCGCCGCCGCCAGGCGCAGCTCGCCGCCGGCGGGCATGGCGTCCCGGGCGTTGAGGGCCAGGTTGAGGACGGCGCTTTCGAGCTGATGCGGGTCCGCCAGGGCGAGCAGGGGATCATCGCGCAGGTCCGTTTCCAGGGCGACGTTCTCCGGCAGGGAACGGCGCAGCAAGAGCACGAGGCTGTCGACCAGGCCGACCACATCCACCGGGCTGGGCGCGAGCGGCTGCTGGCGGGCGAAGGTAAGCAGCCGGCGGATGAGGTCTGCGCCGCGCCGGGCGGCCATCAGCGCCGGGTCGAGGAAATCGGCCGTGGCCGCCGAGCCGTCCCGGTCCTGCAGGGCCACCAGGTTGCCGATGATGACGGTAAGCATGTTGTTGAAGTCGTGGGCCAGGCCGCCGGCAAGCTGGCCGACGGCCTCCATCTTCTGGGCATGCAGGAGCGCCGCCTGGGTGCGCTCCAGGGCCTCGGTGCGGCTGCGCACCCGCCGCTCCAGCTCGGCGTTCTGGTCGCGGATCAGCCGCTCGAAGCGGCGCTGCTCCGTGATGTCCGTGTAGATGGTGACGAAGCCGCGCCCCGGCACCGGCTCGCCGCGCACGGCGATGATCTGGCCGCCGGGGCGCACCCGCTCGAAGTAATGGGCCTCGAAGCGGCCCGCGGCGCGCACCCGCTCACCCACCAGGTCCTCCACCGCGCCCGGGCCGTATTCGCCGCGCTCGGCGTTGTAGCGCATGAAGGCCTCGAAGGGCGTGCCGAAGCGGGCCAGCGCATCGGGGAACTCCAGCATGTCGAAGAAGGTTCGGTTCCAGGCCACCAGCCGCAGTTCGCTGTCGATGATGGTGAAGCCCTGGTTGATCATGTCCAGGCCCGCCTGGAGCAGGTTCAGGCGGCCGGCGGCGTCGGCGGCATCCACGGTCGGAAAGGCTGGCAGGGGCATGGTCCGATTGTAGGCCGCCCACGGACGGCGGGAAGCCCCTCGTTACGATTCGTTACATTCGGCGAACGATTGGGCAAACATCGCGGCGCACGATGCCCTCACGAGCCGGCGGAATGAAAAACCGGCAGGAGGAGCAGATGAACCACTATGCCGTCGGCCTGGACCGCAATCCGGCCAATTACGTGCCCTTGTCGCCCCTGAGTTTCCTGGAGCGCAGCGCCTACATCTATCCCGAGCGCCCGAGCGTCATCCACGGCGAGCGGCGCTTCACCTGGGCCGAGACCTATGCCCGCTGCCGCCGGCTGGCTGACGCCCTGGCGCAGCGCGGCATCGGCCGCGGCGACACGGTGGCGGTCATGCTGCCCAACGTGCCGGCCATGTACGAGGCTCATTTCGGCGTGCCCATGGCGGGTGCCGTGCTCAATACCCTCAATACGCGGCTGGATGCCGAGGCCATCGCCTTCATGCTGGGTCACGGCGAGGCGAAGCTGCTGCTGACCGACCCCGAGTTCACGCCCGTCGTCGAAAAGGCCTTGTCCCTGCTCCCCGGGCCGAAGCCCCTGGTGGTGGACGTGGCCGATGCCCTGTATGAGGGCGGCAAGCGGCTGGGCGGGATCGAGTATGAGGATTTTCTCGCCGGCGGCGATTCCGGCTACGCCTGGTCCCTGCCCGCCGACGAGTGGGACGCCATCTGCCTCAACTACACCTCGGGCACCACGGGCAACCCCAAGGGCGTCGTCTATCACCATCGCGGCGCCTACCTCAACGCCGCCAGCAACATCCTGTCCTGGTCCATGCCGCCGCACGCCGTGTACCTCTGGACCCTGCCCATGTTCCACTGCAACGGCTGGTGCTTCCCCTGGACCATGGCGGCCAATGCCGGCACCAATGTCTGCCTGCGCAAGGTGGAGGCCGGACCGGTGTTCGAGTTGATCCGCCGCCATGGCGTCACCCATGTGTGCGGGGCGCCCATCGTCTATGGGTTGCTCATCAATGCGCCGGCGGCGTTGCGCCAAGGCATCGATCACCTCGTCAAGGGCTATATCGCCGGGGCGGCGCCTCCGCTGGCCATCATCGAGGGGGCGGAGAAGATCGGCATCGAGCTCACCCACGTGTATGGCCTCACCGAGGTCTATGGCCCGGCGGCGATCTGTGCCAAGCAGGACGGCTGGGATGCGCTGCCCCTGGAGGAGCGGGCGCGGCTCAACGGCCGCCAGGGCGTGCCCTACCACCTGCAGCAGGCCGTCACGGTGATGGACCCGGACAGCATGACCGAGGTGCCCCGGGACGGGGAAACCATGGGCGAAATCATGTTCCGGGGCAACCTCACCATGAAGGGCTACCTGAAGAACCCGAAAGCGAGCGCGGAGGCCTTCCGCGGCGGCTGGTTCCACACCGGGGATCTGGCGGTGCTGCAGCCGGATGGCTACGTGAAGATCAAGGACCGCTCCAAGGACATTATCATTTCCGGCGGCGAGAACATCTCCTCCGTGGAAGTGGAGGACGTGCTCTACAAGCATCCGGCGGTGCTCACCGCCGCGGTGGTGGCCAAGCCCGATGCCAGGTGGGGCGAGGTGCCCTGTGCCTTCCTCGAGCTGAAGGAGGGTGCCGGCGCCACGGAGCAGGAGATCATCGCCTGGTGCCGCAGCCAACTGGCCCATTTCAAGGCGCCCAAACAGGTGGTCTTCGGCACTATCCCCAAGACCTCCACCGGCAAGATCCAGAAGTACGTGCTGCGCCAGCAGATGCAGTCCGCTTCCGCCATTGAGTAAGCCCATGGACCGCTCGCAGCACGCCGATCACATCCTCGTCACCGAGGGCTTGGTCAAGGAGTTCAAGGGCTTTGTCGCCGTGGCGGGCGTGGACCTGAAAGTGCGCCGGGGCGAAATCCACGCCCTGATCGGGCCGAACGGGGCGGGCAAGACTACTTGCTTCAACCTGCTCACCAAGTTCCTGGAGCCCACGCGCGGCCGCATCCTCTTCAACGGCGCCGACATCACCCGCGAGCGTCCGGAGCGGATTGCCCGGCGCGGCATCGTGCGCTCCTTCCAGATTTCCGCCGTGTTTCCGCACCTGACCGTGCTGGAGAACGTGCGCATCGCCCTGCAGCGGAAGCTCGGCACTTCCTTCCATTTCTGGCGCTCCGAGCGCTCCCTCGAGGCCCTCGACGGCCGCGCCATGGCACTGCTGGCCGAGGTGGGGCTGGAGGGCTTCGCCTCGATGGTCACGGTCGAGATGCCCTACGGGCGCAAACGCGCCCTGGAGATTGCCACCACCCTGGCCCTGGAGCCCGAACTCATGCTGCTGGACGAGCCCACCCAGGGCATGGGCCACGAGGACGTGGACCGGGTCATGCAGCTCATCAAGAAGGTGGCGGCCAACCGCACGGTGCTCATGGTGGAGCACAACATGAAGGTGGTCTCCGGCATCTGCGACACCATCACCGTCCTGGCGCGGGGGGCGGTGCTGGCGGAAGGCAGCTATGCCGAAGTGTCGGCAAGTCCTCTGGTGATCGAAGCCTACATGGGCACGGAGCAGGCGGAACCGGCCGGCGCGGTGAGTCACGCATGAGAACGGCCACCGAATACCTACGCGTCACGGACCTGCACGCCTTCTACGGCGAGTCCCACATCCTGCACGGCATGGACTTCACGGTGAATCGCGGGGAATGCGTCTGCCTGCTGGGCCGGAACGGGGCCGGGCGAACGACGACCCTGCGCGCCATCCTGGGCCTCACGGGCCGGCGCACCGGCTCCATCATGGTGAACGGCCGCGAAGCGGTCGGCATGGCGCCCCACCGCGTTGCGCGGCTGGGCATCGGCTACTGCCCGGAGGAGCGCGGCATCTATTCGTCGCTCTCCTGCGAGGAGAACCTGCTGCTGCCGCCCCGGGTGGGCAGCGGCGGCATGGCGCTGGAGGAGCTCTACGCCATGTTCCCCAACCTCCAGGAGCGGCGCACGAGCCAGGGCACGCGGCTCTCCGGCGGCGAGCAGCAGATGCTGGCCATGGCGCGCATCCTGCGCACCGGCGCTCGCCTGCTCCTGCTGGACGAGATTTCCGAGGGCCTGGCGCCGGTGATCGTGCAGAAACTGGGCGAAGTGATCCGCGCCCTCAAGGAGAAGGAATTCACCGTCTTGCTGGTCGAGCAGAACTTCCGCTTCGCGGCGCCGCTGGCCGACCGCATGTACATCGTCGAGCGCGGCCAGGTCGTCGCCGAGATCGCCCGCGCCGAGCTCGACGAGAAGCGCGAACTGCTGCAGGAGTATCTCGGCGTATGACTTCGATTCCACCCACAGGAGGACAAGTGATGCAACTCACCCGTATTGCCGCGGCGCTCGCCGCCGCCCTCGGCCTGGCCGCCCCGGCCCTGGCCCAGGTTTCCGATAACCTTGTCAAGATCGGCGTGCTCACGGACATGTCCGGGGCCTATTCCGACCTCTCCGGCGCCGGTGCCGTGTTGGCGGTGAAGATGGCCGTGGAGGACTTCCAGGCGAAGGAGAAGCCGGCCTTCGCCGTCGAGCTCATTTCCGCCGACCACCAGAACAAGGGCGACATCTCCGCCAACAAGGCGCGGGAATGGATCGACCGGGAGAAGGTGGACGTGCTCACCGAGCTGGTGACCACCTCCACGGCCCTGGCGGTGATGAAGGTGGCCAAGGAGAAGAACAAGATCGCCCTCATCTCGGGCGCCGCTTCCACCCGCATCACCAACGAGGACTGCAACGACGTGACGGTGCATTGGACCTACGACACCTACGCCGTGGCCAACGGCACCGCCAAGGCGGTGGTGAAGCAGGGCGGCAAGTCCTGGTACTTCCTCACCGCCGACTACGCCTTCGGCCATTCCCTGGAGAAGGACTCCGCCGACGTGGTTACGGGCAACGGCGGCAAGGTGCTGGGTACGGTGCGCCATCCCTTCCCGGGATCGGATTTCTCCTCGTATCTCCTCAAGGCCCAGGCCTCCGGGGCCCAGGTGATCGGCCTCGCCAACGCCGGCACCGACACCATGAACTCCATCAAGCAGGCCTCGGAGTTCGGCATCACGCCCAAGCAGTCCCTGGCGGGCCTGCTGATGTTCCTCACGGACATCCACAGCCTGGGCCTGAAGGCGACCCAGACCATGTATCTCACCGAAGGCTTCTACTGGGACCGCAACGACGAGACGCGGGCCTGGTCGAAGCGCTTCTTCGAGCGCCAGAAGAAAATGCCCACCATGATCCAGGCCGGCATGTACTCGGCGGTGACCCACTACCTCAAGGCGGTGAAGGCCACCGGCAGCGACGACACCCAGAAGGTCATGGCCTGGATGCGGAAGACGCCGGTGAACGACTTCTTCGCCAAGAACGGCAGTATCCGCGAGGACGGTCGCATGGTGCATGACATGTACCTCATGCAGGTGAAGAAGCCCGAGGAGTCCAAGTACCCCTGGGACTACTACCACGTGCGCCAGACCATTCCCGCGGCGGAGGCCTTCCAGCCGCTGGCCCAGTCGCGCTGCCCGCTGGTGAAGAAGTGAGGAATGGCGAGTGAGCGTGTCACCTACGGGCGCACGCTCGTCATTCCCGCGGAAGCGGGAATCCAGCGTCGTTAAGAGACGCTGGGTCCCCGCCTTCGCGGGGACGACAGGGCAATGCTCCATAAGTCGCTAAGCCATGACTGAACTCTTCAGCATCCCTCTCCCGGCCCTCCTTGGCCAGCTCATGCTGGGCCTGGTGAACGGCTCCTTCTACGCCATGCTGAGCCTGGGCCTGGCCGTCATTTTCGGCATGCTCAACATCATCAACTTCGCCCATGGCGCGCTCTACATGGCGGGGGCGTTCCTGGCCTGGATGGGCCTGAACTACTGGGGCGTGAGCTACTGGTGGTCGCTCATCCTGGCGCCGCTCGCCGTGGGCGCCGTCGGCGTGGCGATCGAGCGCGCCATGCTGCAATGGCTCTACAGGCTGGACCACCTCTACGGCCTGCTGCTCACCTTCGGCCTGGCGCTGGTGGTGGAGGGGCTGTTTCGCGACCAGTACGGCGTCTCGGGCCAGCCCTACTCGATTCCCGACGAGCTGTCCGGGGCCTTCAACCTGGGCTTCATGTTCCTGCCGAAATACCGCGCCTGGGTGATCGTCGCCTCGCTCTCGGTGTGCCTCGCCACCTGGTACGCGATCGAGAAGACGCGGCTCGGCGCCTACCTGCGGGCGGCGACGGAGAACGCCCGGCTCACGCAAGCCTTCGGCATCAACGTGCCCCTCATGGTGATGCTGACCTACGGCTTCGGCGTGGCCCTGGCCGGCTTCGCCGGGGTGCTGGCCGCGCCGGCCTTTCAGGTGAGCCCGCTCATGGGCTCCAACCTGATCATCGTGGTCTTCGCCGTGGTGGTGATCGGCGGCATGGGCTCCATCCTGGGTTCCATCGTCACCGGTCTCGGCCTGGGGGTGATCGAAGCCCTGGCCAAGGTGTTCTACCCGGAAGCCTCCGCCACGGTGGTCTTCGTCATCATGGCCGTGGTGCTGATGATCCGCCCGGCCGGCCTGTTCGGAAAAGAAAAATGAACGCCATCAACGCTCACGCCTCGCGCCTCGGCTACGCCGCCGCCCTGGCGCTGCTGCTTGCGGCGCCCCTGGCCGTCTATCCGGTGCTGGTCATGAAGGTGCTGTGCTTCGCGCTCTTCGCCTGCGCCTTCAACCTGTTGCTGGGCTACACGGGCCTGCTGTCCTTCGGCCACGCCGCCTTCCTGGGCAGCGCCGCCTACGTCACGGGCCACGCCCTCAAGGTCTGGGGCTGGCCGACGGAACTGGGTCTGCTCGCCGGGATGGCGGGCGCTGCGGCGCTGGGCTGGCTTTTCGGGGCGCTCGCCATCCGCCGCCAGGGCATCTATTTCGCCATGATCACCCTGGCCCTGGCACAGATGATTTTCTTCTTCTTCCTGCAAGCGCCCTTCACGGGCGGCGAGGACGGGCTGCAGGGAGTGCCGCGGGGGAAACTCCTCGGCGTAGTGGATCTCGCCGACGACCGCAACCTCTACTACTTCGTCGTGGCGGTTTTCGTCGCCGCCTTCTGGTTCATCCACCGCACCATCCATTCGCCCTTCGGCCAGATCCTCAAGGCCATTCGCGAAAACGAGGCGCGGGCCATCTCGCTGGGCTACGACGTGGCGAAATACAAGCTGCTGGCCTTCGTGCTTTCCGCAGGGCTGGCGGGGCTGGCCGGGGCGCTGAAGACCCTGGTGTTCAAGTTCGCCACGCTCACGGATGCCCACTGGCACGCCTCGGGCGAGGTGGTGCTGATGACGCTGCTGGGTGGAGTGGGCACGGCGCTTGGTCCCGTGGTGGGCGCGGGCGTGATCGTGACGCTGCAGAACGAGCTCGCGGACAAAGTGGGCTCGCTGGTCACCGTGATCATGGGGCTGATCTTCATCGTCTGCGTGCTCGCCTTCCGCCGCGGCATCGTCGGCGAGCTGGCGGCGTTGCGCCGACGGCTGGGCGTCTGAAAATCGAACAACAATGCCATCCATGACGGGGGCGGCGACTACCGAATAACTGGCGGGAATTGGCATGGAATAAGGCGATCATGAAATCGCCAATCCGAGGTTACCCCCAAAGTTACCCCCGGCCTTAGCCTGCTACCCGCGATTGAGGCCAGCATCTACGGCACTTCAAGGTCGGCCCCGGACTTTTCTTCTTCTTTGCGCGCGCGTAGGGTGGCCTTCGCGCTTCCCACCCCTGATTTGTTAGCCATACTCGTTGTGGCATATGCTGGCAAATGGCCGATCTGACCATCCAAAGCAATCCAGCGGCGGCCCTCAGAGATCGCTGGCACTGCGGCGAGCGGTAGTCTATTTGTAAAGTGTATGCCGATTGAGAAGGAGGGGCTATGCGAAAGAACGCGCACTTGCTGGCGGCGACCATAATTCTTTTTCTGAGCATTGGGGGATGCGCCAACCAAGCCCGGTTCCAGCAGCAACAGCAATTAGTGGAACGGCAGCAGCAGGCTCAGGCGGCTATGCAATCTGTTGCAGAAGCGTGCAAAGCCAAGAAGCGCGGCGAGCCAGGGCTGGATGCAATGCTAGGCCCCAAGGTACCGCTCTACGACATCAGGGACATGACGTTGGCGATGATGGCGTCCACTGAGAAGCCGACGGAAGAAGAACGCAAGATGATCTTCCGGTCCCTGGAAATCACGATGGGCTGCCAGAAGGAGATGCTGGACGTTGTTCGGCAATATTACGCGGCGCCAATCGTCACTACGCTTGAGGCAGCACAGAACCAAGCGCTTGGCCTCGGGCTCGAACTGTACGAGGGTCGCCTCACATATGGCGAATGCAACCGCAAGGGGAAGGAACTCTATACGAACTTCGTGCAGGCAAACGCTCAGATTGACGTGGAACTCATGAAGCAGAATGCGGAGGCTGCCACCCGGGCGCAGCAATTGGCGAACCAACAGCAGCAGCTTTTTCTCAACTACCTGAACACCTACAACACCTACCTGTACCAGCAGCAACAGTTGTTGCAGTCTCAGACGCCCCGGCAGGGGGTTATCACGTGCCGTCAGATGGGGGCATTTACGACCTGCAATTACTGACGGTGCTCGGGGCAGCCACTTTGCGGGACCAATTCAATAGCGACTATGCCCATTCGTTCTTTCCTCGCCTTCATCGCCTTGGTGCTTGTCTCTTCGAAGTGTCCTGCTCAAGGAATTTCGACGGGAAGCGGATTTTTTGTCTCAGATGATGGCTATTTTGTCACCAATAACGAATAAGGTTAGATCGTGCAAGTGAAGCGTAGCCACGATCTGAACCGTTTGT
>CAYZLI010000024.1:0-13505 GCA_964479195.1 uncultured Rhodocyclaceae bacterium
CGGGCGGCGCGCACCAGGTCGGCATCCAAGGTTGCTAAGGGCAACTTGCGGCGTAAGGCGAGTTCCAGATAAGCCGCATCGTAGGTCGTGAGTTCGTGTCGGCCAGCAAGGTCGCTGATTTGCGCAAGGGAGACCAAGTGCATATCGACCCCGATCGGCAGGGCGCCCGTTTGGTCGATTGCTGAGGCTCGCCACTCCTCCGAGATGCGCCCGCGGCGCCTGGCCATGAGGAGCGCGTTGGCGAACTCCAGCCGCCACAGCGCTGGTACCCAGGTTTCCGTCACCGGGAGCAGGTCGAGTACGCTTTCGGTAAATTCCGTTTTCTCGTCCTCAAGGTACCAGGCGAGGGCGACCGAACAATCCACGACGATGCCGGCCGGGGCGGGCTTGGCCGGCATCAGTATTTCCTGCCTGCGGTCTTGAGTTCCTTTATCGTTGTTCCGGCTCCGGCACCGCGGTCTTTCCCTTCTCGGGAACGGCGGATCCCCGCAAGCAGGGCCCGAATCGCCGCCTGGTCGCGGCGATGCCGGGCAGGCACCAACTCGGCCACGGGCTCGCCGTGCCGTGTAATGACCACGGTTTCGCCGGACTCGACTTGGTCGAGCAACTGCGAGAGGTGGGTCTTGGCCTCAAAAGCACCGACGGTTCGCATGGTGTCTCCAAAGACATCGAAACTAGACAACCAGTTTATATCGTTTCCTGGTGAATGTGAAGCCGGTGGTGTTGCGGTCTCTTGTCTGTCGAGGCGTAGATTGGAGTGGTTTCTTTCGGTTCCACCCAGCATCGTCCGAAACTGAAAAAAATGCGGAGCCCTCGGGCTCCGTTTTTTGCGTGTGACCCTGGGTGGTCCGCCCGGTGCGTTGATCCCGGAGACTGCGGGAGCTCAGAAGTTCCCGCCCGTCGCGGCGAAGACCTTGTCGCGCAACTGGATCAGCTGCGGGCCGATGTCCTCGAACAGGCGCTCGCGCGGCATTTCAAAGGGCGGGCCGGCGCAGGTGAGGGCGAGAACCTTGGACTGGTCGCGCGAGACGAGCGGGACGGCCACGGAGTAGACGTCCTTGTTCCATTCCCCGAGGGACACGCAGAAGCCGTATTTCCGGTAATCGCGCGCCGCCTTCTCGAAGCTGGAGCGAAAGCCCTCCCAGTCTTCCTTGCGCGTCAATTTCCGGTGCTCCTCGAGCATGGCCGCGCGCTGTTCCTCCGACAGCCCGCAGTGGTAGGCCCGTCCCAGGGCGGTCATGCCGTAGGGCACCCGGGCGCCCACCTCCAGGCGCATCTGGAAAGTGGGGTTGCCCTGGCACACTTCGAGAAACACCATGTACGGCGTGTCGCGCGCCGCCAGGCACACCGTGGCGCGGGCGTATTCGGCGAATTCCTGCATCATGGGCCGGGCGATGGCGCGTATGTCCTGGCTCGCGAGGTACGAATAGCCGAGGGCGAGCACGCCGGCCGACAGGGAGTACTTGCCCGACTCGGGCGAGTAGTTCAGGTAGCCCAGTTGGGTCAGCGTATAGGTCAGCCGCGTGACCGTGGGCTTGGGCAGGTGGGCACGCTGGGCGATCTCGTTGTTCCCCAGGGTGGGATGGCGCGGCGTGAAGGCCCGCAGGATGTCGAGTCCGCGCGCCAGCGCGGTGACGAACTGGCGGTCCTTGGCGGTTTTCGCGACGCGGGTTTTCACCGCGGGGGCTTTCCGGGCTGCTTTCGTCATGGCGTGATTCGGCTCTTTGAGGCTGGAGGTCTTTTGCAGGACCCGTATTCTAGCGGCAAACCGCCGGGCGCTCGTCCTGGTCAGGCTTGCGGCAGGATCACCACCTTGCCTTTCACTTGGCGCGCCAGCAGCCGCGCCATGGCGTCGGGCGCCTGGGCGAGCGGCAGCTGTTCGCTCACGGCGGGCTTCACCCGGCCTTGGGCGAACCAGTCCAGCAGCCGCTGCATGTTCGCGGCATGGCCGTCCGGGTCGTGCCTGACCGAGGCGCCCCAGTACACGCCGATCAGCGCGCGTTCCTTGAGCAGGGCCAGGTTGAGCGGGATCTTCGGAATCTCGCCCGTGGCGAAGCCGACGATGAGCAGACGCCCGTGCCAGGCGGTGGCGCGCAGGGCGGCTTCCGTGTAGGCGCCGCCGACCGGGTCGTACACCACGTCGGCCCCCTTGCCGCCGGTGAGATCGAGGGTGCGCCGGCGCAGGTCCTCCGTGGCGTAGTCGATCGTCTCGTCGGCGCCCAGTTGTCGGCAGAGGGCGAGCTTGTCCGCACTCGAGGCAGCGGCGATGACGCGCGCGCCCATGGCCTTGGCAATCTCGATGGCCGCCGCGCCCACGCCGCCGGCCGCACCCAGCACCAACACCGTCTCGCCGGCCTGCAGCCGCCCACAGTCCTGCAAGGCGTGCAGCGACGTGCCGTAGGTCAGCACCAGCGCCGCCCCGGACGCGAAGTCCATGGCTTCGGGCAGGGGCATGATGCGCTCGGCCGCCACCGCGCATTCCTCCGCGAAGGCGCCGCGGCCTGGGAAGCCGATGACCCGGTCGCCGGGCTTGAGCCCGCGCACCCCTTCGCCCACTTCCTTGACGACGCCGGCCAGTTCCGCCCCCGGCGCGAACGGCAGTGGCGGCTTCACCTGGTAGAGGCCCTGCACCATGAGGGCGTCGGGGAAGTTGAGCGAGGCGGCCTTCACGTGGATCACCACTTCCCCGGGGGCCGGGCGCGGCGAGGGGATGTCCTGCACGTTGAGCCTGTCCGGCGGGGCGTATTCGGTGCACAGCAAGGCTTTCATCGTTTCTCCTGGTCAGCCGATCGGGGTCGGGTTGCGGTCCTCGAGAATGTCTTCCATCCTCAGGCGGATCGCCTGCTTGATGCGGGCGTGGGGAATGACATAGAAGCGCCGCGCCATGATCGCCGCGAAGGTGGCATCGGCCATATCGTCCGCCGTCAGGCGGCCGGACTGCACGGCGTGGGCCGTGCGCGCCTCATGGGCGGCCGCCGCGGCGGAGGGCGGGGCGGCCGTGCCGAAGCGCTCGGGCCGGTTGCGCGCCGAAGTGTGGATGGCGGTGGGCACCCAGGCGGGGCAGAGCAGCGAGACCCCGATCCGGGCACCCTGCGCCGCCAGGTCGGCGTGGAGCGTCTCCGACAAGGTGACCACGCCGTGCTTGCTCACGTTGTAGGCCGCCATGGCGGGCGTGGACAACAGGCCGGCAACCGAAGCGGTGTTGACCACGTGGCTTTCGCCCTCCTGTTCGAGCATGCGCGGCACGAAATGGCGGATGCCGTGCACCACGCTCCACAGGTTCGCGCCGAGCACCCATTCCCAGTCGGCGACGCTGTACTCCCAGCTCATGCGCGTCAGGCCCACGCCGGCGTTGTTGAAGAGGAGCTGCACCGCGCCGAAGCGGCGGAAGGCCTCGTCGGCCAGGGCGGCGACGTCCTGCTCGCGGCTGACGTCCACGCGCCGCGTGCACAGGGCGTCGGCGTCCAGGGGCAGGGTTTTCGCCGCCTCCTCCAGCCGCGCCTCGTCGATGTCCGCCAGCACCAGGCGCATGCCTTCCTGCGCCGCCCGCCGCGCCAGCGCCAGGCCGATGCCGCTGGCCGCGCCGGTGATGACCGCCGTCTTGTCCTTGAATTCATGCATGGCTGGTCTCATCCCCATTCGTGAAGCTTCGATAAGGCGTTCCATAAGCGGCAGGCGCGGCCGATGACGACCTTGGCGGCGGAGAGGGCGCATCGTCGTCAGGGGGAGTTTATTGAAAGCCGTCGGCGATACCGCAGAGCGGAACATAATTCCGCAACACACATTTACGGGGGATGTTCAAGCAAGGAGGGCGTCTTGTCAACGGTGCGCGCAACGAAAGACGGGGCGGGTCGTGGATCGCCGCATGCACAGTTCCCGGGCGAGACCGCATAGCGAAACACGATTCCACGGCATTGACGGCGCCAAGCACGCTGTGCCAACATCGGCCCGGTTCCGACGCCTCCGCTCCCCTTGCGGACGGACGGCAGGAGTGATTCCCCATAGGAGTCCCGGGTCCCGATGGACTATCGCAACGAGATCGCCTCGATGTTCGCCCGCCATGGCGAGGGCTATCGCCCCTGGGCGGTCGCTACGGTGATGCTCGGCACCTTCTCCGCGGTGATGGAGGCGACCATCGTCAACGTCGCCCTGCCGGAGATCGTCCGCGCCTTCGGCATCGGTCACGACTGGGTGCAGCTGGTGTCCACCGGATTCCTCGCCGCGACGACGGCCTCGATGCTGCTCAGCAACTGGGCCGTCGGGCGCTTCGGCCTGCGCGCCACCTACATTGCCTCGCTCTGGCTGCTCATGCTGTTCTCCGTGCTGGCGGCGGCCACGCCCACGGACCGCTTCTGGCTGCTGGCCGTGTGTCGCATCGCCCAGGGCGCCATCGCCGGCCTCATCCAGCCCCTGTCGATGGTGGCCGTCGTGGACCTCTTTCCTGCGCAGGAACGCGGGCGCGCCATGGCCGCCTACGGCCTGGGCATCGTGTTCTCGCCCGCCATCGGTCCGGTGATGGGCGGCTTGCTGGTGGATCATTTCGGCTGGCGCGCGGTGTTCCTGCTGACCCTGCCGTTCTGTTTCGTCGCTGCGGCGCTGGCGCCGCGCTACGTGGTGCGCGGCCGGCCGGCGGCCGACGCGCCCAGGCACCCGCTCGATGTGCTCGGCCTGGTCCTGCTGCTCGCCGCCCAGTCGGCACTTCTCGGCGGGCTCGCCGCGGTGTTCGCCCACCCGTGGACCGCGCTCGCGCTGGTCGCCGCGGGCCTCGTGGCGACGGGATTGTTCATCGCCTGGGAAGCGCGCTGCGCCCACCCGCTGCTCGATTTCCGCGTTCTCCGCCAGCCCGGTTTCGCCGCCGCCACCCTCGTCACGCTCGCCTACGGCATGGGGTTGTACGGGTCGACCTACCTGGGGCCCCTGTTTGCGCAGGACGTGGCGCATTTCAGCGCCTTCGAGGCGGGAGCGATCCTGGTGCCGGGCGGCCTCGTGCTGGCCCTCGTGCTGGTGGTGGCGGGACGCCTCACCGACCGCGCTTCGCCCCATCGGGTGGTCGTGGCGGGACTCGCCTGCTTCGCGGCCGCCTCCGCGCTTTTCGCCGTCTCCTCCGCCGCCACGGGCTTCTGGCTGCTGGCTGCGTGGGTCGCCTTGGGGCGCATCGGCTTCGGCTTGGTCATCCCCGGCCTCAACGCGGGTGCGCTGCGTCTACTGCCGCCGGGGATGGAGGCCGCCGGCTCGGGGGCGGTGAATTTCTTCCGGCAGCTCGGCGGGGCCTTCGGCGTCACGCTGCTGGCGCTGCTGCTCGAAGCGCGGCAGCGGGCCTATGCCGCCGCCGGGCCGGCGGCGGACGGGCTGGGCGCATGGCTGCGCGAGCGCCAGGGATTCGCGGAAGGCTTCTTCGTCGTCGCGCTGGTGTATGCACTGGCCCTCCTTCCCGCGCGGCGCATGTCGATTACACAAACGCAAAGGAGATAGTTCATGGCACTGCCGCAGGCATTGCAGGACCGGCTGGCGCTGCCGGTGATCGGCTCGCCCCTGTTCATCCTTTCCAATCCCGACCTGGTCATCGCCCAGTGCACCAGCGGCATCGTCGGGGCCTTCCCCGCCCTGAACGCGCGGCCGAAGGAACTGCTCGACGAGTGGCTGACGCGCATCGGCGCCGAGCTGGAGGCCTGCCGCGCCGCGCATCCGGGCAGGCGCGTGGCGCCCTACGCGGTGAACCAGATCATCCACCAGTCGAACGACCGGCTCGAGCACGACCTGGACCTGTGCGTGAAGCACCGCGTCCCGCTCATCATCACCAGCCTGCGCGCGCCGGGGGATTTCGTGAAGCGCATCCATGCCTATGGCGGACTGGTGTTCCACGACGTGACCAGCGTGCGCCACGCGGAGAAGGCGCTGGAGGCGGGCGTGGACGGGCTGATCCTCGTCTGTGCCGGGGCCGGAGGCCATGCCGGCACGCTCAGCCCCTTCGCCCTGGTGGGCGAGGTGCGCCGCTTCTTCGACGGGCCGCTGGCGCTGGCCGGGGCCATCACCACGGGCCAGGCCATCCTCGCGGCGCAGGCCATGGGCGCCGACCTGGCCTATGTCGGCACGCGCTTCATAGCCACCAGCGAGGCGAACGCCGAGGCGCGCTACAAGCAGATGATCGTGGACTGCGCCGCAGCCGACATCGTCTACACGCCGCTCTTCACCGGCGTGCATGGCAACTATCTGAAACCCAGCATCGCCGCCGCCGGCCTCGACCCGGACAACCTGCCCACCGCGGACAAGAGCGCCATGAACTTCGGCTCCAACCGCGTCAAGGCCTGGCGCGATATCTGGGGGGCAGGGCAGGGCGTGGGCACGATAGGGGAGGTGGCGCCGGCCGCCGAAGTGATCGCGCGGCTGCAGCGGGAATACGAGGCGGCGCGCGCCCGCATCGGGGGGCTCCGGTCATGAGTCTCGACGACATCCTCGCCCAGCCCTTCGGCACCATCCCCGACCTGATCCGGCGGCACGCCATGGAGCGGCCACAGCACCCGGCCCTGGTGCAGGAGGGTCGCGCCCTCGACTACGGCGAACTCGATGGGCTGATGGACCGCGTCGCGGCGTCCTTGCAGCGGAACGGCGTGAAGCCGGGCGAGGCGATCGCCCTGTGCGCTGCGACCTCCATCGAATACGCCGCCGTCTTCCTGGGCGCGCTGCGTGCCGGCGTCGCGGTGGCGCCCCTGGCGCCATCGTCCACCGCCGAGAGCCTGGCGGGCATGGGGGCCGATGCCGGGGCGAAGCTCGTTTTCCTCGACGGCGCCGCGGCGCAGGCCCTGGAGCCGGTGGGGGAGGGCATCGCCGCCCGGCGCATCGGGCTCGACGGCTCCGGCGGCGAGCCCTTCGCCGCGTGGCTGGCGCCGCCCGGCACGAGGCCCGCCCCCGCCGCCATCGAAGCGGATTGGGCCTTCAACATCATTTACTCCTCCGGCACCACCGGGGCGCCGAAGGGCATCGTGCAGGCCCACGGCATGCGCTGGATGCACGTGCAGCGCGCCTCGGTGTATGGCTACGGCCGCGACGCCGTCACGCTGGTGGCCACGCCGCTTTATTCCAACACCACCCTGGTGAGTTTCTTCCCGACCGTCGCCCTGGGCGGCACCGCCGTGCTGATGGCGAAGTTCGACGCCGCCGGCTGGCTCGCGCTGGCCGAAAGGCAGCGTGCGACCCACGCCATGCTGGTGCCGGTGCAGTACCAGCGCATCATGGCGCAGCCGGATTTCGGCCGCTACGACCTCTCGTCCTTCCGCTTCAAGTTCTGCACCAGCGCGCCGTTTTCCGCCGCGCTGAAGGCGGACATCCTGCGGCGCTGGCCGGGCGGGCTGATCGAGTACTACGGCATGACCGAGGGCGGTGGCACTTGCATCCTGGCGGCGCACGAGCACCCGGACAAGCTGCACACGGTGGGCCGGCCGGCGCCGGGGCACGACATCCGCCTCATCGACGAGGCAGGGCATGCGCTGCCGCCGGGCGCGGACGGGGAAGTGGTCGGCCATTCCGACGGCATGATGCAGGGCTACCACAAGCAGCCGGCCAAAACGGCGGAAGCCGAGTGGTACGCCCCGGACGGCAAGCGCTTCATCCGCACCGGCGACATCGGCCGCTTCGACGAGGACGGATTCCTCACCCTGCTGGACCGGAAGAAGGACATGATCATCTCCGGGGGCTTCAACATCTACCCCAGCGACCTGGAGGCCGTCCTGCACGAACGGCAGGACGTGGCGGACGCGGCCGTGGTGGGCGTCCCCTCCGAGCGCTGGGGCGAGACGCCGGTGGCCTTCGTCGTGCCCCGCGCGGGCGCAGCGCTCGATGTGCACGAACTGCTCGCCTGGGCCAACGCCCGACTCGGCAAGACGCAGCGGCTGGCGGCGGTGGAGCTGCTGGACAGCTTGCCGCGCAGCGCCATCGGCAAGGTGCTGAAGCGGGAGTTGAGGGAGGGGTACCGGGGCAAGGTCGGCTGATCTCGCTTGCGCGTGGCGGCGAGCGCCGCAAAGCCGGAACATCTCCGGGGACCGGGCCGAGCCGCCGCCCCTGCGCAGACGCTAGCGCGGATTGGCGCGGCGGCGCGCCGCGCGCCAGCGCCGCCACAGCCACGCGCAGAATCCCGCCGACAGAATGCCGGTCAGGGTGGCCTCCTCGATGCTTTTCAAGTCTGCGAGGAGCGCGGCCAGCGCTACGCCGAAGTAATATCCTGCGCCACCGACCGTCACCGCCCAAATGGCGGCGCCCATCATGTTGAGCACGGCGAAGCGCATCAGGGGCACACCGCTGGTGCCCAGGATGATGGGGCCGGCTATGCGTAACCCGTAAATAAAGCGGTTGGAAAGTATGAAGGCGACGTGATGGCGTTCGAGCAGGGCGTGAACCCTGGGCGCGCGTCGTCCCAGGGCTGGAAAACGTGCGATCAAGGCCGAACCCTTCCAGCGCCCCAGCAGGAAGGCCAGTTGGTCACCCAGGGTGCCGCCGACAAAGGCCACCGCGACGACGAGCGGCCAGTCGAGCAATCCCCCGTGGGCGGCGAACCCGGCCGCGAGCAGGACGGTTTCCCCTTCGAGCAGTGTACCGAGGAACACTGCCAGGTAGCCGTAGGTCGCGACAAGCGCGCCGATCATCGAATACGAGTGCTGTGCGGTGTTCAAGCGTGAGCCAAGGCAATTATCGCCGGCCAACCCGCAGGCGGATCGGCTGCGCATCGAGAGAAGGGAATTGTAGTACCCGATGGCCGCTTCGGGTCCAAAGCGGTCGACCGCTTGCCGGTCGGGGCCGTCGCCGCCTCAGGAAAACCGCCGCGCGATCATCTCCACGACGCAGGCCGGCTTGTGGCCGAGGCAGGGCGCGTCAATAGCCCCAGTCAAGTCCGACGAGAATCAACAAACGGGAAACAGTGTTGTTCACGAACGACGCTTTATCACCGAGAGGGTACGGCCTAGAGTGACGGCATGGGCCGCCGGAGATTCAGATGGATCCGGCGTGCCGCTCGCTTGTCCATAGAAAAGGAGTCCGAAAAATGCTGCCCTCCAAAACTGCTTTCGATTTCTCCGACCCGATGGTCGTCGTGAGGATAATGTGCGGTCTGCTGTACATCCCCCACATCCTCTTCAAGCTCAACGGCATGAGCGGTGCGGCCGCTTTCTTCGGCAAGGCGGGATTCAATCCGCCCATGGCCTTCGTCTTCCTGGCCCTGGCCGCGGAAACCATCTGCGCCGTCGGCCTCACATTCGACATCCTCACGAAGTGGGTGGGTCTGGTGTCGGCGGGCGTCATGGCCGTCGCGGCCTACGCGGTTTTCGCGACGAAGGGGATCGGCTGGCTGTGGAACCTCGGCGGGGTCGAGTACCTCGCGCTGTGGGCGGGCCTCTCGGTGCTGGTGGCGGTGCAGGCGTGGCGGGAGGAGCGCAAGACTTACGGCCACTTCTTCCTGCTGAGCCCCGGCATGCGCGCCTCCTGACGCTCGCGCTCCTTCGGGGGCGGGGAGCGCCGTTCCGCGGCCCGCCTCGCTGCCCGGGAGCGCCCGCTCACCACTCGCTCTTCATGGCCAAGGCGGTCGCCAGGAGATCCACAAACGTGCGCACCTTGGCCGATACATGCTTGCGGCTAAGATAGACGGCGTGGATGCCGAGCTCCGGAAATTCGTACTCGGGGAGGACTTGCACCAGGCGCCCGGAGCGGATGTCCTCGCCGACCAGAAACAGGGGCTGGCGCGTCAGCCCGAGGCCGTCCAGGCAGGCGAGTATCAGCAGGTCGGCGTTGGTGGCGCGCAGGCTCCCCGAAACCTTCACCGCATGGGGGCCATCGGGCCCGACCATCTTCCACTCCTCGCCCGACGCGGCATAGCTGTAGCTCAGGCAGTCGAAGCGCATGAGATCGGCGGGTGTCCTGGGCACGCCGTGGCGCTTCAGGTATTCGGGCGCGCCACATAGGACCAGCCGGTCGGAGGCCAGCTTTCGCGCAATCAGGCCGGATTCCGGCAGCGAGCCGATTCGCACCGCCAGGTCGATGCCTTCCTCGATGAGGTCCACGTAGCGGTCGGTGACGATGAGGTCGACTTTCACCTCCGGGTACTGCTTCAGGTATTGGGAGAGCACCGGCCTGATATGGCGGATGCCGAAGGACACCGGCACGGTCAGCCGAAGAGTGCCGCGCGGAGCGGCGGTGAGGCTTGCGGCGCTCTCTTCCGCCTCGGCGAGGTCGATCAAGAGCTGCGCGCAGCGGTCGTAGTAGGCCGCACCGGACTCCGTCAGCGCGAGCTTGCGCGTGGTGCGCTGAAGCAGCCTCGCTCCCAGGTGCTGTTCGAGGTGCGCCACGTACTTCGACACCATCGCCCGCGACACGTCGAGGCGATCCGCCGCCGCCGCGAAACTCCCGGTCTCGACGACGGCGGCGAAGACCTTCATGCTCGTGAGCGTATCCAGAACCGGCCCTATCCCGGATGAAAGCGCCTAGTCTAGTTTCGCGCGGGGCGATTATCAACCGCGAAGAGACGAGGCTTCCCTCCCGGGAAACGGCGCCACGGGCGCTCCTCCTCGATGTGCCGCTGAGGCCACGCCCGGTGGCGCGCGGCCCCGCCTCAGGCATACCGCCGCGCGATCATCTCCACGACGCAGGCCGGCTTGTGTTGGCCCTCGATCTCCACCACGGCATGCCAGGTGAGCTGGAGGCCGCCGGGAACGGGCGCTAGGGAAGCGAGCGAGAAGCGCGTACGGATGCGGTCGTTGCAGCGCACGGGGGCGGTGAAGCGCACCCGGTTGAGGCCGTAGTTGAGGCTCATCTTCGAGCCGGCCGAGGGCAGCGTCTCCATCATCATGTGGGGGATAAGGGAGAGCGTCAGGTAGCCGTGGGCGATGGTGGTGCCGAAGGGCGAGTCCTTCGCCGCGCGCACCGGGTCCACGTGGATCCATTGGCGGTCGCCGGTGGCCTCCGCGAAGCGGTCGATGCGCTCCTGGGTGATCTGCAGCCAGTCGCTCACGGCGACTTCCTTGCCGACCCAGCGCCCGAGGTCTTCGGCGCCGCCTGCTTCGATGTTGGTCATGGGGGCTCCTCAGCGTGCCGCGCGCAGGCGGCCTTCTTCCAGTTTCGGTACGACCGCATAGCGGCTCTTCTGCGCCGCGAAGTCGACTTCGCGCTCCAGGCGGCGCGCCAGCATCATGCGGCCGACGCGGGCGCGGCGCAGGCAATCGGCGGCCTCGCTGTTCTCATGCAGCATGCGGGCGGCCAGGGCTGCGTCGCTGAACTCGTGCTCGCCGGACCGTTGCGCGAAGAGCGAGACGAGGTGGCCGGCGCCGTAGAAGTCTTCCAGGTTGAAGTTGTCGGCCGAGCCGGAGCAGACGATCAGCACGGTCTCGTCGGCGTGGCGGCGCGCGATGTGCTCGACCACCGCCGCGCCGTTGAGCAGGGCCGCGGCATAGACGTGGTCGGCCTCGCGCGACTTGGCGAGCGCAACCGTGCCGTTGGTGGTGGAGTAGATCAGCGTCTTGCCGCCCAGGTCTTCGTCGAGCAGCGCCAGGGGCGTTGGGTGGGCGAAGCCGGGCAGCGTCTCGGCGTTCAGTTCGCCCGAGACGACGAAGCTCCCCGGCGTGCGTGCGCTCGCCTCGGTGAGCGCCGCCGCGCCGTCCAGGGTCGGGATGACCTCGGCGGCGCCGTGGGCCAGGGCGGCGACGATGCTGGAGGTGGCGAAGAGGATGTCCAGGACGATCACCACCTTGCCGGGCAGGCGCTGGGTGTCCAGTTCTTCCTTCTTCAGCAGGACGTGGATCTTGGCCATCAGGGGTTGCGCCGCCGGAACATGCCGTAGCCTTCCATCTGCATGACTTCCTCGCCGTGCTGGTTGAGCACCTCCCAGCGGTTGCGCACCAGGCCGATGTGGGGCTTGCTCTCCATGGGGCGCGCTTCCACCACGACCGAGCGCACGCGCAGCGTGTCGCCCGGGCGCACCGGCTTCAGCCAGCGCAGGTTCTCCACGCCGGGGGAGCCGAGGCTCGCCGCTTCGAGCAGGTAGGCATCGCACATCATGCGCATGGCCAGGGCGCAGGTGTGCCAGCCGCTGGCGATCAGCCCGCCGTAGATGGAATGCTTGGCCGCCTCTTCGTCCACGTGGAAGGGCTGCGGGTCGAACTCCCGGGCGAAGCGGACGATGTCCTCCTGCGTGAGGGTGATGCCGCCGAACTCGGTGACGCGGCCGACCGGGAAGTCCTCCCAGTAATATTTGTAGCGTTTGCTCATTGGGATCAGCCTTCGAAGTCTTCCTTGGGTTTGACCGGCGGCATGAGGGCGAAGACGCCGCTGGCGCGCAGGATGCGCCGCTCGCCCACATGCAGGTAGCAGTTGGCATAAGCGAGCCGCCTGCCCACGCGCTGGATGTCCACGTGCGCCTCGACCCAGTCGCCGGGATGGGCGCTTTCGACGAAATCGGTGGACAGGTTCACCGTCACCATGGGCTGCGGCGGTGTGCACGAGTGGGACAGCGCGATGCCGAGTGCGCTGTCGGCCAGGGTGACCAGCATGCCGCCGTGGGCGATGCCGCGGATGTTGGTGTGGCGCTCTTCGATGCGCAGCCCGATGATGAGCCGGCCGCCGTCCTGCTTGAGATAGAGGGGGCCGAGCTGGGCGAGGAAGGGGCCGCCGCGGTTGAGGGCCTTGAAGCCTTCGGGGATGCCGGTCGCGTCGCTCATCGGGACCTCAGTCGAAACGGGAAAAATCCGGCTTGCGCTTTTCCAGGAAGGCGGTGCATGCCTCCCGGGCTTCGGGCGAGGCGAGCCGCTGGCGGAAGACGACGGACTCGTCCTGCATGGCCTGCGCGACCGTCGCCGCCGCGGATTGCTTGAGCAGCATTTTCGTCGCCCGCAACGCCGCCGGCGGCAGGCCGGCCAGTTTGCGGGCGCGCTCCAAGGCGGCGGGCAGCAACGCGGCATCGGGCAGCACGGCGTTGGCGAGGCCGATCTCGCGCGCCCGGGCGGCGTCGAACGGTTCGCCGAAGAAAAGCAGTTCCGCCGCGCGCTGGTGGCCGGTCAGCCGGGGCAGGAGCAGGCTGGAGGCCGCTTCCGGGCACAGGCCGAGGTTCACGAAGGGCAGTTGGAAGCGGGCGTTCTCCGCCGCATAGACCAGGTCGCAATGGAGCAGCATCGTGGTGCCGACGCCAACGGCGTTGCCGCTCACGGCGGCGATGAGCGGCTTGGGCGCCGCAGCGATGCCGCGCAGGAAGCGGAACACCGGCCGGTCCGGGTCGGCGGACGACGCCTCGAGAAAATCGCCCAGGTCGTTGCCGGCGGTGAAGACCTCGGGCTGGCCGTGGACCAGGACGACGCGCACGGCGTCCTCCGCAGCCGCCCGGTCGAGGGCATCGGCCAGGGCGGCGTACATGGGGCCGGTCAGGGCGTTCTTCTTCTCCGGGCGCCGGATCTCGACGCGCAGGATGCCCTCGCGCAGCTCCGTGACGATGTGTTCGCTCATCAGGCGGTCCTCAGAACCATCCGTCCTGCATCTCC
>CAYZLI010000024.1:13605-16931 GCA_964479195.1 uncultured Rhodocyclaceae bacterium
TCGAGATGCTCGAAGAGCTGGAACTCCAGGTCGCGGCGGTTGACGATAGTTGGCGTCATGCGGCCAGCAGGGTGTCGCTGAACCGGCCCAGGTGATGGTCGGCGTCGCCGAAGGTGGCGTTGATTATGGTCAGGCGCTTGAACCAGTGGGCGACGTTCAGCTCGTCCACCACGCCCATGCCGCCGTGCAGTTGCACCGCCTGCTGCCCCACGTAGCGCGCCTGCTGGCCGACATAGGCCTTGGCGGCGGATAGGGCGCGGCGCCGCTCGGCCGCGTCGGGCGCATCCGCCATGACCGCGGCAAGCGTGGTCATGGAGCGGGCCTGCTCGGTGGCGATCACCATGTCCACCATGCGGTGCTGCAAAACCTGGAAGCGGCCGATGGGCACGCCGAACTGCTTGCGGGTCTTGAGGTATTCCAGCGTCGCATCGTTCAGCGCCGCCATGGCGCCGACGGCTTCGGCGCACAGGGCGGCGATGCCGTAGTCGAGGGCGCGCTCGATGGCCGGAAGCGCCCCGTTGCGGGGACCGACGAGGGCCTCGGGGCCGACGGTGACGCCGTCGAGCCCGATCTCGGCGGCGCGGGCGCCGTCCTGGGTCGGGTAGCTGCGCACGGCCAGGCCCGCTGCACTGCGGTCTACGAGGAACAGGGAGATACCGACCTCGTCGTGCGGGCCGCCGGCGGTGCGCGCCGAGACGAGGAGCTTGTCCGCGGCGCCGCCGCCCAGCACGACGGCCTTGGCGCCCGAGAGTTTCCAGCCGCTGCCCTCGGACCGGGCCACGGTGGCGACGTGGTTCAGTTCGTAGCGGGCGCCCGGCTCGTGGTGGGCGAGCGCCATGAGCAGTTCGCCGCCGGCGATGGCGGGCAGCAGGCGGTCCTGGTGGGCCGGGCTGCCGACGTCGCGGATCAGCCCGCCGGCGAGGACCACGGTGGCGAGATAGGGTTCGAGCACGAGGCCGCGGCCGAAGGCTTCCATCACCAGCATGGTGTCGACGGCGTTCCCGTCCATGCCGCCGAAGGCTTCCGGGAAGGGCAGGGCGAGCAGCCCGAGGTCGGCGAACTGGCGCCAGTGGGCGCGGCTGAAACCCTCGGCGGATTCGGCCAGGGCGCGGCGCTGCTCGAAGCCGTAGTCCTTGGCGATGAAGCGGCGCAGGGTGTCCTGCAGGGCGATCTGTTCGTCGGTGAAGGCGAAGTCCATGGCTGAATTCCTCACAGGCCCAGGATCATCTGGGCGACGATGTTTTTCTGGATCTCGTTGGAGCCGCCGTAGATCGTGGTCTTGCGGTAGTTGAAGTAGTGGCCCGAGAGCGGGCCGGCATACGCGGGACCGACCGGCTCGCCCGTCCAGCCGGCATCGAGCGCCTCCCGCTGCCAGGGCAGGGCGTAATGGCCCAGGGCCTGCATCATCAGTTCGGCCAGGGTCTGCTGGATCTCGGAGCCCTTGATCTTGAGGATGGAGGCCTCGGGGCCGATCGCCTTCGCGCCGCGCTTCTCCGTGTCGGCGGAGAGGACGCGCATGTTGGTGATTTCCAGCGCCATCAGCTCCAGCTCGACCTGGGCGATCTTGTCGCGGAAGCGCTGCTCCTCGATCAGGGGCCGGCCGTTGGCCGACTCGGCGCGGGCGATGGCCTTGAGGTGCTTCAGGGCGGCCTTGGAGCGGCCGACGCCGGCGATGCCGGTGCGCTCGTGGCCGAGCAGGAACTTGGCGTAGGTCCAGCCCTTGTTCTCCTCGCCGACCAGGTTCTGCGCCGGCACCTTGACGTCCTCGAACCAGACCTCGTTGATCTCGTGCTCCCCGTCCAGCATGATGATGGGCCGCACGGTGATGCCCGGCGTCTTCATGTCGATCAGCAGGAAGGAGATGCCTTCCTGGGGCCGGCCCTCGGCGGCGGTGCGCACCAGGCAGAAGATCCAGTCGGCGTGTTGCCCCAGGGTGTTCCAGGTCTTCTGGCCGTTTACGACGTAGTGGTCGCCTTCGGTTGTGTGCACTCGTTCGGCGCGGGTCTTCAGCGAGGCGAGATCGGAGCCGGCGCCGGGCTCGGAGTAGCCCTGGCACCACCAGTCCTCGCCGGCGACGATGCGCGGCAGGAAGCGCTCCTGCTGGGACTGGTTGCCGAAGGCCATGATGACCGGCGCCACCATCCTGAGGCCGAAGGGCATCTGGATCGGCGCGCCGGCGTCGGCGCACTCCTCGTCGAAGATATGCTGCTGCACGGCCGACCAGCCGGTGCCGCCGAACCGCTTCGGCCACATCGGGGCGCCCCAGCCTTGCCGGTGGAGGATTTTCTGCCAGCGCAGGAAATCCTCGCGGCCCATGCGCTTGCCGTTCCTCACCCGGTCGCTCAGGTCGGCCGGCAGGTGGGCGTCGATGAACTTCCGCACCTCGGCGCGGAAGGCCTGTTCTTCCTGGGTGAAATTCAGATCCATGCGTGCTGCTCCAGATCGGTCTCGTTGCTCGGTTTTAGCAAATACCGCAGAGCGAAACACAGTTTCGCTAGTGCTTTTGGAAGAATACGGCAATCGGTTGCGGACGGCAAGGCGGCTCCTTAGGTACGAGCTTTCGACGCCATGAAGGTTTCCATGGCGGCCTTGCGGTCGGCGTTGACCTTCTGTGCGTGGGGCCGATCGCCGACGAACTTGAGGTAGGCTTTGGCGGCGGGCAGGAACTGTTCGAGGAAGTCGCAGCCGTAGATCTTCCGCGTCGCCTGGGAGAGCAGCGGCAGGTGCACCCAGGCTGCGCAATCGGCGTGGGTGAAGTCCCGGCCACCGATGAACGGGTCGAAACTTGCCAGGCGCGCCAGGCTGTTCAGCCCCTTCTGCAACAGCTTTTCCACTTCCAGCCTGGTTTCTTCCGACACCTTGCCGCCAAAGAAAGCCTCGGGATAGAGACGCCGCGCCGGCAGTTCGAGATGCAACTCGATGTGTTCGATCAGCTCGCGGCAGCGGGCGCGCTCGAAAGCGTCCCGGGGATAGAGGGCCGGCGTCGGCAAGACGTCCTCGAGGTATTCGGTGAGCACCTGGGACTCCGTGAGCACGCCGCGCCCGGTGCGCAGGAAGGGCACCTTGCCCATCGGCGAGTCCTGGAGGAAAGCTTCCTGCTGCGACGGGTAGGCCAGTTCCTCCTCGAAAGCGGCGCCCTTTTCGAGCAGCGCCAGCTTGACCTTGTTGTAATAGTTGCTGACAGCGAATCCGCAGAGCTTGAGCATGGCATTCTCCTTCACAATTCTTGCCCGGGGAAGGGGGCGGGGCTACGCGTCCGGCAGCTTATGGCCGCCGAAATCCTCCCGCAGCTTGGTCTTGAGCAGCTTGCCCGTGGCGGTGTGGGG
>CAYZLI010000024.1:17031-25151 GCA_964479195.1 uncultured Rhodocyclaceae bacterium
CGCCGAAATCCTCCCGCAGCTTGGTCTTGAGCAGCTTGCCCGTGGCGGTGTGGGGGAGCTGGTCGACAAATACCACGTCGTTGGGCAGCCACCATTTCGCCACCTTGCCCTCGTAGAAGGCGAGGAGCTCGGCCTTGGTGATTTCCATGCCCGGCTTCCTCACGGCGAGCAGCAGGGGCCGCTCGTCCCATTTTGGATGGGGCACGCCGATGACCGCCGCCTCGGCGATGGCCGGGTGGCCGACGGCGACGTTCTCCAGGTCGATGGAGCTGATCCACTCGCCGCCGGACTTGATCACGTCCTTGGAGCGGTCGGTGATTTGCATGTAGCCGTCCGCGTCGAGGGTGGCCACGTCCCCGGTCGGGAACCACTCCAGGCCTTCGTCGTCGGTGCGCAGGACGTTGCCGCCCTCGCCCTTGAAGTAGCCGCGGGTGATCCAGGGGCCGCGCACCAGCAGGTCGCCGAAGGCCTTGCCGTCGCGCGGCAGCTCCTTGCCCTCGCCGTCCACGATCTTCATCTCGACGCCGTAGATGGCCCGGCCCTGCTTGGCCTGCAGTGCCAGCTTGTCCTCGTGGGACCAGCCGGCATGCCGGGCTTTGAAGTTGTTCACGGTGCCTAGCGGGCTCATCTCGGTCATGCCCCAGCCGTGCAGCATCTGCACGCCGTGCTCGTCCTGGAAGCTGCGGGTGATCGCCGGCGGACAGGCGGAGCCGCCGACGGTTACGCGTTTCAGGCTGGAGAACTTCAGCTTGCTCTGCTGCATGTGCTGGAGCAGGCCGAGCCAGACGGTGGGCACGCCCAGGCTGAGGGTCACCTGCTCCTGCTCGAAGAGCTGGTGCAGGCTGGCGCCGTCCAGGGCCGGGCCGGGCAGGACCAGCTTGCAGCCGGTCAGCGGGGCCACGTAGGGGATGCCCCAGGCGTTGACGTGGAACATGGGCACGACGGGCAGGACCGAGTCGCGGGCCGACATGCCCAGCGTGTCGGGCAGGGAGGCCGCGTAGGCATGCAGGATGGTCGAGCGGTGCGAGTACAGCACGCCCTTCGGGTTGCCCGTGGTGCCCGACGTGTAGCACAGGGAGGAGGCGGTGTTCTCGTCGAACTGGGGCCAGTCGAAATCGTCCGAGTGGCCGTTTACCAGGTCTTCGTAGCAGAGCAGGCCGGCTGGGGCGGCCGGCGGCATGTGGGCGCGGTCGGTCAGCGCCACCCAGCCCTTCACGCCCGGGCACAGGGGGGCGATCTTCTCGACCAGCGGGGCGAAGGTGAGATCGAAGAAGACGTAGCCGTCCTCGGCGTGGTTGATGATGTAGACGATCTGCTCCGGGAAGAGGCGCGGATTGACGGTGTGGCAGATGGCGCCGATGCCGGAGACGCCGAAGTACAGCTCGAAGTGGCGGTGGTTGTTCCAAGCCAGGGTGCCGATGCGGTCGGCCGCCTTGACGCCGAGGGCGAGCAGGGCATTGGCGAGCTGGCGCGAGCGCCGGTGCGCGTCGGAGTAGGTATAGCGGTGGATGCCGCCTTCGGTGAGGCGGGAGACGATCTCGGTGTCGCCGTGATGCCGGTCGGCGTGCTTGATCAGCGATGAAATCATCAGCGGCATGGACATCATCAGGCCATTCATATGCGTTCTCCGTGCTGTGTCGTGGCGTTCTGATCGGGGTTGCTGATTGGACTGTTTACAAACCACGGAAGCAACGATACCATGTTTTGGCGATGCGCGAAACACGATTCCGCACCGCGAAACCAGCACCGTTATGTTGCACTGCGCAAGGCAGGAACACATTCAACGAGGAGGAGGCATGAAAAGTAATATTTACAAGCAGTTGTGGGTTGCGGCCGGAGCCATCATGCTGGCCGGCTCGGCCCTGGCCCAGGTGAAGGTCGCCTACATCGATCCCCTGTCCGGCCCCTTCGCCAACGTGGGCGAGGCGGGCCTGAAGGGCTTCCAAACCATCGTCGAGCAGGTGAATGCGTCCGGCGGCGTGCTGGGCGGGCAGAAGCTGGAGATCGTCGGCTTCGACAACAAGGGCAGCCCGCAGGAAAGCCTGATCGCCTTCAAGGCGGTCACCGACCAAGGCATCCGCTTCATCACCCAAGGCAACGGCTCCGGCGTCGCCCACGCGCTTGTCGATGCGGTGAGTAAGTGGAACGCGCGCAATCCCGACAAGACCGTGCTCTACCTCAACTACGCGGCGGTCGATCCGGAGCTGACCAACAAGAAGTGCAGCTTCTGGCACTTCCGCTTCGACGCCAACAGCGACATGAAGATGGAGGCCATCACCAACTACATGGCCGAGGACAAGAAGATCAAGAAGGTGTACGTCATCGGCCAGGACTACGCCCACGGTCACCAGGTGGCGCGGGCGGCGAAGGAGATGCTGGCCAAGAAGCGGCCCGACATCAAGGTCGTCGGCGACGATCTGCACCCCCTCGGCCGAACGAAGGACTTCGCACCCTACGTTTCCAAGATCCAGGCCTCGGGCGCCGACACGGTGATCACCGGCAACTGGGGCAACGACCTGTCGCTGCTGGTCAAGGCGGCGAAGGACGCCGGCCTCAAGGCCAACTTCTACACCTACTATGCGGGCGGCCTCGGCACGCCGGCGGCCATGGGCGAGGCTGGCGCGGACCGGGTGCGCCAGCTCACCGAGTGGCACATGAACATCTCGCCCAACAAGACCGAGAAGTTCGCTCTCGACTTCAAGAAGAAGTACAACATCGACTTCTACTACCTGCGCGTGAACAACATGGTCCTCATGCTGGCCAAGGCGATCAACGACGCCAAGTCCGCCGAGCCGAAGGCGGTGGCGCTGTCCCTCGAGGACATGCGCTATCCGGCGGATACCGGCGAAGTGTGGATGCGCCGGGGCGACCACCAGTTGATCCAGCCCCTGTACATATCGACCTTCACCAAGGTCGACGGCAAGGCGGTGAAGCACGACATCGAGGGGACCGGCTACGGTTTCAAGACCAACGCGTTGATCTCGGCGCGCGGCTCCGAGCTGCCCAACGGCTGCATCATGGAGCGTCCGTAGCTTTCCTGCGGCGATGCGGGGTGGCGGGCCGGCTGCGGCCCGCCCGGCCCGCTTTCGCCAGGCAAATCTCAGGGGGACAGATGGAATTCGTCCTGATATCGCTGCTGAACGGCGTTACCTACGGGTTGCTGCTGTTCATGCTCTCCAGCGGGCTGACGCTGATCTTCAGCATGATGGGCGTGCTCAACTTCGCCCATGCCAGCTTCTACATGCTGGGCGCCTACTTCGCCTACCAGATCAGCACCTACGTCGGCTTCTGGCCGGCGCTGGCGCTGGCACCCCTGGGCGTCGGGGCGATCGGGGCCCTGGTCGAGCGCTATGGCATGCGCAAGGCCCACGCCTACGGCCATGTGGCGGAACTGCTGTTCACCTTCGGGCTGGCCTTCCTCATCGAGGAGGTGGTGCACCTCGTCTGGGGCAGGGCGGCGGTGGACTACCGCGTCCCGGCCCTGCTCGAGGGCACCCTGTTCACGCTGTTCTCGACCTCGTTTCCAATTTACAAGGGCTTCATGATGCTGGTTTCGGTCGGCATGCTGCTGGGGCTCTACGCGCTGCTGACGCGCACCCGCATCGGCATCATCATCCAGGCCGCCCTGTCCAAACCGGACATGGTCGAGGCCCTCGGCCATAACGTGCCCCGCATCTTCATGCTGGTCTTCGGCGGGGGCGCGGCGCTCGCCGGGCTGGCCGGCGTGATCGGCGGCAACGCCTTCATCACCGAGCCGGGCATGGCGGCGGCGGTCGGTTCGATCGTCTTCGTGGTGGTGGTGGTGGGCGGGCTGGGTTCGCTCACCGGCGCCTTCGTCGCTTCGCTGCTGATCGGCATCATCCAGACCTTCTCGGTCGCCCTCGACGTTTCCGTCACCGACGTGGCGCGGCTGTTCGGCGCAGAGGTGGTGGCGAGCGGCGCGCTGACGCGGCTCACCCTCACGCAATTGGCGCCGGTGCTGCCCTACCTGTTGATGGTGGCGATTCTCGTCTTCCGCCCGCGCGGGCTGATGGGAGCGCGCGAGTCATGAACCGCGGCCGTCTCCTGCTCTGGGGCGGCCTGCTCGCCCTGGCCCTGGTCCTGCCCCTGGTGTTCAACAAGGGCTTCGCCCTGTCCCTGCTGTGCCAGATCGGCATCATGATGGTCTTCGCCCTGTCCTACAACATGCTGCTGGGCCAGACCGGACTGCTCTCCTTCGGCCATGCGGTCTACTACGGGCTGGGCGCCTTCATCACCCTGCATGCCCTGAACTTCGTCAGCGCCGGCACGCTGCCGATCCCCGTGAGCCTGCTGCCCCTGGTGGGCGGGCTGGCGGGCCTGTTTTTCGGCCTCCTTTTCGGCTACATCACGACCAAGCGGGCGGGCACCGTGTTCGCCATGATCTCCCTGGGCATCGGCGAGATGGTGGCGGCCTCCTCGCTGATGTTCCCCGGCTTCTTCGGCGGCGAGGGCGGCGTGTCGGGCAACCGGGTCGTCGGCAAGCCCGTGCTCGGCATCAGCTTCGGGCCGCAGATCGAGATGTACTACCTCATCGCCGGCTGGACCTTCCTGTGCATCGCCGCCGCCTTCGCGCTCACCCAGACGCCGCTCGGGCGCATGGCGAACGCCGTGCGCGACAACCCCGAGCGCGCCCAGTTCGTCGGCTACGATCCCCACGTGGTGCGCTTCCTGATGGTGGCCCTGTCGGGGTGTTTTGCCGGCATCGCCGGCGGGCTCACGGCGCTCAACTACGAGATCGTCACGGCCGAGTCGCTCAACGCGCATACCTCCGGGGCCGTACTGCTGATGGTCTTCGTCGGCGGCACCGGCCACTTCTACGGTCCGCTCATCGGCGCCATCCTCATCACGGTGATGCAGATCGCGCTGGGCGGCGTGACCCAGGCCTGGCTGTTCTACTTCGGGCTGCTGTTCATGGGCATGGTGCTCTACGCGCCGGGCGGCCTCGCCAGCATCCTGGTGCTGCACATGCGCCTGTGGCGGGCGAGGCTGATCGGGCGGCTGCTGCCGGGCTACCTGCTGGCGGCCGTTCCCGTGGCGATGGTGGCCGTTGCCGTGATCGCCATGGTGGAAATGGCTTACGCCGCGCTCGCCCACGCCGAAGGCGGCGCCGCGTCGCTGAAGGTGTTCGGCGTCGGCCTGGACGCCGCCGCGGCTTCGTCGTGGCTCGGCGCCGCGCTGCTGCTCGCCGCCGGGCTGGCTCTTCTGCGCCGGACGGGGCGCGAGACCTCGCAGCGCTGGCACGGGGCGCTTACGGCCTTGCAGCAGGGGGGGGCCGCGTGACAAGTGCCGCATTGCGCCTCACCGGCGTGCGCAAGAGCTTCGGCCCGAGCGCCATCATCAACGGCGTTGACCTCGCGGTGGCGGCGGGCGAGCGCCATGCCATCATCGGCCCCAACGGCGCCGGCAAGTCGACCCTGTTCAACCTGATCAGCGCGCGTTTCCCCGTCAGCGCGGGGAAGATCGAGCTGAAGGGCGAGGACATCACCGGCCAGCAGCCGCACCAGATCAACCGCAAGGGACTGTCGCGCAGCTTCCAGATCACCAACATCTTCCACCGGCTGAGCGTGTTCGAGAACGTGCGCTGCGCGGTGCTCTGGTCGCTGGGCTACCGCTACTCCTTCTGGCATCGGCTGGAGGCCCTGCGCGATGCGCGCGAGCGTGCCGAGCAGGTGATTGCGGGCATCGGCCTGACGCGGCGGCGCGACACGCCGGCCGGGGTCCTTTCCTACGCGGAACAGCGCGCGCTGGAGATCGGCATCACCATCGCCGGCGGCGCCGACGTGATCCTGCTCGACGAGCCCACCGCCGGCATGAGCCATTCGGAGACCGACGAGGCGGTGGCCCTGATCCGGCGCGTCACCGAGGGCAAGACGCTCATCATGGTCGAGCACGACATGGGTGTGGTGTTCGGCATGGCCGACCGCATCTCCGTGCTGGTGTATGGCCAGGTGATCGCTACGGGCACGCCTGCGGAGATCCGCGCCGACGCGGCGGTGCGGGAGGCGTACCTGGGCACCTGTTTCGGGAACTGCAATGCTTGAAGTGGCGGACCTGCATGCCTTTTACGGCAAGAGCCACGTCCTGCACGGCGTTCACTTCACGGTCGGCCGGGGCGAGATCGTCAGCCTGCTCGGGCGCAACGGCGTGGGCCGCTCGACCACGGTCAAGGCGGTGATGGGCCAAGTGGCCGCGCGCGGCGTCGTGCGCTTCAAGGGCGAGGAGCTGATCGGCCTGAAACCCCACGAGATCGCCCACCGCGGCCTGGGCTACGTGCCCGAGGACCGCGCCATCTTCCCCGACCTCACTGTGCGCCAGAACCTCATGCTGGGCATGAAGGGGCGCAAGGAGTGCGGGCGCTGGCGCATGGAGGACATGTTCGAGCTGTTCCCGCGCCTGCGCGAGCGGGCCGACACGCCGGGCGGCGTGCTCTCCGGCGGCGAGCAGCAGATGCTCACCCTGTGCCGCACGCTGATAGGCGATCCGGACCTGGTCATGATCGATGAGCCCACGGAGGGGCTGGCGCCCATGGTCGTGGCGCAGGTTGGCCATTTCCTGGCGGAGATCGCCCGGCGCGGCATCGCCATCCTGCTCGTCGAGCAGAAACTGGCGATCGCGCTCGACATTTCCCAGCGCCTCTACGTCATGGGACACGGACGCATTGTCTTCGAAGGCACGCCGGCCAGCCTGCGCGCCAACGAGTCGGTGCGCAAGGAGTGGCTGGAGGTTTGAGAAATCGGCCGCGAAGGCGGCCCTGGAGTTCTTGAAGCGGTGTTTTTTTCTGGAGAACGCATGACACAAGCGAACTACGCGATCCACGGCGCCGTCGCCGTGATCACCCTCGGCAATCCGCCGGTCAACGGCCTCGGCCATGAGCTGCGCAGCGGCATTGTGGCGGGCGTCGAGCGGGCGCAGGCCGACCCGGCCGTCAAGGCCATCGTCCTCATCGGCACGGCGCGGGCCTTCTCGGGCGGCGCCGACATCCGGGAATTCAATACGCCCAAGGCGGGGGCCGAGCCCAGCCTGCTCACGGTGATTCGCCTCGTGGAAGACTGCACCAAGCCGATCGTGGCCGCCATCGGCGGGGTGTGCATGGGCGGCGGGCTGGAACTGGCGCTGGGCTGCCATTTCCGTGTTGCCGCGGCCGGCGCCCAGATATCCCTGCCTGAAGTGAAGATCGGCCTGATTCCCGGGGCGGGCGCCACCCAGCGCCTGCCGCGGCTGCTGGGGCTGGAGACGGCGCTCAACATGATCGTCTCCGGTGCCACGGTCGCTTCCGAACAGCTCAAGGGCACGCCGCTCTTCGACGCGTTCGTCGAGGCCGATCTCCTGGCCGGTGCGCTCGCCTTCGCCGAAAAGGTGGTGGCGGAGAACCGCCCGCTCAAGCGCGTGCGCGACATCCGGATCGACTATCCGAACGCCGAGGGCTTCCTGCAGTTCGCGCGCAACACGGTGGGGGCGGTGGCCGGCAAGTTCCCGGCGCCCTTGAAGTGCGTCGAGGCGGTGGCGGCTTCGCTGTCCATGCCTTTCGACGAGGGCATGCGCCTGGAGCGCGAGATCTTCTGGCAGCTCATGCAGACGCCGGAATCGAAGGCGCTGCGCCACGCCTTCCTCGGCGAGCGGGCGGCCTCCAAGATCCCCGACGTGCCCGAGGACACGCCCACGCGCAAGATCGAAAAAGTCGCCGTCATCGGCGCCGGCACCATGGGCGGCGGCATCGCCATGAACTTCCTCAATGCCGGTATCCCGGTGACGATTCTCGAGATGAAAGAGGAGGCGCTCGACAAGGGCGTGGCCATCATTCGCAGGAACTACGAGAACTCGATGAAGAAGGGCAAGCTCACGGCCGAGAAGCTGGAGAGCCGCATGGGCCTGCTCAAGGCCACGCTGTCCTATGCCGACCTGCGCGACGCCGACCTGGTGATCGAGGCCGTGTTCGAGGACATCGGCGTGAAGGAGCAGGTGTTCCGCACGCTGGACGAGGTCATGAAGGCCGGCGCCATCCTCGCCAGCAACACCTCGACGCTGGACGTGAACAAGATCGCCGGCTTCACCAGGCGCCCGCAGGACGTGATCGGCATGCACTTCTTCAGCCCGGCCAA
>CAYZLI010000024.1:25251-32751 GCA_964479195.1 uncultured Rhodocyclaceae bacterium
CTGTGCGAGATGGGCCGCTACGGCCAGAAGACCGGCATGGGCTGGTACCGCTACGAGGCGGGCAAGCGCGACGCCATCCCCGATCCGCTGGTGGACCAAGTGGTCGAGGACTATCGCCGCGAGATGGGCATCGCGCCGCGGCAGATTTCGGACTCCGAAATCGTCGAGCGCTGCATTTACGCCCTCGTCAATGAGGCGGCGCGCATCTTGGAGGAGGGCATCGCGCTGCGTGCCTCCGACACCGACATGGTGTACCTCACCGGGTACGGCTTCCCGCTGCATCGCGGCGGGCCGATGCTCTACGCCGACATGGTCGGCCTCTACAACGTCGCGCGCGCCATGCGCGGCTTCGCCGCGGCCCCCGAGGGCGACGCCCGGTTCTGGGAGCCGGCGCCGTTGCTGGCGAGACTCGCGGCCGAAGGCAAAACGTTCAACTGAACCGTCTTCGGAACAAGGAATTCCAGGAGTGATAAATGACTGATGCAGTAATCGTATCGACCGCACGCACCGGCCTGGCCAAGTCCTGGCGCGGCGCCTTCAACATGACCCATGGCGCGACCCTGGGCGGGCACGTCGTCAGGGCCGCCGTCGAGCGCGCCGGCGTGGACCCGGCCGAAGTCGAGGACGTCATAATGGGCTGCGCCACCCCGGAGGGCGCGACGGGCGGCAACATCGCGCGCCAGATCGCGCTGCGCGCGGGGCTGCCGGTGACGGCCGCCGGCGTGACGGTGAACCGCTTCTGCTCCTCCGGCCTGCAGACCATCGCCATGGCCGCGCAGCGCGTGATCGTGGACAAGGTGCCGCTGCTGGTGGCGGGCGGCGTGGAATCCATCTCCTGCGTGCAGAACGAGGCCAACCGGCACATGCTGCGCGAGGCCTGGCTGATGCAGAACAAGCCCGAGATCTACTGGACCATGCTGCAGACGGCGGAGCAGGTGGCCAAGCGCTACGGCATTCCGCGCGAGAAACAGGATGAGTACGGCGCGCGCAGCCAGCAGCGCGCGGCGGCGGCCCAGGCGGCGGGCAAGTTCAGCGACGAGATTGTGCCGATCACCGTGACCATGGGGGCGGCCGACAAGGAATCCGGCCGCCTCTACACCAAGGAGGTGACCCTCGCCGCCGACGAGGGCATTCGTGCGGACACCACCTATGATGGCGTGGCGAAGATCAAGCCGGCCCTGCCCGGCGGCGTGATCGCGGCGGGCAACGCCAGCCAGTTCTCCGACGGTGCCTCGGCCTGCGTCGTGATGAATGCCAGGCTGGCGGAGAAGCGCAACATCAAGCCGCTGGGCATCTTCCGCGGCCTCGCCGTCGCCGGCTGCGAGCCGGACGAGATGGGCATCGGCCCCGTGTTCGCCATCCCGCGCCTGCTCGAGCGCACCGGCGTAAAGATGGAGGATGTCGGCCTGTGGGAGCTGAACGAGGCCTTCGCCGTGCAGGTCATCTACTGCCGCGACAGGCTGGGCATCCCCGACGACCGGCTCAACGTCAACGGGGGCGCCATCGCCGTGGGCCATCCCTATGGGGTGTCCGGTTCCCGGCTGACGGGGCATGCCCTGATCGAAGGCAAGCGGCGCGGCGTCAAATACGTGGTGGTGACCATGTGCATCGGCGGCGGCCAGGGCGCGGCCGGGCTGTTCGAAGTCTGCTGAGGAGAACCGTCGTGAGCGTGAAGCAATTGTTTGACCTCGCCGGCAAGGTCGCCCTGATCACCGGCGGCTCGCGCGGCCTCGGGCTGCAGATGGCGGAAGCCCTGGGCGAGATGGGGGTGCGTGTGGCGATCACGGCGCGCAAGGCGGCCGAACTGAAGGAGGCCGAGGCGCATCTTGCGAAGCTGGGCATCGAGGTCCTCACCGTCACCAACGACCTGTCGAAATTCGAGCAAATCCCGGCCATGGTCGATGCCGTGCTGGCCAGGTTCGGCGCGATCGACATCCTGGTGAACAATGCCGGCGCCACCTGGGGCGCGCCGGCCGAGGACTACCCGGCCGAGGCCTGGCACAAGGTGATGAACCTGAACATCAACGCCATGTTCTTCCTCAGCCAGGAGGTCGGCCGGCGCTGCATGATCCCGCGCCGGTCCGGCAAGATCATCAATATCGCCTCGGTCGCCGGCCTCTCCGGCAGTCCGCCCGACATGACCACCATCGCCTACAACACCAGCAAGGGCGGGGCGGTCAATTTCACCCGCGCTCTGGCTTCGGAATGGGGCAAGTACAACATCAACGTGAATGCCATCTGCCCCGGCTTCTTCCCGTCGAAGATGTCCCAGGGCCTGCTCGAAAAGATCGAGAAGGGCGTCATCGCCTCGACGCCGCTCCATCGGCTCGGCGGCGAGGAGGATCTCAAGGGCACGGTGGTGTTCCTCGCCTGCGAAGCCTCGCGTCACATCACCGGCCAGTATGTCGCGGTGGATGGCGGGGCATGCATCGCCTGATGGCCGAGGGCAGGTTCTTCGGCCTGGACATCCCCTTCATCGAGTTGCTGGGTGCGAAGGCCGAACACTGGGAGGAGATAAGCGTGACAGTGCAGAATCTGCAGGTATTGCTCGCCCACCGGCCCCAGGGCTGGGTGCAGGAGAGCGACTTCCGCATCGTCGACGCGCCCGTGCCGGCTATCGGCCCAGGGCAGATCCTCGTGCGCAACCACTATCTTTCGCTCGACCCCTACATGCGCGGACGCATGTCGGATGTCAAGTCCTACGCCAGGCCGGTAGAGCTTGGGGCGGTCATGACGGGCGGCACCGCCGGGGAAGTGATCCGGTCCAATCACCCGGGTTTCAAGGCCGGCGACAAGGTGGTCGGGATGCTGGGCTGGCAGCTTTACGGCGTCGGCGACGGCACCCAGTTGCAGAAGGTGGATGACAGCCGGGTCCCGCTGTCGGCCTATCTCGGCGTGCTGGGCATGCCCGGGGTCACGGCCTGGATCGGTCTGATGGACATCTGCGCACCCAGGGCGGGCGAGACCGTGGTGGTCACGGCCGCCTCCGGTGCCGTGGGCAGTGTGGTCGGCCAGTTGGCGAAAATCCATGGCTGCCGCGCGGTAGGGATCGCCGGCGGCGCCGAGAAATGCCGCTATGTCGTCGATGAGCTCGGCTTCGATGCCTGCGTCGACTACAAGGCGGGCAACCTGCGTGCGGACATCAAGAACGCCACTTCGCAGGGCATCGACTGCCTGTTCGAGAACGTGGGCGGCGAGATCTTCGACACGCTGCTGGGGCGCATGAACCCCTTCTCCCGCGTCGCCCTGTGCGGCCTGATCGCGCAATACAACACCGAGCCATACCCGATGAAGAACATCGGGTCGGTGCTGGTCAACCGCATCAAGATGCAGGGCTTCATCGTGTCCGAGCACATGCAGCGCTGGCCGGTGGCGCTGCAGGAACTGGCCGAACACGTCGCCGCCGGGCGCATCAAGTACCGCGAAACCGTGGCCCAGGGCCTGGAGAACGCACCGAAGGCCTTCATCGGCATGCTCAAGGGGGCGAACCTGGGGAAGCAGTTGGTGAAGTTGATATGAGCGAGAAGTTTACGGGCACGCGGCCCGTCTCACCGCAGCACGCCTTCGATACCGGGCGCCTGGCAGAGTATCTGCGCGCGCAGGTCGAAGGGTTTTCCGGCGAGCTCACGGTTGAGCAGTTCAAGGGCGGGCAGTCGAACCCGACCTTCCTGCTCAGTGCCGGCGGTAGGCGTTACGTGATGCGACGCAAGCCGCCGGGCAAGCTCCTGCCCTCGGCCCACGCCGTGGACCGGGAGTACCGCGTCATCAGCGCGCTGGCCGGGACCGACGTGCCCGTGGCGAGAAGCTACGTCCTGTGCGAGGACGATTCGGTCATCGGCACGGCCTTCTACATCATGGACTACGTGGAGGGGCGCATCCTGTGGGATCCGGCGCTGCCCGGCATGACGCCGCCGGAGCGCGCCGCGATCTTCGGCGAGATGAACCGCGTCATCGCCGCCCTGCACAGCGTCGATCCGGCCGCCGTGGGCCTGGCCGACTACGGCAAGCCAGGCAGCTACTTCGCGCGCCAGATCGACCGCTGGAGCAAGCAGTACCGCGCCTCGGAGACCGAGAAGATCGAGGCCATGGACAACCTCATGGCCTGGCTGCCGGCGAACATCCCGGCCGGCGACGAGACGCGCATCGTGCATGGCGACTACCGCCTCGACAACGTCATCTTCCATCCCGGCCAAGCACGCATCCTTGCCGTGCTCGACTGGGAGCTGTCCACCCTCGGCCAGCCGCTGGCGGATTTCGCCTACCACTGCATGACCTGGCGGCTCTCGCCCGGCCAGTTCCGCGGCTTGGTCGGCCACGATCTGGCCGCGCTGGGCATCCCGGATGAAGGGGACTACGTCGCGATGTACTGCCGCCGCACCGGGCGGAAGCCCATTCCGGCCGCCGAATGGGAGTACTACATCGCGTTCAACATGTTCCGGCTGGCCGCCATCCTGCAAGGGATCATGGCGCGCGCCCTGCAGGGCAACGCATCGAGCCCGGAGGCCGTCGAGACGGGCAAGCGTGCGCGTCCGCTGGCCGAGGAAGCCTGGCGCCAGGTGGACATGATCATGGCCGGCAGGATCTGACGGCCGCCGCATTCAATCAGGAGAAAAGCATGGATTTTGCGTATTCGAGCAAGGTGAGCGCATTGCAGGAAAGGCTCGTTGCCTTCATGAACGAGCACATCTACCCGAAGGAGGCGCGCTTCGAAGCCGAGGTGGAGGAAAACCGCAGGAAAGGTAACCCCTGGGTACCGACCCGGACCATCGAGGAATTGAAGGAGAAGGCACGCGCAGCGGGACTGTGGAACCTCTTCCTGCCGGAGTCGGCCTGGGGCGCGGGACTGACCAACCTGGAGTACGCCCCCCTGTGCGAGATCATGGGCCGCTCGCCCATCGCGCCGGAAGTATTCAACTGCTCGGCGCCCGACACCGGCAACATGGAAGTGCTGGTGCGCTACGGCACGCCGGAGCAGCAGCGCGAATGGCTGGTGCCCCTGCTCGAGGGGAAGATCCGCTCCGGGTTCGCCATGACCGAACCGGCGGTGGCCTCATCGGATGCGACCAACATCGAGGCCAGTATCCAAAGAGTAAAAAGCGGTGACGGCGATTACTACGTCATCAACGGCCGCAAGTGGTGGACCTCGGGCGCGCCCGACCCGCGCTGCAAGATCCTCATCTTCATGGGCAAGACCAGCCCGGACAACCCCAACCGCCACGAGCAGCAGTCGATGATCCTGGTGCCGATGGAGACACCGGGCGTGCGCCTGGTGCGGGCCCTGTCGGTGTTTGGCTACGACCACGCGCCGCACGGCCACGGCGAAGTGGATTTCGACAACGTGCGCGTGCCGGTCTCCAACATGCTGCTCGGCGAGGGCCGCGGTTTCGAGATCGCCCAGGGGCGCCTCGGTCCGGGCCGCATCCACCACTGCATGCGGCTGATCGGACTGGCCGAGCGCGCCCTCGAGCTGATGTGCCGGCGCGCGCTGAAGCGGGTCGCCTTCCACCGGCCGGTGGCCGACCAGGGGGTGACGCGCGAGCGCATCGCCAACGCCCGCATGCTCATTGACCAGGCGCGCTTTCTGGTCCTCAATGCCGCTTACATGATGGACAGCGCCGGCAACAAGGTGGCCAAAAAGGAGATCGCCATGATCAAGGTGGTGGCGCCCAACATGGCCTGCCAGGTGATCGACTGGGCGATCCAGGCCCATGGCGGCGGCGGCGTGTCGGACGATTTCCCGCTGGCGCATGCCTATGCCCACGCCCGCACGCTGCGCTTCGCCGACGGCCCCGACGAGGTGCACCGCAACCAGATCGCCAAGTACGAGCTGGGCCGCTATGTCGAGAAAGCATGAAAGGCCAGGAGGAGGAGGAGGAGAAGAAAGCCATGTCGAACCGCCATTTCGCGTTCTGGCCGAAGAGCCTGCCGCGCCACCTGACGATCCCCGAGACCAGCCTGTTCTACAACGTGGAGGTGTCCGCGCGGCGCTTCCCGGACAAGCCGTATCTCGTCTTCTACGACACCGCCGTCAGCTTCGCCGAGTTCCGGCGCGATGCCGAGGCGCTGGCCGGCTTCCTGCAGCAGAAATGCGGCGTGAAGAAGGGCGACCGCGTGCTGCTCTACATGCAGAACAGCCCCCAGTTCGTGCTCGCCTACTACGCCATCCTGCGCGCGGATGCGGTGGTGGTGCCGGTCAACCCCATGAACCTGGCGAACGAGCTGCGCCATTACGTGCAGGACAGCGGGGCGACGACCATCTTTGCGGCGCAGGAGCTGTACCCGCAGGTCAAGCCGCTCATCGGGGAAGGGCTGGAGCACGTCGTGGTGGCGGCCTATTCGGACTACCTGAAGCGGCCGACCGAGCTGCGCGTTCCGGACTTCGTCGCCGCGCCGCGCCAGGCCATCGCCGATGCGGGCGTCACCCTGTGGGCGGAGGCGCTGGCCCAGGACCTCGCCCCCGGCCCGCACACCGCCGGCCCGGACGACCTCTGCGTCATGCCCTACACCTCAGGCACCACCGGCTTCCCCAAGGGCTGCATGCACACCCATCGCACCGTGATGCACACGCTGGTGGCCGGCGCCCAATGGTTCGGCATCAACCAGGACGCGACCATGCTCGCCGTGCTGCCCTTCTTCCACGTCACCGGCATGCAGGGCAGCATGAACGGGCCGATGTTCAGCGGCAACACCGTGGTGCTGCTGCCGCGCTGGGACCGGGAGGTCGCCGCCACGCTCATCCAGCGCTACCAGGTCAATGCCTGGACCAGCATCCCCACCATGATCATCGACTTCCTCGGCAACCCGAAGCTTGTCGAGTACGACCTGTCCAGCATCTTCCGCCTGAGCGGGGGCGGCGCTGCCATGCCCGAGGCGATCGCCCAGCGCCTGCTCGACATGGGCATCGCCTACGTGGAAGGCTACGGCCTGTCGGAGACCATTGCGCCGACCCATATCAATCCGCCCGACCGGCCAAAAAAACAGTGCCTCGGCATTCCCATCTTCGATGTGGAGGCGCGCGTGGTCGATCTCGAAACCTTTCGCGAGCTGCCCCCCGGCGAGGTAGGGGAGATCGTGGTGCACGGTCCGCAGGTGTTCCTGGGCTACTGGAACAACCTGGGCGCGACGGAGGCGGCCTTCATCGAGATCGATGACAAGCGCTTCTTCCGCACCGGCGACCTCGGGATGACCGATGCGGACGGCTACTTCTTCATCGTCGACCGCTTGAAGCGCATGATCAACGCCTCGGGCTTCAAGGTCTGGCCCGCCGAGGTGGAGGCCATGATGTACCAGAATCCGGCGATCCAGGAAGCCTGCGTCATCGGCACGTGCGACCCGCACCGCGGCGAGACCGTGAAGGCGGTCGTGGTCCTGAAGGAAGCGAGCCGGGGCAAGGTCACGGCGCAGGACATCATCGCCTGGGCGAGCCAGAACATGGCGGCCTACAAGTACCCGCGCATCGTCGAATTCGTGGAGAAGCTGCCCAAATCGGCGACGGGCAAG
>CAYZLI010000025.1:0-18763 GCA_964479195.1 uncultured Rhodocyclaceae bacterium
ACCATCGCGGTGGACAAGAAGTTCAACAAGGAGTGCCAGGACGCGGCCGAGTCCTACGGCTTCGCCCGCGACCTGTGCGCCTACATGCGCACCTACTGGGGCTCCATCATCCTCAACAAGTATCCCTTCGGCGGCGAGTTCCCCAAGCCCGACTTCAACTTCCAGACGCAGATCTGCTGCTCCCACGCCAAGTGGTACCAGGCGGCCGCCAAGCTGGAGCACGATACGCCGACCTTCTTCATCGACGTCTCCGTCGGCCCCTACAACGAGCTGACCACGGAGCGCCTGGACTACGTCACCAACCAGGGCCTGGAGGCGGTGGAATGGCTGGAGAAGACCACCGGGCGCAAGTTCGATGACGAGCTGTTCATCGGGGCGGTGAAGAACGAGATGCGCTCCACCTCGCTCTGGGCGGCCATCTGCGCCGAGAACAAGGCGAAGCCCGCGCCCCTGGACGAGAAGACCATGTACTCGCTCTACGTGCTGGCGACGCTCTCCAAGTCCTCCAAGTGGTGCGCCGACTTCTACCAGGAGTGCCTGGACGAGGTGCGGGACCGGGTCAAGCGCGGCATCGCCGCCGTGCCCAGCGAGCGCTGCCGCGTCATGTCCGACACCCAGCCGCCCTGGGGCTTCCTCAAGGTGTTCCGCTACCTGGAAGAGTACGGCGCCGTGTCCGTCGGCTCCCTCTACACTTTCGGCCTGGAAGGCATCTGGGAGACCAAGCCCGACGGCACCTGGGGCCCGCGCACCCTGCCCTGGGAAAAGGGCATCGAGATGAACACGCGGGAGCAGGCGATGCGGCTCTACTGCGACTGGAACCTGTCCAAGCCCCAGTGGCAGCACTTCTACGACCCGCGCCTGAAGACCGAGATGATGAAGACCATCGTCAAGGAATGGCACGTGGATGGGGTCATGCTGCACCTGAACCGCGGCTGCGAGGGCCTCTCGCTGGGCATCATGGAGAACCGCCTGGGGCTGGCCGCCGCGGGCATCCCGGTGATGACCTTCGAAGGCAACATGGGCGACGAGCGCGAGTTCGACCTCGTCCGCACCCAGAACCGCGTCGATTCGTTCATGGAGACGCTGGGCCTGAAGCGCGAGTTCGCGCACGCCTGAGATTCGATAGGAGGACGAAAGCAATGTATACCGCAGGCATCGACATGGGCTCCCGCACCGTCAAGGTGGTGTTCCTGGAGGAGCTCAAGGTGGAGGGGGCGCCCCAGTTGAAATGGGGCATCAAGGGCAAGCACATCATGTTCCCCGAAGACCTGGACATGGACGTGGCGGCCGAGAAGGCTTTCACCGACGCTTTGCAGGGTGCCGGGATCTCCCGGGAGCAGGTCACGAAGGTCGTCGCCACCGGCGCCGGCCGCAAGCAGGTCAAATTCGCCACGAGCGATGTGACCGAAGTGGGTGCCGGGGCGCGCGGCGCGGTGTTCATGTGCCCGAGCGCCAAGACGGTGATCGACGTCGGCGCCGAGGAAGGGCGCGGCGTCAAGGCCAATCCGGAAGGCAAGGTGGTGGACTTCGCCGGCAACGAGAAATGCGCCGCCGGCGCCGGCGCTTTCGCCGAATCCATGTCCCGCGCGCTGCAACTCCCGCTCAAGGAATTCGGCGAGGCCAGCCTGCGCTCCGACAAGAGCATCCCGATGAATGCCCAATGCACGGTGTTTGCCGAGTCGGAAGTGGTGTCGCTGATCCATTCCTCGACGCCCAAGGAGGACATCGCCAAGGCCGTGCTGGACGCGGTGGCGAGCCGGGTGACGGCGATGGCGCGGCGCGTCGGCATCGAGGAGGACGTCGTCCTCATCGGCGGCATGGTGCACAACGCCGGCTTCGTCCAGTCGCTGAAGTGCGCGCTGGGCGTGGAGAAGGTCCTGCTGCCCGACATGCCCGAGTACATCAGCGCCCTCGGCGCCGCGCTCATCGCGGCCGACGGCGACGCCTAATTTGCGGTGAGAGGAGATCGAAATGTCTGAAGCAGGCGAGAAGAAGGAATACTGGCGCTGGCAGGAAAACTGCTGGACGGACGAGAGCAAGGACTGGCGCGCGGCGAAGATCATCACCGCGGGCATCGACGTGGGCTCGGTCAGTTCCCAGGCGGTGATCTGCGTGGACGGCGAACTGTACGGCTACAACAGCATGCGCACGGGCAACAACAGCCCGGATTCGGCCAACAACGCCATCGCCGGCGTGCTGGAGAAGTCCGGCATGAAGCTGGAAGACATCCACTACGTGGTGGGCACCGGCTACGGCCGCGTGAACGTGCCCTTCGCCCACAAGGCCATCACCGAGATCGCCTGCCATGCCCGCGGCGCCAACTACATGGGCGGCAACAGCGTGCGCACCATCCTCGACATGGGCGGCCAGGACTGCAAGGCCATCCACTGCGACGAGAAGGGCAAGGTCACCAACTTCCTCATGAACGACAAGTGCGCCGCCGGCACGGGGCGCGGCATGGAGGTGATCGCGGACCTGATGCAGATTCCCATCGCCGAACTGGGTGGGCGCTCTTTCGACGTGGACGTGGAGCCGCCGGCGGTGTCCTCGGTCTGCGTGGTGTTCGCCAAGTCCGAGGCCCTGGCCCTGCTGAAGGGCGGCTACTCGAAGAACAAGGTGATCGCCGCCTATTGCCAGGCCATGGCCGAGCGGGTGGTGTCGCTGCTCGAGCGCATTGGCGTCGAGAAGGAGTTCTTCATCACGGGTGGCATCGCCAAGAACGTCGGCGTGGTGAAGCGCATCGAGCGCATCCTCGGCATCGAGGCGGTGCAGACCAAGTACGACAGCCAGATCGCCGGCGCCCTGGGCGCCGCGCTGTTCGGCTACACGCTGGTGCAGAAGCAGGGCGTGCCGGCCAAGGCGGCCGCTGCCTGAGGCAGCGGCGGAACGGTCCCGAAGCTCCGGCCCGCGAAGTACCCCTCTCCCACTGACCGGGCCGGAGCCGAGGGATTCACGCAACAAAGGAACCACCCATGATCGCCAACTACGGCTACAAGGACGGCTCGGGCGAGTATTACGTCAGCATCGACACGGACAAGTGCATTTCGTGTACTGCCGGCCGCGCCTGCCTGACCGCCTGTCCCAAGGGCATGTTCGAAATCATCACCGACGACTACGACGACGAGGTCGCGGCCGTGAAGCAGTCGTTCCGCCGCTCGCTGGCCTTCGACTGCACCACCTGCAAGCCGGCCGGAGGCTACAGCAGCCTGCCTTGCACGACCGCCTGCACGCCGGGGGCCATCAAACACTCGTGGTAACCCATCCACCCCCTCCCCCTCCTGGGTGAGGGCCGGGGTGGGGGCTGGGAGACGAAATGGTGAAGTTTCAGTTGAAGGTGATCAAGGGCGGCAAGGAGGGCGAACTCCTCGCCGAGGGCTGGCTCAAGCAGACCACCATCGGCGAGCCGCGATTGTCCGAGATCGCCGAGAACTATCGCCAGCTCGGCTACGAGGTCCATGTGGTCGAGCACGTCGAGCAGTCTGGAGACGGCTGCAACACCTGTTTCACCGCCGGCGCCGAGATGGGTCAGGTCTACGGCGACGTTTACATCCGCAAGGCCAGGGCCGTCCTGAGCGACGCCGAAGGGCCGGCGGCCGATGACGAACTGTTTTAAAGGAGATTCCGATGGCACGCCAGGAACCGAAGATGCGCGTCATGAAGCGCGAAGACCTCGACGCCGTAGCGGCGCTCGACGCGCTGGTGTCGAAGAGCCAGCGGCGCGAGTACTACCAGCGCAAGATCGAATCGGTGGTGAACAACCCGCACAACATCAACACCTCGCTGGTGGCGGAGGTGGACGGCAAGATCGTCGGCTTCATCATGGGCGACGTCTATTTCGGAGAGTATGGCATTCCCGAGACCAGCGCGACCATCGACACCCTCGGCGTGCATCCGGACTACCAGAACCACGGCGTGGCGAGCGACCTGATGGACCAGTTCCTCACGAACATAAAGGGCATGGGCGTGAAGAAGGTCTATACGCTGGTGAACTGGGACGATTTCGCCCTGGAGCATTTCTTCGCCCGCCACAAGTTCCAGCCCTCGAAACGCATCAACCTGGAACTGCAGTTGCCGTGAGCGGTAAGCGGTGAGCGGTGAGCGGAGTAAGATTCGCCGTTCACCGCTCACTGCCCACCGCTCACCAGAATGTGGATCGACTGCCACTGCCACACCAAGCATTCCTACGACAACTGGCTCGAGCCGCTCGACCTCATCCGCAGGGCGAGCGCGCTCGGACTGGACGGTCTCGTCGTCACCGAGCATCACTCCTTCGAAGCCTCCGCGCCCGTGGAGGCGATGGCCCGCAAAGAGGGGTTTCTCGTGCTGCGCGGGGTGGAGATTTCCACCGACCGGGGCCACCTGCTTGCCTACGGCGTCGAGGATGACTCCTGGAACATCTGGGGCCGCGACAACTGGCTGCCCATGCAGGCGGCGATCGAGCGCATCCTCGAGTTGGGCGGCATCTGCGTGCCCGCCCATCCCTACCGGGAGATTGGCGCCTGCAGCCTGATGGAAGGCTTGCTGGACTTGCGCGGCATCGCCGCCGTGGAAACCCACAATGGCGGCAATCTCGATGCCGACAACGATCTGGCCGTTGCCGCCAACCGGCATCTCGCCCTGCCGGGCCTGGGCGGCAGCGACTGCCACAAGGTGTCGGCCGTGGGCCGGTGCGCGACGGAATTCCTGCAGCCGGTGGCGGACATGGCCGGCTTCATCGCCGCCGTGCGCGCCGGCGCCTGCCGGGGCGGATATTACCCGGGATACAAAGGGAAATAGGCGTCAGGCGGCCGGCACATCCACCGGCTCGTTCAGGACGAGCCAGTAAAGGCCCAGTTGGCCGACGGCGTGGATGAACTTCTCGAAATCCACCGGCTTGCGGATGTAGCTGTTGGCGCCCAGGCTGTAGCCTTCGTAGATGTCCTGCTGCTCCTTGGAGGTGGTCAGGATGACCACCGGCAGCAGGCTGGTGCGCCCGTTGGCGCGGATGCGGCGCAGTACCTCCAGCCCGTCGATGCGGGGCAGCTTGAGGTCGAGCAGGACGACCGCGGGCATGGCGCTGAGGTCGCGCCCGGCATGGGCGCCGGTGCCGAAGAGGTAATCCAATGCCTCGACCCCGTCGCGCGCCACCACGACCGGGTTGCCGATGCGGTTCTTGCCGAAGGCGCGCAGGGTCAGCGCCTCGTCGTCGGGATTGTCCTCCACCAGCAGGATGGGGCGTTCGCTTGCCATGTCCGTGTTCTTTCCGTTACGAGAGCGTGAAATAGAACGTCGCGCCTTGATCGGGGGCGGCCTCGGCCCAGATGCGTCCACCGTGCCGCTGCACGATGCGGTGGACGGTGGCCAAGCCTACGCCCGTGCCCTCGAAATCCGAAACCCGATGCATGCGCTGAAATGCTCCGAATAGCTTGCCGGCATACTTCATGTCGAATCCGGCACCATCGTCCCTGACAAAATACACCCGCTCGCCCTGCTGTTGCAAGGCTCCGACCTCGATTCTTGCGCAGGCGCGGCGGGCGGTGAACTTCCAGGCATTTCGCAACAGATTCTCCATGACGATGCGCAGCAGGTTGGGGTCGCCCTGGACGTGTATATCGAAAGTTATATGCGTCTCGACTGTACGCTGCGGCTGCTGCTGCTTCAGGTCGGCGAGGACCTGCGCGGCCAGGGCGGACAGGTTGACCTTCTTGCGCCGCATCTCGTCGCGGGTGACGCGGGACAGGGAAAGCAGGTCGTCGATGAGCTGATGCATGCGGTGGGTGCCGTTGCGGATGCGCCGGATATAATCCCGGCCGCGCTCGTCGATCAGCGTCAGGTAGTCCTCCTCGATCATGCGCGAAAAGCCGTCGATGGCACGCAGCGGCGCCACCAGGTCGTGCGACACCGAGTAGCTGAAGGCCTCCAGTTCCCGGTTGGCGGCGAGCAGTTCCGCCGTCCGGCTCTGCACCCGTTGTTCCAGTTCCTCGTTCAGGCGGCGGATCTGCTGCTCCGCCTTCTTCCGCTCCGAGATGTCGAAGCCGATGCCGACCATAAGCCGGCGGCCGTCCCGCTGGATCGGCACGCCGTAGAGGTAGTAGGGGATGGGATCGCCGGATTCCGGCGCGAGCGCTGCCTCGCCGTGAACCATGATCCCCCGCCGGAACGCCTCGCCGGTGGCGGTCCGGACGGCTTCGCCGAAGAGCGCATCGACCCTGGCATGGGCAAGGCGGCCCGGGGGCAGCCCGGTGACCCGCTCCAGGTTGGCGTTCCAGCGCAGCAGCGCCATGTCCGCGTCGTACAGGGCAAAGACGCCGGGCAGGCCCGCCAGCAGCGCGTCGGAAAACTCCTTTTCCCGCTGCAGCTCGGCCAGCAGCGTGCGGATGTTCTCCTCCGCGAGCTTGTGCTCGGTGATGTCGGAGCTGGCGCCCGAGAAGCGGACGACCTGGCCGGCGTCGTCCCACACGGCTTGTCCGCGCCCGCGAAACCAGCGGAAGGAACCGTCCTTGCATCGCAGCCGGTAGTCGACGTCGTAGGGAACCCGCTGCTCGAAATGACGCCGCACCGCCTCTTCCACCCGCGGCCGGTCCTGCGGATGCAGGCCGACGAGGAAACTCTCCCGGCTGCTGGGCAGTTCCTCTTCCCCATAGCCGAGCAGTTCCAGGTAGCGGGGGGAAAGGTAATAGCGGCCGCGCCGCAGGTCCCAATCCCAGATTCCGTCCGAGGAGCCGCGCACGGCGTAGTAGAGCCGCTCCTCGCTGGCGTTGAGCTGGCTGATGCGCGCTTCCAGCGAGGCGGCCATGGCGTTGAAGGTCTGGGCCAACTGCCCCAGTTCGTCGCGGGAATTGTCCGGGACCCGCGTGGACAGGTTGCCGGCGCCGAGCTTGCGTCCGGCCTCGTTGAGGCGGGCCAGGCGGCGCGTGGCGACAAAGCCGACGGCGGCGAGCAGGACCGCCGCCAAGGCCACGCCGGCTGACGTAACGATGGCCAGTTCGCGCAGCATGCCCGTACGCGCCGCGGCCAAAAAGCGCAGGGAAAGGCCGTATTGCAGTGAACCGTATTCCCGGCCCCCCAGCGCGATCGGGATGCGGACGTCCAGGAGATCTTCGTCCGGGGCCGCGGGAACACCCGGCGGGTCCGGGGCCGGCAGCGAGCGGCTCATGTCCCAACCGACGCTGGCGATGATCCGGCCCGACCGGTCGAACAGGACGAGGTACTCGATGCCCTCCTCGACCTGCGCCCCTCCGAGGACCTCGTCGATGGCCGAGTAGTCGCGTTGCGCGAGCGGCACGGCGAGGGCCGCATTGAGCAGCGGCGCGGTCTGCTCGACCCGCAGGCGGGTCTGGGTCTGCAGCGCCTCGTCGAGCAGGCTCAGGTTGCGCCAGGCGAGCAGGCCCATGGTGGCCATGACGGCGACGATGGCCGCCGCGATCAGCTTGAGGCGAAACGAATGGTTTTGCAGCCAATCGACCATGGTGCCCGCGGCTTGCCCTACCGGCCCAGGTGCCGGCGCATTTCCGGGAGAAGGTTGTCGAGCGCGGCGAGTTCGGCCCGGCTCGGCGGGCGGAAGCCCTCGTACTCCAGCCTGGCGACCAGGGCGCGGCCCGCCCCGTCCGCCTCGAAGAATTCCAGCAGCAGCTTGCGCAGTTCTGCCGCCGGGGGCAGTCCGGCCGCGCTTTGCGACAGAACCATGACCCCCGGCAGTTCGCGCGAGCGGGCGATGATGCGCAGCTTCGCCTTCATCTCCTCCGGCAGGCCGGGAAACAACTGAACGGGCACAACGGCTGCATCGGCCTCGCCGAGGAATGCCGCCTGGGCGGCGTTGTAGGGGGTCTTGACTTCGCTCAGCACGGCATCCCGTTGGGGATCGATTTTCGCCTGCCGCAGCATTTCCTGGCCGAGCTGGGCGGTGGCCGACATCGGTTCCCAGGTCGCGATGCGTTTGCCGCGGAGTTGGGCCGGCGAGAGCAGGCCCGAGCCCTTGGGCGCGACGATGACCGCCTGCACGTTCCTGCGGCTGACGAGCAGCGGGGCATAGCCGGCGTCCTTCTCGCCCAGGCGGCCCGGGGTGGGCCCGGTGACGATGAGGCCGTATTCGCGCCGCAGGACCCGCGCGAGATGGGTATGGAAGTCGGGGGCGGTGCTCAGGTTGACCGGCCGCTTCAGTTTTCGCTCCAGGAAGTCGGCCAGGGGATTGAAGGCGCCCATGAGCTGCGCGGTCGGCAGGTAGGGCACGATGCCGATCTCGAGCGCACCGGCCTCGGCGCGCGCCGGCGAGGAAAACCACCCCAGACAGGCGGCGAGCAGCCAGGCGCTCGCCCGGGCCGGGAACGCGGGCGTCATCCCGACTTTCCTTTCGCCCGGGCCCGGCGGGCAGGAGGGGTGGCCGCGGGCGGCAGTTGGGCGCGTTCGAGCACGAACACCATGCCTGTGCCGCTGGCCGATTCGAGCCAGGTGAAGGGCACGCCGGGATATGCCTGGTCCACGATATGGCGGTTGCCGCCGACTTCCACGGCGAGAAGGCCGCCCGGCTTCAAGTGGGCGCCGGCCCCGGCCAGTATCCGGCGCACGGTGTCCAGGCCGTCGGCGCCGGCGGCCAGCGCCAGTTCTGGCTCGTGGCGGTATTCGGCGGGCAGGGCGGCCATGGATTCCGTCGTCACGTAAGGCGGATTGGAAATGATGAGCTCGTACTTGCGCCCGCCCAGGGCGGCGAATAGATCGGAGCGGATCGTCCCGATGCGTTCCCCGAGACGGTAGTCGGCGATGTTCCGGGCCGCGACGGCCAGCGCGTCCGCGGAGATGTCCACGGCGTCCACATGGGCGTTCGGAAAGGCATCGGCGAGCAGCACGGCCAGGCAGCCCGAGCCGGTGCACAGATCGAGCGCGTGGCGTACCGACTCCCCGTCGCCGAGCCAAGGCGCCAATCCGCCTTCGGCGAGGATTTCGGCGATGTGGGAGCGGGGCACGATGACCCGTTCATCGACGTAGAAGCGGTGGTCCCCCAGCCAGGCCTCGTGGGTGAGATAGGCGGCGGGAATGCGCTCGCGCACGCGCCGCTCCAGGATCGCGCCGACCGCCTCGCGCTCCGCCGCCGTGAGGGAGGCGTCGAGAAAGGGCTCCAGGCGGTCCAGGGGCAGGTGCAGGGTGTGCAGGATGAGGTAGGCCGCCTCGTCGTAGGCGTCCTGGCTGCCGTGACCGAAGGCGAGGCCCGCCGCGTTGAAGCGGCTTACCGCCCAGCGCAGGAAATCGCGCAGGGTGATGAGTTCCTCGGGGACATGGCTTTCGTTGTTGGTCATTATTATGGGAAATTGCGAGTCGCGCTTCGGGTTTCGAGCCGAAAGCCGCCCCATCCGGACGCGAAACTAAAGCAACTGGGCCAGCATACGTTCGTAAATCCGCGACAGGGGCTCGACGTCCGCCACGGCGATGCACTCGTCGATCTTGTGGATGGTGGCGTTCAGCGGGCCCAGTTCGATCACCTCGGGGCACAGGTCGGCGATGAAGCGGCCGTCCGACGTGCCGCCGCTGGTGGACAGTTCCGTCTCGATGCCCGCTTCCGCCTTGATCGCCGCCGCCGCAGCCTCCACCAGCCTGCCCTGGCCGGTGAGATAGGGCTTGGCGGAAAGGGACCACTCGACGTCGTATTCGACGCCGTGGCGGTCGAGGATTTCCCGCACCCGCGCCTTGAGGCCGTCCGGCGTGCTGGCGGTGGAGAAGCGGAAGTTGAACAGGATTTCGGCCGTGCCCGGCACCACGTTGTCGGCCCCCGTGCCGGCATGGAAATTGGAGATTTGCCAGGACGTCGGCGGAAAGTATTCGTTGCCCGCGTCCCACACGGTCGTGGCCAGCTCGGCGATGGCGGGCGCCACCCGGTGCACCGGGTTCTGCACCAGGTGGGGGTAGGCGATGTGGCCTTGGACGCCCTTCACCGTGAGCTTGCCCGAGAGGGAGCCGCGCCGCCCGTTCTTGATGGTGTCGCCCAACTGCGCCACCGCGGTGGGCTCGCCCACGACGCAGAAATCGATGCTCTCCCCGCGCGCCTGCAGGGCCGCGACCACGCGGGCGGTGCCGTCCACCGCTTTCCCTTCCTCGTCGGAAGTGAGCAACAGCGCGATCGAGCCGGCATGGTCCGGCCGGGTCGAGACGAAGCGCTCCACGGCGGTGACGAAGGCGGCCACCGAAGTCTTCATGTCGGAGGCGCCCCGGCCATACAGGAAGCCGTCGCGCACCTCGGGCGCAAAGGGGTCGGAGTGCCAGCGGTCCAGCGGCCCCGGCGGCACGACGTCGGTATGCCCGGCGAAGCAGAGGGCCGGCGCCGCGGTCCCGCGCCGCGCCCAGAGATTGGAGACGCCGCCGCGGTCGATGCGTTCGAGCTTGAAGCCCAGGGGCGCCAGGCGGGCGGCGACGATCTCCAGGCAGCCGCCGTCCTCAGGCGTGACCGAGGAGCGGGCGATCAGCTGCGCCGCAAGATCGAGCGTCGGAGTGCTCATGAGCCGGCCGCGTCGTCGACGTTGAGGGTGAATTCCTTGAACGAGGCGCCGCCCGGCTCGGTCTTCTCGAAATCCAGGGCCGCGTCGGGCGTCGCCGGTTTGTAGTTCGACGCCGACGGCGCAGCGAAAGTGGCGTTATTGATCAGCCACGACAGGTTGGTCGGCGAGTCGGCATTGGCCAGGGCCTCGTCCAGGGTGATGACGTTTTCCCGGTAGAGGCGGAACAGGTCCTGCTCGAAAGTCTGGGAGCCCGGGGCCAGGCTCTGCTCCATGGCCTCCTTGATGGCATTGATCTCGCCCTTGTCGATCAGTTCCTGGATATGGCGCGTGTTGAGCAGGATCTCGGCGGCGGGGGTGCGCTTGCCGTCCGGCTTTTTCACCAGGCGCTGGGAGACGATGCACTTCAGGCTGACCGACAGGTCGAGATACAGGGCCGGGCGGTTCTCCAGGGCATAGAAGTTGATGATCCGGTTCAGGGCGTGGTAGCTGTTGTTGGCATGCAGGGTGGCCAGGCACAGGTGCCCGGTCTGGGCGTAGGCCAGCGCCGCCGCCATGGTTTCCCGGTCGCGGATCTCGCCGATCAGGATGCAGTCCGGCGCCTGGCGCATGGCGTTCTTCAGGGCGTTTTCCCAGGCCAGGGTGTCCAGCCCGATCTCCCGCTGGTTCACCACCGACTTCTTGTGCTTGAAGAGATACTCGATCGGGTCTTCCACCGTCAGGATGTGGCCGGAGCGGCTGGCGTTGCGGTGGTCGAGCATGGCCGCCAGGGTGGTGGACTTGCCGGAACCGGTCGAGCCGACCACCAGCACCAGGCCGCGCTTCTCCATGATGATGTCGGCCAGCACCGGCGGCAGGCCGAGGTCCGCCAGGGCGGGGATGCCCCCCTGGATGAAGCGCACGACGATGGCGATGGTGCCGCGCTGCCAGAACATGTTGACGCGGAAATTGCCCACATCGCGCAGCGCGAAGGAGAGGTTGATCTCCTTTTCCTGCTCGAAATGCCTGATCTGCTCCGGCGCCAGCATCTCGTAGGCCATGCGCTGGATGGTCGCCGGGTCCATGACCTGCTGGTTGATCGGCAGGGTCGTGCCCTGGATCTTGATGTGGATGGGGGCGCCGGACGAGACGAAGATGTCCGAGGCCTGCTTTTCCCCCATCAGCTGGAACAGCTTGTCGAAGATCACGGCCTCCTCCTCCCGCGCGGTCGCTTACACGCCGCGCAGCAGCTCGTTGATGCCCACCTTGGCGCGGGTCTTGGCATCCACCTGCTTGACGATCACGGCGCAGTACAGGCTGTACTTGCCGTCGGCCGAAGGCAGGTTGCCCGAGACGACGACCGCGCCCGCCGGCACCCGGCCGTAGCTGATCTCGCCCGTCTCGCGGTTGTAGATGCGGGTGCTCTGGCCGATGAACACGCCCATCGAGACGACGCAGTTGTCCTCGACGATGACACCCTCGACGATCTCCGAGCGGGCGCCGATGAAACAGTTGTCGCCGATGATGGTCGGGCTGGCCTGCAGCGGCTCCAGCACGCCGCCGATGCCCACGCCGCCCGACAGGTGCACGTTCTTGCCGATCTGGGCGCAGGAGCCCACCGTGGCCCAGGTGTCCACCATGGTGCCTTCGTCCACGTAGGCGCCGATGTTCACGAAGGAGGGCATCAGCACCACGCTCTTGCCGATGTAGCAGCCGCGGCGCACCGTCGCGCCCGGCACGACGCGGAAGCCGCCGCGCTCGAACTGCTCCTGGTCGTAGCGCGCGAACTTGGTGGGCACCTTGTCGAACCAGCGCTGGGCGCCGCCGTCCAGGACGCGGTTGTCCTCGATGCGGAAGGAAAGCAGGACGGCCTTCTTGATCCACTGGTGGGTGACCCAGTTGCCGCCGATCTTCTCGGCGACGCGCAGCTTGCCCTGGTCGAGCTGGCTGAGCACGGACTCGACGGCCTCGCCGACCTTGGCCGGGGCCTTCCCGGGGGTGATGGTGGCGCGATCCTCCCACGCCTCCTCGATGAGCTTCTGGAATTCCTGCATTGCCGTTTTCCGTTCTAGAGTTTTTGACAAAAGTGTTCGATGCGCCGCGCCGCCTCGAGGCATTCCTCGAGGGGGGCGACCAGGGCGACGCGGACGAATCCCGCCCCGGGATTGATGCCGCCCGCGCTGCGGGCGAAGAAACTGCCCGGCAGGACGGTCACATTATATTCACGGTACAGCCGCCGGGCGAATTCGGTGTCCGCCAAGGGCGTGCGCGCCCAGAGGTAGAAACCGGCCTCGGGCCGGCGCGTCGCCAGGCGGGCGGCGATGAGCGGCGTCACGGCCGCGAACTTCTCGGCATAGAGGCGGCGGTTCTCCCGCACATGCGCCTCGTCGTTCCAGGCGGCGATGCTCGCCTGCTGCACCGCCGGGCTCATGGCGCAGCCCTGGTAGGTGCGGTAGAGGTGGAAACGCTTGAGGATCGCCGCGTCGCCGGCGACGAAGCCCGAGCGCATGCCCGGTACGTTGGAGCGCTTCGACAGGCTGGAGAAGACCACCAGGCCGCGGTAGTCCTCGCGCCCCAGGCGGCGTGCCGCCTGCAGCGCGCCCAGGGGCGGTGCGGCCTCATCGAAATAGATCTCCGAGTAGCACTCGTCGGCGGCGATCGCAAAGCCGTAGCGGTCGGCAAGCTCGAACAGCCGTTGCCATTCCTCCAGGCGCAGCACCCTGCCCGTCGGGTTGCCCGGCGAGCAGACATAGACGAGCTGGATGCGCCGCCAGAGGTCCGTGGGTACGGCGTCGAAGTCCGAGGCGAAGCCGTTTTCCGGCAGATGGTTGAGGAAAAGCGGCTGGGCGCCGGCGAGCAGGGCGGCGCCCTCGTAGATCTGGTAGAAGGGATTGGGGCTGAGCACCAGCGCCTCCCCGCGCGAGCCGTCGATCACGCACTGGGCGATCGCGAACAGCGCCTCCCGCGAGCCATTGACGGGCAGCACCTGGGTTTGCGCATCCGGGGCCGGGATGCCGTAGCGGCGTGCGAGCCACTGGGCGATGGCGGTGCGCAGGGCGTCGACGCCGGCCGTCGTGGGATAATTCGCCAGGCCGCCCAGGCCGGCGGCGAGCGCCTCCTTGATGAAACCGGGCGTTTCGTGCTGCGGCTCGCCGATGGACAGCCGGATCTCGCGCAGGTCGCGCGGGGGTGTCGCGCCCGCGAACAGTTCGCGCAGCTTCTCGAAAGGGTAGGGCTGAAGCTTGTCGAGGTTGGGGTTCACGTCTGGAGGCGGTCGCCGCGGCGAAAAGCATGAATTATAAGGCCAAGGGAAACACCGTCGCGATCCTTTCGCTGCTCGCCGGCGCCACGGTATGGGGTCTTATCTGGCATCCCTACCGCGTGCTGCAGGGCATGGCGGTGTCGGCGACGCTTGCCGCGACGCTGACCTATCTGGTGGCCTTCCTGCTCGGCCTGGTCCTGCTCCGCCGCGGGCTCGGCGGCTGGCGGCTGTCCTGGGCGCTGGCGCTGATCGGGCTGGCCGCGGGCGGCTGCAACCTCGGCTACGTCCTGGCCACGGTGCACGGCGAGGTGATGCGTGTGCTGCTGCTGTTCTACCTGGCGCCCCTGTGGACCGTGCTGCTCGCCCGGGGGCTGCTCGACGAGCGGCTGAACGGCGCCGGGGCGGCGGTGATCGCCCTGTCCTTGGCCGGCGCCGTGGTGATGCTCTGGCAGCCCGAGCTCGGGGCGCCCCTGCCGGAAAACGGTGCCGAGTGGATCGGCCTGGCGGCCGGCTTCTTTTTTGCCCTGACCAACGTGCTGATCCGCAAGACGCGGGAACTTTCCATCGAGCTCAAGTCCATGGCCGTGTTCGCCGGCGTGGTCGCGGTCGGCCTGGCCGTCCTGCCCCTGGAGGCCGCCCCGGCGGTGCTGCCGGGACAGCCCCTGGCCTGGGTCCTCGTCCTCGCCGTGGGCTGCGTGCTGCTGGCCATCAACCTGGTGGTCCAGTACGGCCTCACCCACACCCCGGCCAACCAGGCCATCGTCATCTTCCTGTTCGAATTGGTGGTCGCCGCCCTGTCGTCCTGGCTGCTCGCTGGCGAGGCCCTGACCCTGAAGGAATGGCTCGGCGGCGCCATGATCGTCACGGCCAGCCTGTTTTCCGGCCGCCTGGAGGAGCCGCCGCGGGCGGATGGACCGAACTTGCTAGAATAGTCGGCGTAGGGCGCAATAGCCGCTTGCGGCGTGTTGCGCCGGATGTATTCGTGCGGCGCAATACGCTTCGCTATTGCGCCCTACAGCCCTTCATACAAGATGGAAGTCACTTTCCCCAGCAGTCCCTATCTCCTGCACGAGCCGTTCCCGCCCGCCGGCGACCAGCCCGAGGCCATCGACAAGCTGCTCGAGGGCGTCAGCGACGGGCTGATGTACCAGACCCTGCTCGGCGTCACCGGCTCGGGCAAGACCTACACGATGGCCAACGTCATCGCCCGGCTGGGGCGGCCGGCCATGGTGCTGGCGCCCAACAAGACCCTGGCGGCCCAGCTCTACGCGGAGTTCCGCGAGTTCTTCCCGGAGAACGCCGTCGAGTACTTCGTCTCCTACTACGACTACTACCAGCCCGAGGCCTACGTTCCCTCCCGCGACCTGTACATCGAGAAGGACTCCTCGATCAACGAGCACATCGAGCAGATGCGGCTGTCGGCCACCAAGTCCCTCCTGGAGCGGCGCGACGTGGTGATCGTGTGCACGGTCTCCGCCATCTACGGCATCGGCGACCCGGTGGACTACCACAGCATGATCCTGCACCTGCGGGAGGGCGAGACCGTCGCCCAGCGGGACGTCATCCGGCGCCTGACGGAAATGCAGTACGAGCGCAACGAGGTGGATTTCCGCCGCGGCACCTTCCGCGTGCGCGGCGATGTGATCGACATCTTTCCGGCGGAGCACGCCGAGTTCGCCCTGCGCCTGTCCCTGTTCGACGATGCGATCGAGTCCCTGCAGCTCTTCGATCCGCTTACCGGGCACCTGCGCCAGAAGCTGGGCCGCTTCACGGTCTATCCTTCCAGTCACTATGTGACGCCGCGCGCCACGGTGCTCAACGCCATCGAGGCCATCAAGGCGGAGCTGCGCGGCCGCATCGAGCACTTCCAGCAGCACCAGAAGCTGGTGGAGGCCCAGCGCATCGAGCAGCGCACCCGCTTCGACCTGGAGATGCTCAATGAGCTGGGCTTCTGCAAGGGCATCGAGAACTACTCGCGGCACCTCTCCGGCCGCCAGCCGGGCGAGCCGCCGCCCACCCTGATCGACTACCTGCCGCCCGACTCGCTGATGTTCATCGACGAATCCCACGTCACCATCCCCCAGCTCGGCGGCATGTACAAGGGGGACCGCTCGCGCAAGGAGAACCTGGTGGACTACGGCTTTCGCCTGCCTTCGGCCCTGGACAATCGACCCCTGCGCTTCGACGAATTCGAGCGGCTCATGCCCCAAACCGTCTTCGTCTCCGCCACCCCGGCCGGCTACGAGCAGGCCCACCAGTCCCAGGTGGTGGAGCAGGTGGTGCGGCCCACGGGCCTGGTGGATCCCCAGGTCCTCGTCCGACCGGCAGCGACCCAGGTGGACGATCTGCTGGGTGAGATCAAGCTGCGGGCGGCCGAGAACGAGCGGGTCCTGGTCACCACCCTGACCAAGCGCCTGGCCGAGGACCTGACCGATTACCTGGGCGAGAACGCGATCCGGGTGCGCTACCTGCACTCGGACATCGATACGGTGGAGCGGGTGGAGATCATTCGCGACCTGCGCCTGGGCGAGTTCGATGCCCTGGTCGGCATCAACCTGCTGCGCGAGGGCCTGGACATCCCCGAGGTGTCCCTGGTGGCCATCCTGGACGCCGACAAGGAGGGTTTCCTCCGCTCCGAGCGCTCCCTCATCCAGACCATGGGCCGGGCGGCGCGCCACATCCACGGCACGGCCATCCTCTACGCCGACACGATGACGGATTCCATGAAGCGCGCCATCGCCGAGACCGAGCGCCGTCGAGCCAGGCAGGTGCGCTTCAACGAGGCCAACGGCATCACGCCGAAAAGCGTGTCCAAGCGCATCAAGGACATCATCGACGGCATCTACGATCACGAGATCGCCGTGGAGTCGCTGGAAGTCGCCGAGGAGCGGGCGCGCTACGAGGGGATGGACGAGAAGGAACTGGCGCGGGAGATCCGGCGCCTGGAAAAACGCATGCAGGCGCACGCCAGGAACCTGGAGTTCGAGGAGGCCGCCGCCGCCCGGGACCAGTTGTTCCGCCTGAAGAAACAAGCCTTCGGGGTGGAAGAGCACGACCGGCCATGACGCGCATCCTGTTCGTCTGCATGGGCAACATCTGCCGTTCCCCCACGGCGGAGGCTGTTACAAGACATTTACTTAAAAACAAAGTATTGGAATCGATTATTGAAGTCGATTCTGCGGGCACCCACGACTACCACCTGGGCGAGCCGCCGGATCTGCGCGCCCAGCGGGCGGCCCTGAAGCGGGGCGTCGATCTCTCCGGCCTGCGCGCCCGCCGGGTCGAGCCCGGGGACTTCGAAGCCTTCGACCTGCTGCTGGCCATGGACCGGGAGAACCTGGCCATCCTGCGGCGCGTTTGTCCGCCGAAGCACCGGGCGAAGCTGGGCCTGTTCATGGCATATGCCGCCCGTTTCGAGGCGCAGGAAGTGCCGGACCCCTACTTCGGCGGCGAGCGGGGATTCGAACTGGTGCTGGACATGGTCGAGGATGCGGCCTGCGGCCTGATCGCGGCGCTGGAAAAGAGCGCTAGAAGCGGAAATTGAGGCCGATCGAATAGAGATCCACGTCGGCCTCGCTGCTCGCGGCGTCGCTCACGTTGCGATAGTGTTCCCATGCGCCGCGCAGGGCCAGGTTCTTCCCCAGGTCGTATTTCAGCCCGAGGCCGATCTTGAGGTTCGCTTCGTCCTTGACGTGGCTGCCCGGAGCGGCGGCGGGCGTCACCGTGCCGCTGGTGGCCCGGAAGGTCTTCGTCTCCGAGAGGAAGACGCCCAGCATGGCGACAGCGCCGAAGCCCTGGCCGAAGGGCAGGGTGCCTACCGCGTCGATAACTAGGCCCTTGATGCGCACATCGGCGTTGACGATGCCCACCGTGGGCGCCGTGACGCTGCGGGTGGCCCGGAATTCGCCCAGGTGCGCGTATCCCCCTTCCACGGCGAAATAGGGGTTGTACTGATAGCCGAGCAGGACCTTGTAGCCGGGATCCCGCTCGTCGCGGCTCAGGCTGGAGTCCGTTGCCCCGCTCACGGCGACGATGCCCTGCTTGAGCGTCGTGTTGCTGCTGCCGAAGGCAACGCCGGCATACCACTGCTGGGCCCCGGCCGTCCCGGCCGAGAGCAGCAACGCCGACGCCAAGAATGCACAAGCCATCGCCTGCCGAACGTTCACGATTGCCTCCCATTGGACGCCGCGGAAGCGGCGGTCCTCGGAGACTAGGGCGAGTCCGGGCCCTCCGGCAGTAGGTGTCTTGCCCCTTCGGTACGGGGGATTCCCCCCGGTCCAAAAGGGCCAGCCTCGCCTGGCCCTGTGGGTCGGTGCTGCGCTGGTTACTTGTGGGTTTCCACCTGCATCAGGGGCTCGTCGCTAACCACCGGGACGGGCTTGGGCTTGCGGCCCAGCCGGATTTCGGGCTCAGCCGGTGTTGCTTCGGTGGTCTTATGGCTGGTTTCCACCATCACCAGGCCGCTGTCCTGCAAGGCGACGGCCAAGTCGATCTGCGGGAGCACGGGCGCGGCGACGGGGACCGCTTCCGCTTCAGCCGCAACCGGAGCCGCTACCGGAGCCGGCTCGGCCACGGCTGCCGGGGCCGCCGGTTCGGCATGCACCGGGACGGGCGCGGGGGCGGGTTCCACGGGCCGGGCCGCGGCCAACGGCTCGACCGTCGGCTCTTCCACGGGCAAGGGCAACAGGGCCTGGGTGGGCTGCGGGGCAGGCTCGGACACGGCCGGCGCCGCCGCCACCTGCACTTCGGGCGCCTCGGCGGGCGGGGTTGCCACAGGCTGTTCGGCGCTCAACTCGGCGATGGGTTGCTGCACCTCGACGGGACGCTCGCCGCGCTCCCGCCCGCCGCGGCCGCGGCGCCCGCGGCGCCCACGGCGTTCCTCCTGCCCTTCGGCGGCGGGCGCAGGGAGCTCAGCGGCCGGGGCCGCCGGGACGATGGGGCTCTCGGTGGGTTGGGGCTGCGGCGGGCGCGGCTCCTGGGCGCGCGGCGTCCGCGGCGGGCGCGGCTGCTCGGGACGCTCCTGGCGTTCGCCACGCTCCGGACGCGGACGGCGCTCTGCGCG
>CAYZLI010000025.1:18863-26223 GCA_964479195.1 uncultured Rhodocyclaceae bacterium
CGGTGCCGGCTTCGGTTCGATTATCGGCGCCGGCTGCGCCGGCGTGATGCCCTTCACCGCGGCCTCGGGGCGCGGCGGCTGCGCCTCGGTCTGGGCCGAAGGCGGCTGATAGGCCTCGGTGGGTGGCGCCTCGACCATCCGGTAGCTGGGCTGCGCCAGTTCTTCCAGGTTGAGCTGGTCGTGGCGCAGGCGCACGATCTCGTGGGCGGGCGTCTCCAGGTGGATATTCGGGATGAGGACGATGTTGACCTTGTGACGCAGCTCGATGGCGCGCACGTCGTCGCGCTTTTCGTTGAGCAGGAAGGTGGCCACATCGACCGGGATCTGCACGTGCACGGCGCCGGTGTTCTCCTTCATTGCCTCCTCCTCGAGGATGCGCAGGATGTGCAGGGCCGCCGATTCGGTGCTGCGGATGTGCCCGGTGCCGGTGCAGCGCGGGCAGGGGATGTAGCTCATCTCGGCCAGGGCGGGACGCAGGCGCTGGCGGGACAGTTCCAGCAGGCCGAAGCGGGAGATCTTGCCCATCTGCACCCGGGCGCGGTCGAAATGCAGGGCATCCCGCAGGCGGTTTTCCACCTCGCGTTGGCTGCGCTGGTTCTCCATGTCGATGAAGTCGATGACGATGAGACCGCCCAGGTCGCGCAGGCGCAACTGGCGGGCGATCTCGTCGGCCGCCTCCACGTTGGTGCGCAGGGCCGTCTCCTCGATGTCGGCGCCGCGGGTGGCGCGGCCGGAGTTCACGTCCACCGCCACCAGCGCCTCGGTGTGGTCCACGACGATGGCGCCGCCCGAAGGCAGGGTGACCTGGCGGCCGAAGGCGGTCTCGATCTGGTGCTCGATCTGGAAGCGGGAGAACAGCGGCACGTCGTCCCGGTAGCGCTTCACGCGATTGACGGTGGCGGGCATGACGTGCGCCATGAACTGCTGGGCTTGCTCGTAGATGTCGTCCGTGTCGATCAGGATCTCGCCGATGTCCGGCTGGAAGTAGTCGCGGATGGCGCGGATGACCAGGCTGCCCTCCTGGTAGATGAGGAAGGGGCCCTTCTGGCTGCCGGCGGCGCCCTCGATGGCGCGCCAGAGCTGCATCAGGTAGTTGAGGTCCCACTGCAGTTCCTCGACGCCGCGGCCGATACCGGCGGTGCGGGCAATCAGGCTCATGCCGGAGGGGACTTCCAACTGGTCCATGGCATCGCGCAGTTCGGCGCGATCGTCGCCCTCGACGCGGCGGGAGACGCCGCCGCCCCGCGGGTTGTTGGGCATCAGGACCAGGTAGCGGCCGGCCAGCGAAATGAAGGTGGTGAGGGCGGCACCCTTGGTGCCGCGCTCGTCCTTGTCCACCTGGACGATGAGTTCCTGGCCTTCCCGCAGCGCCTCCTTGATGGTGGCCTTGGACGGTTCGACCCCTTCCCTGAAAAAGGACCGGGAGACTTCCTTGAACGGCAGAAAGCCGTGGCGCTCGGCGCCGTAATCGACGAAGGCCGCTTCGAGGCTGGGCTCGATGCGGGTGATGACGGCCTTGTAGATGTTGCTCTTGCGTTGCTCTTTTGCGGCCGATTCGATGTCGAGGTCTATGAGTTTCTGGCCATCGACAATGGCGACACGGAGTTCCTCGGCCTGTGTCGCGTTGAACAGCATGCGCTTCATTTCTTGTTCTCCCGCGCGCAACCACGGGCAGGACAAACCGCATCCGGTTCGGGCGGATCAGATTAGTTTGGCTGTGTTGAGGTCATCAGACTTGGCAGGTGCAAACTAATATCGGGGTTTGTCCTTCGTCCTGAAGTGCCTTCAGGACCATGCATTCCGCGTGTGCTAAGTGCGCGCAAATCAAGTAGTATCGCTGCTTTCGGTGAGCGAATTAACCCTTTTATAACGGTTCACTGGGGTCGGATCGGTAACGAACCGACTGCATCCCGGCGCGTCGGCCAATGCCGCTTCGGGTCATCGGGCGCGCATCTTGAGACCAACCGGAACTATTCTTCACGGCGGGCCCGGAGGATGGGCAAACCAGCCGGCAGTATATTCAAAATGAAGGAGTTAAGCAAAGCCCCCGCCGCCCGCCACCGGATTGGCGAAGAAGCGGAGGGGCAGCGCATCGACAACTTCCTGCTGCGGGTCTGCAAGGGCGTGCCGAAAAGCCACGTCTACCGCATCCTGAGAAGCGGCCAGGTCCGGGTCAACAGCAAGCGGATCGGCCCGGACTACCGGCTGCAGGCGGGGGATGAGGTACGCGTTCCGCCCCTGCAGTTGGGGGTCGAAAGGCCGGCCGTCGTGCCCCTCGGCCGGGAGTACCGCATTGTTTACGAGGACGAGGGGCTGCTGGTCATCGACAAGCCGGCGGGGATGGCCGTGCACGGCGGCAGCGGCCTGAGCTTCGGGGTCATCGAGCAACTGCGCCGGCAGCGCCCCCAAGCCCGTTTCCTGGAACTGGCCCACCGGCTGGACCGGGAGACTTCGGGCTTGCTGCTGCTGGCCAAGAAGCGCCCGGTGCTCACGGCCCTGCACGGCCTGTTCCGGGAAGGACGGGTCGAGAAGCGCTACCTGGCCTTGGTGAAAGGGCGCTGGCGCGACCCCCTGCGCCACATCCGGCTGTCCCTGCACAAGTATTTGACGGAAGAGGGCGAACGCCGGGTGAGCGTGTCCCAGGAGGGCAAGGCTGCCCACAGCATCGTCCGGCTGGTGGCCCGCTGGCAGAACTTCAGCCTGGTCGAGGTGGAACTGGAGACGGGACGCACCCATCAGATTCGTGTACACCTGGCGCATCTGGGCTACCCCCTCTGCGGGGACGACAAGTACGGGGATTTCGCCCTCAACAAAACCTTGCAAAAACAGGGGTTGGGCCGCATGTTCCTGCACGCCGCGCGGCTGTCGCTGGTGCATCCGGTCGGCGGTGAGCGGCTCGACCTGGCAGCGCCCCTGCCCCAGGACCTGGCCGTCTTCCTCGACCGCCTGGAACAGAACGAACAGAGAGACTATGGGACGAACCTACCAACTGATCGTCTTTGACTGGGACGGCACCCTGATGGACTCGGCCGGCGCCATCGTCGCCTGCATGCAGGCGGCGGCCGTCGATCTGGGCATCCCGCCCCCGGACGACACGACGGCGCGGCAGGTGATCGGCCTCGGCCTGCACGATGCCCTGGCGGCGGCCATGCCCGGCGTGCTTCCGGGGGAATATCCGCGGGTGGCCGAGCGCTACCGCCATCACTACCTGGCCCAGGACCACGAACTGGCGCTGTTCCCCGGGGCCCATGAACTCATCGCCGAGCTGGCGGAGCAGGGGCTGCTCCTGGGCGTTGCCACCGGCAAGAGCCGCATCGGCCTGAACCGGGCCCTGGAGTCCACGGGCCTGAAGGGCTACTTCCATGCGACGCGCTGCGCCGACGAGTGCTCCTCGAAGCCGGCGCCGGACATGCTGCTGGCCCTCATGGAGGAGCTCGATGCCGCACCGGCGCAGACCCTGATGGTGGGGGATACCACCCATGACCTGCAGATGGCGCGCAACGCCCGGGTGGCGGCGCTGGCCGTGGGCTTCGGCGCCCATCCCCGGGAGACGCTGGAAGCCGAGCGCCCCCTCGGCCTGGTCGAGAATTTCGCGCAGCTTACGGAATGGCTGAGACGCCACGCTTGATCTGCCGCGGCGAGGAACTGGCCGATGGAGGCCGGGGGGTTCGCTTCCAAGTCGAGTCGGAGGGTGGGCCGCTGGCCGCCTTCGTCCTGCGCCACCGCGGCCGTATCCACGCCTACCTTAACCGCTGCGCCCATGTGGGGGTCGAACTCGATTGGATGCCGGGGGAATTCCTCGACGATTCCCGGCTATACTTGATTTGCTCGACCCACGGCGCGACCTATCTTCCCGAAAGCGGCGAGTGCGTCGGCGGGCCGTGCCGCGGCGGCAGGCTGACTTCGCTGCCGGTTTTCGAGCGGGATGGCGGCGTTTATCTGAATGAGTGGTTGAAAGATGGCTGAGACATCGAACAACGAACCCGGGTGGGAGCGCAAGGTAATCGAGAAACTGGCGCTGGAAGCGGTTGCCGAGCAGAAGCGGCGCCGGCGCTGGGGCATTTTCTTCAAGCTGCTGGGCTTCGCCTATCTCACCCTGCTGATCTTCCTCCTGGGCGACTGGGGGGACACGGCGGAGCGGCTCGGCGACGGCAAGAAGCACACGGCGCTGGTGGAACTGAACGGGGTCATCAAGGCGAGCGGCGAAGCGAGCGCCGAAAAGGTGACGGCCTCGCTGCAGGCCGCCTTCGAGGACAACGGGACCCAGGGCGTAATCCTGCGCATCAACAGCCCGGGCGGCAGCCCCGTCCAGTCGGGCATCATCAACGACGAGATCCGGCGCCTGCGCGCCCGCCATCCGAACGTGCCGCTCTACGCCGTGGTGGAGGACGTCTGCGCCTCCGGCGGCTACTATGTCGCGGCGGCCGCCGACAAGATTTTCGTGGACAAGGCGAGCGTGGTCGGCTCCATCGGCGTGCTGATGGACGGCTTCGGCTTCACCGGGACGATGGACAAGCTCGGCGTGGAGCGGCGTCTCCTGACGGCGGGGGAGAACAAGGGCTTCCTCGACCCCTTCTCGCCCCAGGATGGCAAGCACAAGGAGCACGCCCAGGTGCTGCTCGACGACATCCACATGCAGTTCATCGACGTGGTGCGCCAGGGCCGCGGCAAGCGCCTGAAGGAGTCGCCGGAACTCTTTAGCGGCCTGATGTGGACCGGGGCCAAGAGCATCGAGCTCGGCCTGACCGACGCCTTCGGCAGCGTGGATTACGTGGCGCGCGAGGTGATCAAGGCCGAGGACATCCGCGACTACACCCAGCGCGCCGGCCTGGCCGAGCGTTTCGCCCGGCAGTTCGGTACCGACATGGCCGAGAGTCTGCTCAACGCCTTCGGCCGGATGGCGCTACGGTAGCTGCAGGCCCTCCGCCCGCAGCATGGCGCAGAGGGCGATCAGCGGCAGGCCGACCAAGGCGTTGGGGTCATCGCCGCGCATGTGCTCCAGCAGGGCGATGCCCAGGCCCTCGGACTTGGCGCTGCCGGCGCAGTGGTAGGGCTGTTCCCGGTCCAGGTAGCGCTCGATTTCCCCGTCCGTCAGGCTGCGGAAGCCGACCTCCGTCGGCACCCCCGCCAACTGCACCCGGCCGCTGGCGCTGTTGTACAGGCAGAGTCCGGTATGGAAGATCACCGTCTTGCCCCGCATGCTGCGCAACTGGGCGATAGCCCGCTCCCGGGTGTGGGGCTTGCCGAAGCGCTGTTCGCCGATGCAGGCCACCTGGTCGCTGCCGATGATCAGCGCATCCGGAAACCGGCCGGCCACCGCCTTGGCCTTGGCGACGGACAGGCGTTCCGCGGTGGCGACGGGGGATTCGCCGGGAAGCTCGCTTTCATCCACCTCCGGGCCGGCCGTTTCGAAGGGGATCTGCAGGCGGGCGAGCAGTTCCCGGCGGTAGATCGACGTGGAGGCCAGGACGAGGCGGGGGGGCGTGGGCATATGGGCTACGGGCGGATTCCGCGGCGGCGGATGTGATTCTTTTGACAGGAAAAGTCGTCAAATGATAACATTCGCGGCTTATGTCGCAACAGGGCATGGTGATCGACAGCCTTGAGTTTGCGCGGCAGCGCCGGATGCTGTCCGGCCGTCTGGAACTGGGTGCCTTGCCGCGGCTGGGCGAGATGCTGTTCGATGCCGCCGGCGCTCTGGATTTCTCGGTGGCCGGCGAAACGGCAGGTGGGGAGTCCTTCCTCGCCTTGTCGGTCGACGGGACGCTGCGCCTGGTCTGCCAGCGCTGCCTGGGCGGGCTGGAGCATCCGGTGCGCATCCGCAGCCGACTGATGCTGGTTGCGCCGGGCGCGCCCTGGCCGGAGGACGGCCAGGAAGGGGCGCTGGAGGACGACAGCTGCGACGCCATCGAGGCGGCGCGCGAGTTGGACCTGCTGCCCTTGCTGGAGGAAGATATCCTGCTGGCCTTGCCGATCGCGCCGCGGCACGCCCGCTGCGAGCCGCCGCGGTTCTCCGGCGGGGACGACGAGGCGTCGCCGTTTGCCAAGCTGGCGGCGCTGAAGCGCGGCGGCTGACGCAGCGTTTTTTAGAGATACTGCTTTTGAGGAGTTTTGCACATGGCTGTCCAACAGAACAAGAAATCCCCGTCGAAACGCGGCATGCGCCGCGCCCACGATTTCCTGACCACCGCGCCGCTGGCCGTCGAGGCCACCACGGGCGAGACGCACCTGCGCCACCATATCAGCCCCAGCGGTTATTACCGCGGCAAGAAGGTCGTCAAGACCAAGGGCGAGTGAGCCCTCGGGCGGCGCCGGATGGCGCCGACGCTTTGCACCCCGCATCGGGATACTGATCCGCGTCGATGGAAGTCACCATCGCGATTGACTGCATGGGCGGCGATTTCGGCCCGTCCGTGACGCTTCCGGCCGCCTTTCGCTTCCTGGAATCCGATCCCCACGCCTCGGTCGTCCTGGTCGGGCTGCCGGAGGTGGTCGAGCCGGCGCTGAAGCGGGAGAAACCGCGCTTCGGCGAGCGCCTGGGTTTCCGCTTCGCCAGCGAGGTGGTGGACATGCACGACCCGCTGGCCATCGCCCTGCGGGTGAAGAAGGATTCGTCGATGCGCCTGGCCATCGACCTCGTGAAGGACGGCTGCGCCCAGGCCGCCGTCTCGGCCGGCAACACCGGCGCGCTGATGGCCATTTCCCGCTTCGTCCTGAAGACCCTGCCCGGCATCGACCGGCCGGCCATCGCTGCCATCCTGCCGAGCATGACCGGCTACACCTATGTGCTGGACCTGGGTGCCAACGTGGATTGCGCACCCCAGCACCTGCTCCAGTTCGGCATCATGGGCGCCATGCTGGTGGCCGCCGTGGAACACAAGGAGCGCCCCTCCGTCGGCCTGCTGAACATCGGCGAGGAGGACATCAAGGGCAACGACGTGGTCAAGCAGGCCGGGGAACTACTCCGGGAGAGCGGACTCAATTTCTACGGCAACGTGGAAGGCGACGACATCTACAAGGGAACCACCGACGTGGTGGTCTGCGACGGCTTTGTCGGCAACGTCCTGCTGAAGGCCTCCGAAGGGCTGGCGCGCATGCTGGCCACCTTCCTGCGCGAGGAATTCAGCCGCAACCTGCTCACCCGGCTGGCGGCGCTGCTGGCGCTGCCGGCCCTGAACGCCTTCAAGAAGCGCGTCGATCCGCGCCGCTACAACGGTGCCAGCCTGCTGGGCCTGCGCGGCATCGTCGTGAAAAGCCACGGCTCGGCCGACCAGCTCGCCTTCGCCAAGGCCCTGGAGCGGGCCGCCGAGGCGGCCCGCAACCGCCTGGTCGAGCGCATCACGGAACGCATGGCGCAGTA
>CAYZLI010000025.1:26323-30598 GCA_964479195.1 uncultured Rhodocyclaceae bacterium
AGGCGGCAGCATGACATACGCACGGATTACCGGCACCGGCAGCTACCTCCCCGCGAACGCCGTCTCCAACGACGACCTGGTCGCCCGGGGCGTCGATACCTCCGACGAGTGGATCGTCGGGCGCACCGGCATTCGCAGCCGCCACATCGCCGAGGCGACCCAGACGGCGAGCGACCTGGCCCTGGAGGCGAGCCGGCGCGCCATGGCCGCCGCCGGCATCGCCGCCGAAAAGGTCGATCTCATCGTCCTGGCCACCTCGACGCCCGATTACGTGTTTCCCAGTACGGCCTGCCTGCTGCAGTCCAAGCTGGGGGTGCGCGGCGCGGCGGCCTTCGACGTGCAAGCGGTGTGCAGCGGCTTCATCTACGCCCTGACCATCGCCGAGAAATTTATCCGCTCCGGCAGCCACCGCTGCGCCCTGGTGGTGGGGGCCGAGGTCTTCTCTCGCATCCTCGACTGGAACGACCGGGGCACCTGCGTGCTGTTCGGCGACGGGGCCGGCGCCGTGATCCTCGAAGCCAGCGATGCGCCCGGCCTGCTCGCCAGCGCCCTGCATGCCGACGGCAGCTACCACGACATCCTCGCCGTGCCCGGCAACGTCTGCGGCGGCCGGATCGTCGGCTCGCCTTTCCTGCACATGGACGGGCAGGCGGTGTTCAAGTTCGCCGTTAAGGTGCTCGCCGACGTGGCCGAGGAGGCGCTGGCGCAGGCCGGCGTGCGGCCCGCCGAGATCGACTGGCTGATCCCGCATCAGGCCAATCTCCGCATCATCCAGGGCACGGCCAAGAAACTGGGCATGCCCATGGAGAAGGTGATCACCACGGTGGATCGCCACGGCAACACCTCGGCCGCCTCGATCCCCCTGGCGCTGGATGCCGCCGTGCAGGAGGGGCGCATCCGGCGCGGCGACACCTTGCTGCTGGAAGGCGTCGGCGGGGGCTTCACCTGGGGCGCCGCGGTGCTCAAGTTCTAATTCGGACGATCATGAAATTCGCACTCGTGTTTCCAGGCCAGGGCTCCCAGTCCCTGGGCATGATGCAGGCCTACGGCGAGAGTGCCGTGGTCCGCAGGACGTTCGACGAGGCCTCGACGGCGCTGGGCCGCGACCTCTGGCAACTCGTCACGGAGGGCCCCGCGGAGGCGCTCAACCAGACGGTCAATACCCAGCCCCTGATGCTCGCCGCCGGCATCGCGGTGTATCGGCTCTGGCTCGACAAGGGCGGCCGGGCGCCCGCCCTCATGGCCGGCCACAGCCTCGGCGAGTATTCGGCGCTCGTCGCCGCGGGCGTGCTCGCCTTCGCCGACGCCGTGCCGCTGGTGGAACTGCGCGCCAAGGCGATGCAGGAGGCGGTGCCGGCGGGCGAGGGCGCCATGGCGGCCGTCCTGGGGCTCGATGCGGCGGCCGTCAAGGCGGTTTGCGCCGAGAGTGCCCAGGGGCAGGTGGTGGAGGCGGTGAATTTCAACGCGCCGGAGCAGATCGTCATCGCCGGCCATGCCGCCGCGGTGCAGCGCGCCGCCGAGGCGGCCAAGGCGAAGGGCGCCAAGCGCGCCGTGATGCTGCCCGTCTCGGCCCCGTTCCACTGCTCGCTCATGAAACCGGCCGCCGAGCGCCTGCTGGCGCGCCTGGCGCAAATCACCTTGTCCGCACCGCGGATCCCCGTGGTGAACAACGCCGATGCGGCCTGTCTCGACGACCCGCCGCGTATCAAGGACGCCTTGGTGCGCCAGGCGGCCTCGCCGGTGCGCTGGGTGGAAACCATGCGGGCGATGGCAGCCCAGGGCGTCACGCAGGTCTACGAATGCGGTCCGGGCAAGGTCCTGGCCGGCCTGGTCAAGCGCTGTGCCGACGGCCTGGCCGGGCACGCCATGGCGGATCTCGCCGGGCTGGAGGCCGCGCTCGCCGCGACCAAGGCATAGGGAGGAGAGGATGCTGAAAGGACAGATCGCACTCGTCACCGGCGCCTCGCGCGGCATCGGCCGCGCCATCGCCCTGGAACTGGGCAAGGAAGGCGCCACGGTGGTCGGCACCGCCACTTCGGAAGCGGGTGCCGCCGACATCCAGAAGGCGCTCGATGGAGCGGACATCGCCGGCTGGGGCGCAGTCCTCGACGTGACCGATGCCGCCGCCGGCGAGGCCGTGATCGACGGGATCGGGAAGAAGTTCGGGCCGGTCTCGGTGCTGGTGAATAACGCCGGCATCACCCGGGACAACCTGGCCATGCGCATGAAGGACGAGGAGTGGGACGCCGTGATCGACACCAACCTGAAGGCGGTGTTCCGCATGTCCAAGGCCGTCATGCGCGGCATGCTGAAGGCGCGTTTCGGGCGCATCATCAACATCACCTCGGTGGTGGGCAGCGCCGGCAACCCGGGCCAGGCCAACTATGCCGCCGCCAAGGCGGGCGTGGCCGGCATGAGCCGGGCGCTGGCGCAGGAGCTGGGCAGCCGCAACATCACGGTGAACTGCGTCGCCCCGGGCTTCATCGACACCGACATGACCAACGCCCTGCCGGAGGCCCAGCGGGCGGCACTGCTCACGCAGATCCCGCTGGGACGCCTGGGCAGCGCCGAGGAGGTCGCCGCCGCCGTGGCCTTTCTCGCCTCGCCGCGCGCCGGCTACATCACGGGGGCGACGCTGCACGTGAATGGCGGCATGTACATGGGCTGAGGGGTCAATCCTTAAGTTTGGTCGGGCATGGCCTTTCTGCTAAAATTGCCCGGTTTTTTTGCTGGGGCATCGGGTGGGTCCGCCACTTGGCCTTGGCCGACACTATAGTTTTCGTCGTCACATCCACCGAAAGGGGAAGGAGCTCATATGGAGAACATCGAACAACGCGTCAAGAAGATCGTTGCGGAGCAGCTCGGTGTCAATGAATCCGAAATCAAAAACGAGTCGTCCTTCGTCGATGACCTGGGCGCCGACTCGCTCGACACCGTGGAGCTGGTGATGGCCCTCGAGGAAGAGTTCGAGTGCGAGATTCCCGACGAGGAGGCCGAGAAGATCACCACCGTGCAGCAGGCGATCGACTACATCAACACCCACCTGAAGAAGTAACCCCGTTCATCCCCACCGCAGCAGGAGAAGCACGAAGTGGCGCGCCGCAGGGTCGTAGTCACCGGTTTGGGCATCGTCTCGCCGGTCGGCAATACCGTCCAGGAAACCTGGGAAAACATCGTTGCCGGCAAGAGCGGCATCGGGACGATCAGCCGCTTCGACGCCTCGGCCTTCAAGTCGCGCGTCGCCGGCGAGGTCAAGGGCTTCGACGTCTCCGCCTACCTCTCCCCCAAGGAGGCGCGGCGCATGGATGTCTTCATCCATTACGGCATGGCGGCGGGCATCCAGGCGATTCGCGATTCCGGGCTGGCAGTGACGCCGGACAATGCCGAGCGCATCGGCGTGAATATCGGCTCCGGCATCGGCGGCCTGCCCATGATCGAGGAAACCCATAACGATTTCCTCGGCGGCGGGCCGCGCAAGATTTCGCCCTTCTTCATCCCCGGCACGATCATCAACATGATCTCCGGCAACCTGTCGATCATGTTCGGGCTGAAGGGGCCGAACCTCGCGGTGGTGACGGCCTGCACGACGGGCCTGCATGCCATCGGCACCGGTTTCCGCATGATCCAGTACGGCGATGCCGATGCCATGGTCTGCGGCGGTGCCGAGTCCACGGTGACCCCGCTGGCCATCGGCGGCTTCGCCTCCGCCCAGGCGCTGTCCACGCGCAACGACGACCCGGCGACAGCCAGCCGTCCGTGGGACAAGGGCCGCGACGGCTTCGTGCTGGGCGAGGGCGCCGGCGTGATGGTGATCGAGGAATACGAGCACGCCAAGGCCCGCGGCGCGAAGATCTACGCGGAACTGGCCGGTTTCGGCATGAGCGGTGATGCCTACCACATGACGGCACCGGACACGGACGGCCCGCGCCGCAGCATGGTGAACGCCCTCAAGGACGCCGGCCTCAGCCCGGACCAGGTGCAGTACATCAACGCCCACGGCACGTCGACGCCCCTGGGCGACAAGAACGAGACGGATGCCATCAAGCTGGCCTTCGGCGATGCAGCCAGGAAACTGGTGGTCAATTCCACCAAGTCCATGACGGGCCACCTCCTGGGCGGCGCCGGCGGGCTGGAATCGGTGCTGACGGTGCTGGCGGTCCAGCACCAGGTTTCGCCGCCGACCATCAACATCTTCGAGCAGGACCCGGAGTGCGATCTCGACTACTGCGCCAACACGGCGCGCCGGCTCAAGATCGACGTCGCCCTCAAGAACAA
>CAYZLI010000026.1:0-6091 GCA_964479195.1 uncultured Rhodocyclaceae bacterium
CCTGCACCACCTCAGCACGACAGCCTTCAACGAGTGGAGGGTAGTCCAGTGAGCGCCGCGGACATCGACCCGATCCTGCTCTCCGTCTATGCGCGGACCTTCAAGTCCATCACGGACGAGATGAGCATCTCCATGGAACAGACCACCCGCTCGCCCATCCTGTGCGAGGCCAAGGACTATGTCACCGGCCTCTACGATGGCGACGGCAACATGCTGGAGCAGACCGAGAACCTGCCCATCCTCGCCTTTTCTCTGGCGCCGGTGTGCAAGTACATCAAGGAATACTTCGGCGACGAGATCTATCCGGGCGACGTCATCTTCCACAACGACGTCTTCAGCCTGGGCAACCAGAACAACGACGTCGCCGTCTTCAAGCCCGTCTTCCTGGACGGCAAGCTGGTCGCGTGGACCGCGGTCAAGGGCCACCAGGCGGACATCGGCGGCAACGTGGCGGGCGGCTACAACCCCAATGCCGTCGAAGTCTGGCAGGAAGCCCTGCGCATCCCGCCGGTGAAGGTGGTCGAGCGCGGCAAGCTGCGCAAGGACGTGTGGAACCTGATCTTCGCCAACGTTCGTCTCGACATCGTGCAGCACGACATGAAGGCCGAGATGGGCGCCTGCACCGTGGGCGAGCGGCGCCTGCTGGAGCTGCTGAACAAGTACGGCGTCGACAGCTACGAGGCGCACAAGCAGGCGCTGTTCGACGCCACGCGCCGGATGATGGAAGCCGAGATCGCCAAGATCCCCAACGGGAACTACTCCGGCGAAGGCTACGTCTATTACGACGGCCGCCACGTGGGATCCAAGTTCACCATCCGCGTGGACATCGAGGTGCAGGACAGGCGGATCAAGTTCGACTACTCCCGCACCGACCCGCAGACCAACGGCTTCGTGAACGGCACCTTCACCTCCAGCGCCTCGGCCACCATCCTCACCCTGCTGCAGATGGTGAACCCGGACATCCCGCACAACGAGGGCATGGTGCAGCCGATCGAGATCGTCATCCCGGAGGGCACCATCCTCAATGCGGCCTATCCGAAGGCCACCACCTTCGGCAACCACCTGTGTCCGCCCAACGCCGACGCCATCCAGCGCGCCCTCGCCCCGGTGCTGCCGGAGCGCGTCACCGCCGGCTGGAACAACCTGCTCGCCTCGCTCACCACCGGCATCGATCCGGAGAAGAACGAGAAATACGTGGATATCGGCTTCATGGGCCTCAAGGGCGGTTCCGGCGCCCTGCGCGGCAGCGACGGCTACGACCACATCGGCATGATCGACGCCTCCGGCGGCGTGCTCGACCAGGACTACGAGATGTTCGAGCAGCAGACGCCGCACCGCCTCGTCAAGCACGAACTGCTCAGCGATTCGGCCGGCGCCGGCGAATGGCGCGGCGGCCTCGGCGTGGAGACGATTTTCGAGATCGGCTCGGACGACACCCAGCTCGTCACCTTCGGCGACGGCGACTTCGAGCCCGCCTTCGGCCTGTTCGGCGGCCAGGATGCCGGCCTCAACTTCATCCGCCTGAACTACCCGGACGGGCGCACCGTGGTCCCCAGGAACAAGGACCTCATCACCGGCGTGCCGAAGGGCACGATCTATCACCAGGTGGCGAGCGGTGGCGGCGGTTACGGCGACCCGAGAAAGCGGGACCGCAAGGTGCTGGCCGAAGAAGTGAGGAACGGCGTCATTTCCCCCGAGAAAGCCAAGTCGGAATACGGATGGGAAGGCCAGGGCACCTCAACCTCCCCCTCCCCCACCGAGGGGGAGGGAGTACACGACGAGGCTGGCTGAGATGGATTTCGACCTGACCGACGAGCAGAAGCAGATCCGCGACACCTTCGCCCGCTTCTGCGACGAGCGCATCGCGCCGCAGGCGGCGGCGCTGGACGAGGCGCGCGCCTTCCCGCGCGAGCTGTTTCGGGAATTGGCGGAGCTGGGCTTTTTCGGCATGCGCTACCCGGAGGAGGCGGGCGGCAGCGGCCTGGCGCTCACCGAGTTCTGCCTGGCGCTCACCGAGATCGCGCGGGGCTCCATGTCCCTGGCCGGGGCGGTGGCCATGCAGTCCCTCATGGGCACCAAGTTCCTCCACATGCTGGGCAACGCGGATATCCTCGAGCGCCTGTTCCAGCCGGCGCTCCGGGGCGAGAAGATCGGCGCCATCTGCATGACCGAGCCCAACGCCGGCTCCGACCTGGATTCCATCGCCACCACGGCGAAGAAGGTGGACGGCGGCTACGTGCTGAACGGCCAGAAGACCTGGATCACCTCCGCGCCCCTGGCGGATTTCTTCACCGTCTTCGCCAAGGCCGGCGAGGAGAGGAAACTCACCATCTTCCTGGTCGAGAAGGGCTTCGCGGGCCTCATCGTCGGGCGCGAGATCCACAAGATGGGCGTCTGGGCCCTGCCCACCTCGGAAGTGGCCTTCGACGAGTGCTTCGTCCCGGACAGCCACCGCCTGTCCCGGGAGGAAGGCGACGGCGAGGGCCATCTGCGCAAGACCCTCGCCGAGATTCGCATCATCACCGGCGCCATGGGCCTCGGGGTGGCCCGCGCCGCCCTCGACGAGGCGGTGCGCTACGCCGCCGAGCGCAAGCAGTTCGGCAAGCCCATCAACCGCTTCCAGGCCATCCAGTTGAAGCTGGCCGAGATGGCCACCGAGCTGGAAGCCGCCAAGCACCTCGTCTACTACGCGGCCTGGCTGCGCGACGCCGGTCGGCCCCACCACAAGGAGGCGGCCATGGCCAAGCTCTTCGCCACCGAGACGGCGGCGACCGTCTGCGACAAGGCGGCGCGCGTGCTCGCCTCCTACGGCTATGCGATGGACTACCCCGTCCAGCGCTACCTGCGCGACGTGCGCTTCACCCTGATCGGCGGCGGCACGAGCGAAATCCTGAAACTGATCATTGCCAAGGAGGTTTCGTCGTGAGCGCCGCAGCCCGAACGAAACAGGAACAGCGCATCAAGGTCCTGCTCGCCAAGCCCGGCCTGGACGGCCACGACCAAGGCGCCAAGGTGGTGGCCCGCGCCATGATGGACGCCGGCTTCGAGGTCATCTACACGGGGCTGCGCCAGACGCCGGAGGCGGTGGCGCGCATGGCCCTGGAGGAGGACGTGGATGTGATCGCGCTTTCCAGCATGGCCGGCTCGCACCTGCCCTTCTGCCGCAAGCTGAAGCCCCTGCTGGAGGCCGCCGGCCTGCAGGACAAGCTGTGGCTGATCGGCGGCAACCTGCCGGCCCAGGACCACGCGGCCCTGCGCGAGCTGGGCTTCGCCGGCATCTTTCCCACCGGCTCGAAGCTCGACGCCATCACGGGCTACATCCGGGAGCACGTCCGATGAACGACCGCGCACAAGCGCCGATCAAGCCCGTCGTGAACGAGTCCGGCATCGAGGTCAAGCCGCTGTACACGGCGCTGGATGTCGCCGCCAGCGGCGGCCTCGACATGGTCGGGCTGCCCGGCGAATACCCCTTCACCCGCGGCATCCACCGCCTGATGTACCGCAAGCAGCCGTGGACCATGCGCCAGTACGCCGGCTTCGGCAATCCGGCGGACACCAACCAGCGCTTCAAGTACCTCATCGCCAACGGCCAGACCGGGCTCAACGTCGCCTTCGACCTGCCCACCCAGATCGGACTGGACTCGGACGATCCGCTGGCCGAAGGCGAGATCGGCCGCGTCGGCATGTCGGTGGACACCCTGCGCGACTTCGAGGTCGCCTTCGAGGGCATCGACCTGAACAAGATCACGGTCTCGCTCACCATCAACGGCGCGGCGGCCATCCTCATCGCCATGTATCTGGCCATGGCCGAAAAGCGCGGCTACGACGTCAAGCAGTTGCGCGGCACGGCCCAGAACGACATCCTCAAGGAATTCATCGGCCGCGGCACCTGGATCTACCCGGTCGAGCCCTCCATCAAGCTCGTCGGCGACACCATCGAGTATTGCGCGGAGTATGCGCCGAAATACAGCCCGGTCTCGGTGTGCGGCTACCACATCCGCGAGTCGGGGGCCAACCCGGCGCAGGAAATGGCCTACGCCTTCTGCATCGCCAAGGCCTACGCCGACGAGGCCCTGAAGCGGGGCTTACATATCGACGAATTCGCCGGAAGGCTCTCTTACAACTTCAACATCTTCGGCAACCTCTTCGAGCAGGTCAGCAAGTTCCGCGCCGGCCGCGGCCTGTGGGCCAAGATCATGAAGGAGCAGTACGGCGCCGAGAAGCCCGGTTCCATGTGGCTGCGCATGATCGCCGCCGGCGGCGGCGGCGGCCTCACCTTCGAGCAGCCCGAACTCAACATCGTGCGCGGCGCCTACTACGCCCTGATCAGCGCCCTGTCCGGCACCCAGACCATGGCCCTGTGCTCCTACGACGAGGCCTACACCATTCCCACCGAGTACTCGGCGCGCATCTCCCTGCGCACCATGCAGCTCCTCATCGAGGAGATGGGCCTCACCGAGACCGTGGATCCCCTGGCCGGCTCCTACTACGTGGAGACCATGACCAACCAGATGCGCCGGAAGATGGAAGAGATCATGGCCGAAACGGACGCCCAGGGCGGCATCGTCAAGCTGGTCTCCGAAGGCATCATCCAGGCCAAGGTCTCGGCGCAGGCCTACGACATGCAGCGCAACATCGAGTCGGGCAGGTTCCCCAAGGTGGGCGTCAATTGCTACCGGAACGAGCAGGAGGAGGAGCACCCGGTCGACTTCCACCCGTACGACGAGGAGGACGCCCGCGTGCAGATCGACGGACTGAAAAAGATCCGGGCCGGGCGCGACGCCACGAAGGTCGCGGCCGCCCTCGCCCGCCTGGGCGCCGATGCGGGCGCCGGGCGCAACGTCATGCCCGCCCTGGTCGAGGCCGTCAAGGCCTACGCCAGCGTCGGCGAGATGACGACGGAGCTGGTGAAGGTGTATGGGCGCTACCGGGAACCGATCCGCTTTTGAGGCTGACTTGATATTTGTTTTGTCGTCCCCGCGAAAGCGGGGACCCAGTGGCTCTGAGAACGACGCTGGATTCCCGCTTTCGCGGGAATGACAGATGGCTTTTTGAGGATCATGCAATGACTGAAATCGAGAACTACGTCGTCCCGTCCAGCCTGGACGAGGCGGTCGAGTGTCTGCAGCAGCTGGGCGAGGTGACCATCCTCGCCGGCGGCACCGATCTCATGCCCCAGAGCCAGGCCGGGCGGGTGAAGATCAAGCGCACCCTGATGAACGTCCGGCGCATCCCGGAGCTGAAGGGCATCCGCCTCGACGGCGGGGCCATCCGCATCGGGGCGCTGACCACCATCAGCGAGATCATGCGTGACGATCTGGTGAACAAGCACCTGCCGGTGCTCGCCGAGGCCTGTGACCATTTCGCCAGCGACCAGATCCGCAACGCCGCCACGCTCGGCGGCAACATCTGCAACGCCTCCCCCGCCGGCGACACCCTGGTGCCCCTGATCGTCCTGGATGCCGAGGTGGAGCTCGCCTCCAAGCCCGACGGCAAGCTCTACAAGCGCAGCCTGCGCCTGGCCGAGTTCTTCGTCGGGCCGGGCAAGACGCGGCGCTCGCCGGCCGAGCTGCTGACCGCGGTGCGCATCCCGCTGCCGGTGTCGCGGCACTTCGCGCGCTTCTTCAAGTTCGGCACGCGCCCCGCCCTGGACATCTCGACCATCTCCATCGGCATCGCCGGCGTCCTGGACGAGGGTGCGCTGTCCCAGGTGCGCGTGGCCTTCGGCGCCGTGGCGCCCACCCCCGTGCGGGCCCTGCACACCGAGCAGGCCCTGGAGGGCAGGCGCCTGGACGCGGCCACCATCGCATCGGCCGCCAGCGCCGCCCGCGACGAAGTGACGCCGATCGACGATGTGCGCGCCACCGCCTGGTACCGCAAGGAACTGATCCACAACATGACCAAGAGGATGCTCGACCATGTCGCTCAAGCGTGACATCGAATTCAGCCTGAACGGCGTCGCCAAGCGCGCCAGCGTGCCGGTGGACATGAGCGCGCTGCAGATGCTGCGGGAGGTCATCGGCCTCACCGGGACCAAGTACGGCTGCGGCGAGGGGGAATGCGGCGCCTGCACCATCCTGGTGGACGGCGT
>CAYZLI010000026.1:6191-29401 GCA_964479195.1 uncultured Rhodocyclaceae bacterium
AGTACGGCTGCGGCGAGGGGGAATGCGGCGCCTGCACCATCCTGGTGGACGGCGTTTCGCTCAACTCCTGCCTGATGTTCGCGGTGGACTGCGACGGCCGCGACGTCGTGACGATCGAAGGCCTGGCGGCCGACCCCAAGGCCGACGCCCTGCGCCAGGCCTTCGTGGAAAACGGCGCCGTGCAGTGCGGCTTCTGCACACCCGGGATGGTGGTGCAGGCGAGCCACCTGCTCACCGAGCATCCCGACGCCGATCCGGACACCATCAAGCGCTGCATTGAAGGCAACCTGTGCCGCTGCACCGGGTACAAGAAGATTGTCGACGCGATTGCGTCGGTGAGCGGCACCAAGGACTGATTCAGGGTTCCCTCCCCTTGATGGGGGAGGGACAGGGTGGGGGTGGGCAGCTGCCGCACCCCCTCACCCCGACCCTCTCCCACGAGGGGAGAGGGGGAAAACCAGGAGGACTCTTATGAGCGTTGTACAAAAGACCATCGCGCCCGACACCCTGATCGGCAAGCGCATCCCCAAGATGGATGCGCCGGACAAGGCGAGCGGCAGGACCCGCTACATCCACGACATCGACCTGCCGGGGCAGCTCCACGCCAGGATCCTGCGTTCGTCCCGGGTGCATGCCCGCATCAAGCGCATCGACACCGCCGCCGCCAAGGCCCTGCCCGGCGTGCACGTTGTCCTCACGGCGGCCGACGTGCCCGAGCAGCGCCCGATCGGCGTGGCCAAGGACCACCTGCCGCTCAAAGGCGACCGGGTACGCAGCCTGCGCGACGAGATCGCCGCCGTGGCGGCCGACTCGGTGGAGATCGCCGAACAGGCGCTCAAACTCATCGAGGTCGAGTACGAGGACCTGCCCCTGCTCACCGATCCCGAGGAGGCCGTCAGGCCCGGCGCCCCGGTACTGCACGAGAAGCATCCCGACAACGTCGCCATGCGCTTCGACTACGCCCACGGCGACGTGGCCCGGGGCGAAGCCGAGTCCGACGTGTTGGTCGAGGACACCTTCAAGCTGCACTACGTGACCCACTGCTGCATGGGCGTCTCGGGCATCCTCGCCGAGTTCGACGCCTCCGGCAACCTGCTGATGTATTCCAACACCCAGGTGCCCTTCCTGCACAAGCGGGAGTTCGCCGAGTACCTCCACATGGACCCGGCGCGCATCCGCATCATCCAGCCGCCCATCGGCGGCGGCTTCGGCTCCAAGCTGGACATCTATCCCTTCGAGGTGATCTGCCTGTTCCTGGCCCGCGCCGCCAAGCGTCCGGTGAAGCTCGTCTTCACCCGCGAAGAGGAATTCCTCGCCTCGCCAACGCGCCAGCCGGTGCTGCTGACCCTGCGCTCCGGCTGCAGGAAGGACGGCAGCCTCACCTTCCGGCAAGTGCACACCCTGCACGACAACGGCGCCTACACCTCCTGGGGGGCGACCACGCCCTTCGTCATGATGCAGACCTTCTCCTCCCTCTACCGGGTGCCCCACTGCGACTACCACACCACCGCGGTCTACACCAACAACCCCTACGCCGGCTCTTTCCGCGGCTACGGCAACCTGCAGGCCACCTTCGCCATCGAGCAGCACATGGACAAGCTGGCCGAGGCGATCGGCATGGACCCGCTGGCGTTCCGCCTGAAAAACGCCCAGGAGTCCGGGGAGGTCACCGGCCAAGGCATGGTCTTCAAGAGCTGCGGCTTCAAGGACTGTCTCAACACCGCGGCGGAGCGCAGCGACTATCAGCGCAAGTCCCGCGAGAACCGGGCGAACCGCGACCAGCCCGGCTCCATCAAGCGCGGCATCGGCATGGCCTCCATGCTGCACGTGGGCGGCGGCGCCAAGATCTATCCCTCGGATGGCTGCGGCACCATCCTCAAGCTCGACGATTTCGCCAATGTGACCCTGATCACCGGCGCCTCGGAGATCGGCCAGGGCTCGGAGACGGTGCTGTCGCAACTGGTGTGCGAGGAACTGGGCCTGCCCATCTCGGCCGTCACGGTGGTGAACAACGACACCGCCATCACGCCCTGGGACGTCGGCGTGCATGCCTCCCGCACCACCTTCATCGCCGGCAACTCGGCCATCGGCGCGGCGCGCAAGGCGAAGGCCAAGATCCTCGGCGCAGCGGCGAGGAAGTTCGAGTGCGCCGAGGCCGAGCTCGACCTGCGCGGCGGCTTCGTGATCAACGCCGCGACGGGCGAGGCCCTGGTGGAAGTCTCCAAGCTCATTCGCAACCTGCACTTCTCCGACAAGGCCGAGCTGGTGATGACCACCTTCTACTACGAGCCGCCCAGCGTGCACCAGGACAAGGGCTACAAGGGGGACGTCTCCGCCGCCTACGCCTGGGCGACCCAGGTGGTGGAAGTGGAGGTGGACATGGAAACCGGCCTCGTCAAGATGACCCGGGTCACCGGCGCCCACGACGTCGGCCGGGTGCTGAACCGCCTGGGCATCGAAGGCCAGATCGAGGGCGGCGTGGTCATGGGCCAGGGCTACGCCCTCACCGAGAACCTGCTGGTGGAGCACGGCGTCACGCGCAACCCCAACTTCCGCGACTACAAGCTGGTCACGGCCCCGGAGATCCCCGAGATGGACATCTCCTTCATCGAATCCATGGACGGGGAAGGCCCGCAGGGGGCAAAAGGGGTCGGCGAGGCGCCGGCCATCTGCATCGCCGCCGCCGCGGCCAACGCCATCTACAACGCCACCGGCGTGCGCATCTACGACCTGCCTTTCACGCCGGAGAGGGTCTATCGCGCCTTGCATGGCAAGGCGGAGAAGCCGTATTGGAAGCCGTGGAAGCCGGAATGAAGACGAGAAATGCATTTCACCACGGCGAGCTTTTGTCATTCCCGCGCAAGCGGGAATCCAGCGTCGTTCAAAGCCACTGGGTCCCCGCCTCCGCGGGGACGACAACACAAGCATCGCGGCGGTTGATATAGGCGGTTCAAATGAGACGACGCACGGTTCTATCCATGGAGCAGGCCCTGTCCCTGCCCTACGCCACGCTGCGTTTCGCCCAGCTCGGCTGGCGGGTGATCCGCATCGAATCGACCCCGAGCGGCGAGGGCCTGCCCGGGGATCCCAACCGCTACATCGGCGGGCGGGTGGTGGACGACGACCGGCGCACCTATTTCATCGCGCCCAACGTCGGCAAGGAGGCCATCGCCCTCAACCTGAAGGACCCCGCCGGGCAGGAGGTGCTGCGCCGCCTCATCCGGGAACTCGACGTGGATGTCTTCTGCTGCAACACAGTGCCGCGCCGCTATGCCCAGTTGGGCATCGACTACGAGACCCTGAGCACCGCCAAGCCGGATCTCATCTGGGCGGGCATCTCCGCCATGGGGCCGGACTATCCCGACGCCCCCGGCTACGATCCGGTGATCCAGGCCATGGTCGGCTACATGGAGCTGACCGGCCCCGCCGACGGCCCGCCGACGCTCTCCGGGGTCCCCCTGGTGGACCTCAAGGCGGGTGACGAGGTCTACGCCAACGTGATGCTCGCCCTGCTGGAGAAGGCGGAGACCGGCCAAGGCCGGCGCATCGACGTTTCCATGCTGCAGGCGGCCGCCTCCTGGCTCATCACCACCCTGCCGCTCCTCGACTTCGACTGCCAGCCCAACGAGATCACCCGCTGCGGCAACGAGCACCGCAAGTTCATCCCCACCAACGTCTATCCGACGGCCGACGGCTTCATCTACCTGGCCATCGGCTCCGACGTGCAATGGAAGCGCCTGACGGAGCTCCCCGGGTTCGCCGCCGTCGCCAACGCCGTGCGGGTGACCAACGAAGGCCGGCACCGGGAGCGCGAGGCCATCCACCGCGACATGGCGGCGGCCACCCGCCGGTACACCACGGCGGAGATCGCCGCGGACTTCCGCAAGGCCACCATCCCCCACGCGCCGATCCACGACATTCCCGCGGTGCGCGGCATGGACGCCGTCGCCCGCGCCCTGACCACCACGCGGCTGCCAAGCGGCCAGCTCGTGCACATGCAACCCATGGCGGTAGACCTCCCGGACCAATGGAGCGAACTCGCCTTCGCCCCCAAGTACGCCGAACACACCCAGGCGGTGCTGCGCGAAGCGGGCTTCGGCGCGGCCGAAATCGAATCACTGGCGAATAGCCGCATCATTTTCGATGGGGCCCATTGAGAGCATGGCTGCCCCTATCCCTGTCATCCCCGCGCACGCGGGGATCCAGCGTCGTCATGCAAGCCACTGGATTCCCGCTTTCGCGGGAATGACAAAACACCGGAACTCCAACCACCATGGATAAGACCCTCGCCAACCCCCTGCTGCGCACGCCCGGGCGCGCCCTGCCCAAGCATGTGGCCATCATCGGCGCCGGCACCATCGGCCCGGACATCGGCTACTACCTGAAGAGCGCCCTGCCGCAGATCCGCCTCACCCTGGTGGACGTGGCGCAGTCGGCGCTCGACCGCGCCCTGCAGCGCTGCCGGGACTACGCCGCCAAGGCGGTGGCGCGCGGGAAGATGACAGAAGCCCAGGCGGCGACGGTCACCGCCGGCATCGTCGGCACCCAGGACTACGGGGCGCTGGCCGACTGCGACTGGGTGATCGAGGCGGCCACCGAGAACCTCGCCCTCAAGCGGCGCATCTTTGCGCAAGTGGAGGCCGTTGTCTCCCCGCAAACCCTCATCACCTCCAACACCAGTTCGCTCCCGGCGGCGCGCATCTTCGCCGAGTTGGAACACAAGGGCCGGGCCACGGTCACCCACTTCTTCGCGCCGGCCTGGCGCAACCCGGCGGTGGAAGTCATCGCCTGGGAGAAGACCGATCCGGCCGTGCTCGAATACCTGCGCTGGCTCTTCGCCATGACGGGCAAGCTGCCCCTGGTGACGGCGGACGCCGTGTGCTTCATGCTCGACCGCGTCTTCGACAACTGGTGCAACGAGGCGGCCTTGCTGCTCGAGCGCGCCACCGCCGCCGAGGTGGACAGCGCGGCCGCGGCCTACGTCCACGCCGGCCCCTTCTTCGTGCTCAACCTCGCCCGCGGCAACCCCATCATCACCGAGACCAACACTCTGCAGGCCGAGGAGGAAGGCGGGCACTACCGTCCGGCACCCGTCTTCCGCTCGGTGGACACCTGGCTCACGGTGGCCCCGGGCAAGCCGGTGGAGCTGACCCCCGAGACGGCGGCCGCGGCGCAGGACCGCCTCCTCGGTGTGCTCTTCTCCCAGTCGGTGGACATCCTCGACCGGGGCATCGGCGGGCCGGCGGACCTCAACCTCGGCTGCAAGCAGGCCCTCGGCTTCAAAACGGGGCCGCTCGATCTCATGCGCGACTTGGGCGAGGCCGAGACGCGACGCATCCTGGAGCGCTTCGCCACTGAGCGGCCGGGCATGCCCCTGCCGCAGCGCCCGCTCGCCGCCTACCAGGACTTCCTGCGCCACGTGCTGGTGGACGACGTGGGCGACGTGAAGCTCATCACCCTGCGCCGCCCGGAGGCCCTCAACGCCCTGCACGACGAGATGACCGACGAGGTGCTGCAGGTAATCCGCCGCTTCGAGGCTGATCCGGCGGTCGCCGGCTTCGTCATCACCGGCTACGGCGGGCGGGCCTTCTGCGCCGGCGCCGATATCGGCCGCTTCCCCGCCATGCTGGGCGATGCGGAAGCCTCCGCCCGGTACGCCCGCGACTGTTCGCGCCTGCTGGTGCACCTGGACGCCATGAACAAGCCCGTCGTGGCGGCGTTGAACGGCATGGCGCTCGGGGGCGGGCTGGAGCTGGCCATCCGCTGCCACGGCATCGTCGCCCTGCGCGAGGCCTGGGTGCAACTGCCGGAAATCACCCTGGGCATCGTGCCGGGCATCGGCGCCATGGTGGTGCCCTACCGGCGCTGGCCCGCCGCCGCCGCGACCTTTCACGCCATGCTGCGCCGGGCCGAGCGCCTCACGGCGCGCCGCGCCCACGAGCTGGGGGTCATCGACGCCCTGGCCGACGACATGGGCGGCCTCATCGAGCTGGCCGTCGCCCGCGTGCATGCCTTGGTGGGCAAGGCCGCGGGCATCGCCGCCGCGCCCGTCCCGATCGCCCAATTGGCGCCGATCGAGCCTGCGTCGGTCACCGGTCAGCCCCTGAGCCGCGAAGTGCTGGGCATCCTGGAGGAAGCCGTGCGCGCCGCCGCCGCCGCCCCATCGCTGGTCGAAGCGCTGGAGGTGGGCTATCGCGCCTTCGGCGTCAGCGCCTGCACGGCCGCGGCACGGGAAGGTATCCTGGCGAGCCAGGAAGGGCGCAAGCCCGATTTCAGCCGGACGCCGTGATGCATACCGTTTTCGCAGTCCGTTTCTTAAAGGAGGAGGAAAGATGAAAGCAGACAAGCTGTTGAAACTGGCGTGCGCCGCGGCCTGCATCGCGGCATCGGCAGCCGCCCTGGCGCAGGTGAAAATCGGCGTCATCAGCTCGGCCAGCGGACCGACCGCCTTCGTCGGCATTCCGCAGAAGAACTCGGTGGCCCTGCTGCCGAAGAAGGTCGGCGATCTCAGCATCGAGTACATCCCCTACGACGACGCCAGCGACTCGACGCAAAGCGTGCAGCTTACCAAGAAGCTCCTCTCCGAGTACAAGATCGATGCGCTGATCGGGCCGTCGGGCTCGCCCAATGCCATGGGCGTGCTCCAGTTCATGGCCGAGTCGCAGACGCCGATGCTGGCGCCGGTGGGCACAGCGGCGGTGGTGGTGCCGATGGACGACAAGAAACGCTGGGTGTTCAAGACCCATCCCAACGACGACGTGATCAGCGACGGCCTCATCGCCGCCATGACCAAGCGCGGCGTCAAGACGGTCGGCTTCATCGGCTACAACGACCCCTACGGCGAGAGCTGGTACAAGACTTTCGCCCCCATGGCGCAGAAGGCCGGCCTGCAGATCGTCGCCAACGAGCGCTACAGCCGCCAGGATACCAGCGTCACCGGCCAGGTCGCCAAGCTCCTGGCCGCCAAGCCGGACGCAGTCCTCGTCGCCGGCGTCGCCGCCGGGGCCGCGCTGCCCCATACGCAGCTCGTCGATGCCGGCTACAAGGGCACTATCTACCACACCCACGGCTCGGCCACCGGCGCCTTCATCCAGATCGGCGGCAAGAAGGTGGAAGGGGCCCTGGTGGTGGGCCCCCTGCTGCTGGTGCCCGACGAGATTCCCGACGGCGTTGCCTCCAAGAAGATGACCATCGAGTACGTCACCAGCTACGAGAAGCAGTTCGGCTCCCGTCCGCCGATCTTCGGTGCGGGAACGTATGACGCCGGCCTGCTGCTGATGCGCGCCATTCCCGAGGCCGCCAGGAAGGGCAAGCCGGGCACCCAGGAGTTCCGCAGCGCCCTGCGCGATGCGCTGGAGGCGACCAAGGAAATCGTCACCTCCCAGGGCGTCGTCACCATGACGGCGCAGGACCACTCCGGCTACGACCATCGCGGCCGCGTCCTCGTGACGGTCAAGGACGGCAAGTTCGCGCTGGTGAAGGACTGAGCGGGCCCGGAGCCCCGCCGTCACGCGGCTGCGTAGGGCGCAATAGCCGGGTAGCGGCGTATTGCGCCGAATGCATCCGGCGCAATGCGCTTCGCTTATTGCGCCCTACGCGCTTCGCGGGAATGACAACGAACCCATGACCCTCGCAACCGTCGCCCTCGACGACAAGTACCGCCTCGAACAGGGCCGCGTCTTCCTCACCGGCGTGCAGGCGCTGGCGCGCCTGCCGATGCTGCAGCGGGACCGGGACGCGGCGGCCGGCCTGGACACCGCCGGCTACGTCACGGGCTACCGCGGCTCGCCCCTGGGCGGCCTGGATTCCGCCCTGCACGCGGCCGGGCCCTTCCTGCGCGCCCGCCACATCGACTTCCGCCCGGGCGTCAACGAGGACCTCGCCGCCACCGCCGTCTGGGGCACGCAGCAGCTTCACTTCTTTCCGCAGCCGCAGCGCGACGGCATCTTCGCCCTGTGGTACGGCAAGGGCCCAGGCGTCGACCGCTGCGGCGACGTCTTCAAGCATGCCAACTACGCCGGCACGGCGCAGCACGGCGGCGTGCTGCTCATCGCCGGCGACGACCCCGGCGCCCGCTCCTCGGCCGTGGCGCATCAGAGCGAGCACAGCTTCGCCGCCTGCGGCATCCCCGTGCTGGCCCCGGCGGGCATCCAGGAATACCTCGACTTCGGCCTGCACGGCTGGGCCATGTCGCGCTACTCGGGCTGCTGGGTGGCCATGAAGACCACGTCGGACTCGGTGGAAAGCTCCGCCTCGGTGGAACTCGCCCCCGAGCGGACCGTGATCCGCCTGCCGGAGGACTACGCCCTGCCGCCGGACGGCGTGCACATCCGCTGGCCCGACCCGCCGCTCGCCCAGGAACTGCGCATGCACTTCAAGGTGTATGCGGCCCTGGCCTACGCGCGGGCCAACCGGCTCAACCGCCTGGTGTTCGACAGCCCGCGCCCGCGCCTGGGGATCATCGCCTGCGGCAAGGCCTATCTCGACGTGCGCGGAGCCCTGGACGAACTCGGCATCGACGAGGGCCAAGCGGCCGACATCGGCCTGCGCCTGTACAAGGTCGGCATGCCCTGGCCCCTGGAGGCCGACGGCGTGCGCCGTTTCGCGCAAGGCCTGGAGGAAATCCTCGTCGTCGAGGAAAAGCGCCAGATCATCGAATACCAGTTGAAGGAGCAGCTCTACAACTGGACGGATGTCAACGGCAGGGACGTCCGGCCGCGGGTGGTGGGCAAGTTCGACGAGGCGGGCGAGTGGCCCGCACCCCACGGCGCCTGGCTGCTGCCGCCCACGGCCGAGCTGACGCCGTCCATCGTTGCCCGCGCCATCGCCGCGCGCCTCGCCCGCTTCCACAGCTCGGAGCGCATCCGCAGCCGCCTCGCCTTCCTGGAGGCCAAGGAGGCGGCGCTCGCCCAGCCGCGCCCGGCGCCCGCGCGCACGCCCTACTTCTGCCCGGGCTGCCCGCACAACCTGTCCACCCGCGTGCCCGAGGGTTCCTGCGCCCTGGGCGGCGTCGGCTGCCACCTGATGGCCGTGTGGATGGACCGCGGCACGCTCACCATCAGCCAGATGGGCGGCGAAGGCGTCACCTGGCTGGGCGCCGCCCGCCACTCGGGCACGCGCCACGTGTTCGCCAACATGGGCGACGGCACCTATTACCACTCGGGCCTGCTCGCCATCCGCGCCGCCGTCGCGGCCAGCGTCAATATCACCTACAAGATCCTCTACAACGACGCCGTGGCCATGACCGGCGGCCAGCCCGTGGACGGCCCCTTGAGCGTGCCGCAGATCACCCGCCAGCTCGCCGCCGAAGGCGTGCGCCGCATCGTCGTGCTCGCCGACGATCCGCACAAGTACCCGCGCGATGCCGGCTTCGCGCCCGGTGTGGATATCCGCCACCGCGACGCGCTGGCGCGGATGCAGCGCGAGCTGCGCGACACCCCCGGCGTGACCGCCCTCATCTACGACCAGACCTGCGCCGCCGAGAAGCGCCGCCGGCGCAAGCGCGGCGCCTACCCGGATCCGGCCGTGCGCGTCTTCATCAACGAGCTGGTCTGCGAGGGCTGCGGCGACTGCAGCGCCGAATCCAACTGCCTCTCGGTCGTGCCGGTGGAGACCGAGTTCGGCCGCAAGCGCGCGATCGACCAGTTCTCCTGCAACAAGGACTACGCCTGCGTGTCGGGCTTCTGCCCAAGCATCGTCACGGTGCACGGCGGCGAAGTGCACAAGGGCAAGGCCGTGGCCTTGACGGCCGCCGACTTTGCCGACATCCCGGCGCCGGCATTGCCGGATCTCACGCGACCCTACGGCATCCTCATCGCCGGCGTGGGCGGCACCGGGGTGGTCACCATCGGCGCCCTGATCGGCATGGCCGCCCACCTGGAGGGCAAGGGCGTCTCGGTGCTGGACATGACCGGGCTGGCGCAGAAGGGCGGCGCGGTGATGTCCCACGTGCGCCTGGCCGACCGCCAGGACAAGCTGCACGCGGTGCGCATCGCCACGGGGGAGGCGGACACGGTGCTCGGCTGCGACATCGTGGTGAGCGTGAGCGACGAGGCGCTGGCCAAGATGCAGGCCGGCTCCACGCACGCCATCGTCAACACCGGCCAGGCGATCACCGGCGATTTCGTGCGCAATCCCGACCACCCCTTCCCGCTCGCCGCCATGGAGGGCCAGTTGCGCGAAGCCGTCGGCGGGGGCGCGGCGGACTTCATCGATGCCACGCGGCTCGCCGCCCTGCTCATGGGGCATTCCATCGCCACCAACACCTTCCTGCTCGGCTACGCCTGGCAGAAGGGCCGGGTGCCGGTCGCCGCCGCGGCCCTGCTGCGCGCCATGGAGCTCAACGGGGCAGCCGTCGCCGAAAACCAGCAGGCGTTTCTCTGGGGCCGGCGCGCGGCCTTCGATCCGGCCGGCGTCGAGCGCATCGCCCGCGCCGCGGAGCCGGTGCTGCCCACGCACCGGTTGTCGGGGAGCCTGGAGGAGCTCGTCGCCCGCCGCCGCGAGTTCCTCGCCGCCTACCAGGACGAAGCCTATGGGCGGCGCTACGCGGAGCTGGTCGAGCGCGTGCGGCGCGCCGAAGAGGCCGTCGCGCCGGGCAGCACGGAGCTCGCCCAGGCCGTGGCGCGCAATGGGTTCAAGCTGCTCGCCTACAAGGACGAGTACGAGGTCGCCCGGCTATTCACCGACCCAGAATTCCGGCGCTCGCTCCACGCGGCCTTCGAGGGCGGGTTCGGCCTGCGCTTCCACCTCGCCATCCCCCTGCTCGCCCGGCTCGACCCGAACACCGGGAGGCCGCGCAAGCGCCCCTTCGGCCCGTGGATGATGTCCGCCTTCCGCCTGCTCGCCCGCCTGAAGTCCCTGCGCGGCACGCCGCTGGACGTTTTCGGCTACGGCGCCGAGCGGCGCCTGGAGCGCGCCCTGGTCGCCGACTACGAAGCCAAGCTCACCACCCTGCTGGGCGCCCTGCGCCCCGACAACCTCGCCCTCGCCGCGGAAATCGCCCGCCTGCCCGAAGGCATCCGCGGCTACGGCCCGGTCAAGCGGCGCGCCGTCGAGGCCGCCCGCCGGCGCCAGGCGGAGCTGCTGGCGGCCTTCCACGCAGCGCCCCAGCGCGCCGCCCAAGCGGCGTAACATGCGGCCCTATTGACGTAGCGGCGCTGGCACATGACACGTCATTCCCGCGAAAGCGGGAATCCAGCGTCTCTGAACGCCGCTGGGTCCCCGCCTTCGCGGGGACGACATGTCTGCGCCGCATTCCAATATGGCTCCACACAAGACACCACTCCTCACCGCCCCCCTCTGGGCCAGCGCCTTCCGCCCCTTCTATCTCCTCGGCGCACTCTACGCGCCGCTGCTCGCCGCCGCCTGGCTGGGCGCCTTCCTTGGCGCCTGGGACGTGCCCTCCGTCGGCACGCCCCTGCACCTGTGGCATGGCCACGAGATGATCTTCGGCTTCGCCGCGGCGATCATCACCGGCATTGTCCTCACCGCCTTGCCGAGCTGGGCCGGCACGGAGGAAATCCGCGGCGCACGGCTCAGCCTGCTCGTCGCCCTGTGGTTCACGGGCCGCCTGGCCTTCTGGGCCGCACCCTGGCTGCCGCCCCTGGCGCCGGCCCTGGTCGACAGCCTGCTCTTTCCGGCCCTGTTCCTCATGGTCGCGCCGCCGCTCCTGCGCGCGGCGAACCGCCTCTACCTCCTGCTCCTGCCCATCCTGCTGGCGCTCACGGCGGCGAACCTCGCCTACCACGGCGGCATCCTTGCCGCCGACACGGGGATCGCCGGGCTCGGCCTGCGCGCCGGCATCTACGGGATCATCCTGCTCTACGTCCTGAAAGGCGGCGTGCTCACGCCCGTCTTCACCGGCAACGCCCTGCGCGAGACCGGCCGCGGCGAGCCGGCCCCGTTCCACCTGGGGCTCGATGTGGTCGCAGTGGCCCTGGTGTGCCTGCTCGCCGCCCTCGACCTCGCGGGCGCGCCGGCACCCTGGACGGGCGCCGCGGCGGCCGCCTGCGCCGCGCTGCACGGCTGGCGGGTGGCACGTTGGAAAGGCTGGCTGCTGGCCGACATGCCCCTGCTTTTCGTCATGCACCTGGGCTTCGCCTGGCTGGTCTTCGCTTTCGCCCTCAAGGCGGCGGCGGAGCTCGCCGGCCTGGTGCCCGAGGCCACCTGGGTGCATGCCTTCACCGTCGGCAGCCTCGGCCTGATGATGCTCGGCCTGATGACCCGCGTCACCCTGCGCCATACGGGCCGTGAGCTGACCGTGCCGCGCGCCATGCGCCTCGCCTACGGCATGATGTTCGCCGCCGCCCTGCTGCGCCTGGCGGCGACGGTGCACGGGCTGGGGAATTGGGCCGTGGCGCTCGCCGCGGCGCTGTGGGCGGCGCCGTTCGTGATCTACTTCGCGCTCTTCGCGGCGGCACTGCTGCAGCCCAGCCTGCCGCGCCAGCAAGGCGTCGAATGAACACCTGCGGCCGTCTGGGGTATCCTGTGCGTCGGATGACTGGATGGACAGAACCTCCATCTCGCTGAGACTGCGTTGCACCGATTCCGCTATCCTATACGAATCCAGCTGTTTGCCCTGGTGGCGGCCGTCGTGCTGCCCCTGGCGGGCATGCTGGCCTATACGATCTTTGCGGACGCCCAGCACGCGATCGGCCAGGCGAAGTCCGCCGCGCGGGCTCTCGCCGCGATCACGGCCTCCGATGCTGCCCGGGTCGTCGCCTCCAACCAGGACGCCTTGAGGCTCATGTCCCGGCGGCCGCTCGTTCGAGAGGTGGACGCGGCCCGCTGCGATCCGCTGCTGCATGAGTTCCGCGAGCTGTTCCCGAGGTTTGCCAATATCGGGGTGATCAATCTCGCTGGCGACGTCCTGTGCTCGGCGGTTCCTCAGCCGGGCGGCAAACCCGCTTCGGTCGCCAAGACCGAGTGGTTTCAGCGGGCGGTGGCCGAGGACCGGTTCATTGTCGGCCAACCGTTCATCGGGCCCATCACCGGAAAATGGGTCTCGGTGCTTGCCTACCCCATCCACGACGCGCAGGAGAAGCTGAAAGGGGTGCTGGCGCTGCCCCTCGACCTCGCCGGCTACGAACCGACCATCTCCACCGCCCCTCTGGCTTCCGACACGGTCATCGGGATCCTCACGTCCGACGGTACCTTCGTCTGGGGGAATCGGGACTTCGCGACGTGGGTAGGGAAGAACATGCGTGAGCGGGCGGTCATGGAGGAATTGCTCGCCAAACGGGATGGCGATGCGGAAGGCATCGGGGCGGACGCCGTGCATCGCTTCTACGCCGTTGCCCCCGTCTCAGGGGCCGGCTGGTACGCCTATGTGGGCATTTCGTCCGGCACGATCTACGAGCAGGTGGCCGCCAGCGCCCTGCGCAATGCGCTGCTCGGATTCGTCATCCTGTTGGCCGTCACCGTCCTCGCGGTCTTCTTGGCGCGCCGCATCGAACTCCCGGTGGAGGCCCTCGCCGCGACGGCGCGGGCCATCAAGGACGGACACACCCAGGTTCGGGCGAGGGCGGAGGGGCCGCGCGAGGTGGCGGAGGTGGCCGAGGAATTCAACCAGATGGTCGATGTTTGCCTGCGCTCGGATGCCGCCCTGCGTCAAAGCGAAGCGCGTTTCCGAGGTTTGACGGCACTATCCTCCGACTGGTTTTGGGAGCAGGACGCGAATTTCCGGTTCACGGAGATGTCCGGCGGGCTCGTCGCGACGCATCTCAAGCCGGAACTGACCCTCGGCAAAACGCGCTGGGAGCTGCCGATCGTGGGAGTTACCGAGGCCCAGTGGCAGGCGCACCGGCAATGCCTCGAGCGCCGCCAGCCGTTTCGGGATTTCGTCTATCAAGTGGAAACCGCACCGGGAGAGCTGCACTGGTTTTCGGTGAACGGGAAACCGGTCTTTGGCACGGCCGGTGAATTCGTGGGCTATCACGGCACCGGCCAGGACATCACCGGGCGCAAGCGCGCCGAGCAGGCGCTGGAATCGCTAAACGAGCAGTTGGAACGGCGCGTCGCCGAACGCACGGCCGAACTGGAGCAGATCAACCGGGAACTGGAGGCGTTTTCCTACTCGATCTCCCACGACCTGCGCGCGCCGCTGCGCGCCATCAACGGCTACGCCAGCATCCTCAAGGAGTCCCTGGCCGAGCGCCTGTCGGAAGAAGAAACGCGACACTTCGACCGTATCTTGAAAAACAGCGTCCATATGGGCGAGCTGATCGACGACATCCTGCAGTATTCCCGCATCACCCGCAATGCGTTGAAGCTCGAGGAAGTTGATTTGGACCAACTCGTCCACGCCGTCGCAGCCGAGTTGCGCGAAGCCTACCCGGCGGCCGTGGTCGAGATAGGACCGCTGCCCCGCGTCACAGGCGACCCGACCATGCTGCGCCAGGTCTACCAGAACCTGATCGACAACGCGCTCAAGTATTCCTCGAAGTGCGTGGCTCCCCGGGTGGAAATCGGCATCCGACGGGAGGACGGCAAGCGCGTCTTCTACGTCATGGACAACGGTGCCGGGTTCGATATGCGCTTCGCCGACAAGCTCTTCGGCGTCTTCCAGCGCATGCATCCCGACAGCCAGTTCGACGGCACCGGCGTCGGCCTGGCCATCGTCAAGCGTGTCATCGAGCGCCACCGCGGGTCCATCTGGGCAGACGCCGAGCCCGACCAGGGCGCCTGTTTCCACTTCGTGCTCTGGGAGGAGGCGAGCGCCTAGCCATGATCGACGCGCCTAAGCGCGGCTTAGTTCAACCACGGGTGACACGGGGAGCACGGGGAAATTCACAGCTTGTAGCCGAACTGCCGCAACAAGCCCTTCCGCCACGCGATGTCGTCCTCGCCTTCGATATCCTTGGTTTGGAAACCATCCACCACGCCCAGGACGCCCCGTCCCTGCTCCGTCTCGGCGAGAATCACTTCGGTCGGGTTGGCGGTTGCGCAGAAAATGCGGCATACCTCCGGGACCATCTTGACTGCATTCAATACGTTGAGCGGATAGAAACCCTCGCCGAGAAAAACGACGAAGCAGTGACCGGCCGCAAGAGTTTTTGCGTTCGTGCGGGCCAGTTCCGTCATCGCCGGATCGGTGCCTGACCATCGCACCAGGCACTTGCCGGAGGCCTCGCAAAAGGCCAGCCCAAACTTGATGCCAGGCACGGCGGCGACCAGGGTTTCGTGGATGTCCTCGACGGACTTGATGAAGTGCGTCTGGCCGAGAATGAAGTTCGTCGCCTCCGGCTTGTCGATTTTCACGGTAATGAGTTGCATGCCGAACTCCTCCCGGCTATCGAGGGCGCAGTCCATCACAGCGGGCTGCCCTTCCCGCGTGAAGTCCGGTCTGCCCTCGTTCCGCCGCGTGACGGCCTTGTTGCCGGGAACGCGCTCAGAGCGCCGCCAGGAATTCCTTCCAGGGCGTGGCGCACAGGGTCTCGGTGCTCGCGTGGCCGTAGGCGCGGATGATCATCGCCGCCTTTTCCACCTCCTTCACGTCGCCTGCCTCGACCACATCGACCACGTCGAAGCGGCCCAGGGTCGCGTAGCTCTCCTTCCAGGTGACACCGGGGCATTGGGCGCGGATTTGCTCCGCCACCGTATGGGCGATGCGCTTGAAGTCCTTCTGGTCTTGAAATGCCTCGGGAGAGATTCGGCTGAGAATGACGTAAGTTGCCATATTGCACCTCCTTCTTCAGATCGCCGAAGCTCCCTGTTTGCTGCCCCGTTGCTTCTGGCCAGGGAATGGCTTCGGGTACCTTCCAATTATAGGAATAGCCTCCCGGCGTTGCCGAGACGCTTGTGACCGAGAGCGCTGCGCGCTTGCCTTGCGCAGGCCCGATGCCCGCGCCGTCTCATGGAGAGACTTGGCGTATGCCGGAGCGGGGCCTTCAATCCGCACGTCCACTTCCACTGCGTCGTGGTTGACGGGGTGTTTGAGACCGAGGACGACGAGCAGGTGCGGTTTCACGAGGCTGATGCCGTCAATCAAGAGCTGCTTGCCGACATCCAGGCCAAGGTCCGCCGCCGACTTTTGCGAGCGCTCACCCGGCGGGGTCTCCTCGAACCGGACGACGCCGAGGCCATGGCGACCTGGGAACACGGCGGCGGTTTCTCGCTCGATGCCAGCATACGCATCGAAGCTGAGGATCGTGCCGGACTGGAGCGCCTGCTGCGCTACTGCGCCCGACCGGTCTTTTCGCTGGAGCGGCTGCGGCAAATCGATGCCGAGCATCTGACCTACGAGAGCGTCAAGCGGGGCCGGGCGGCATCGCCATCGTTACTACAGCGTGCTGGCGCCCAATGCGCCGCTGCGGGCAGCGGTGACCGCACTGGCAAGCGACGGGGCCGAGGTGCCGGTCGAGGCGGTGGTCGCTCCGGCATCCAGCACCGCGAGCGCATCGCCCGAGGAAACAGCAGAACCGCTCCACCGCCGGGCAGCCCGTTACGCCTGGGCGCTCCTGCTCGCCCGGATTTACCAAGTGTGGCCATACGCCAGAAGGCCGGACGCCCGATGGACGTGCACGACACACTGATCGCAGGCATCGCCCTTGCGCGCCGCGCCACGCTCGCCACCCGCAACGAGCGACATTTCCAGGGCCTGAAACTGCCGCTGCTCAATCCGTGGAAACATCCGCCCGGGCAACGAACCGCGTCGCTACAGCAGGGCCTTGGCGAGCAATGCCGCTTGCCTCGTGGGCCACCCTACTTTACGCGCCGCCGCCATGAGCCCATTCGACCGCACCGCCGCGCCCGGGCGATGCCCGCTTTTGTTAAGGGTTGTAGGACGCCTGCCCACTGCTCTGTGCCACCCCCGCGTCAGGGCAGGCGTCCTACAACCCTTAACATTAGGCGTCGCGCTGATTGATCGTCCGCTCCCACCGCCTTAGCAGTCGCCCGGACTTTAGAATCAGAAAGTTTCCGCGGCCAGTCTTGCGCGCGGGTGAAAAAATCTAAGGTTCTGGGGATTCACGCGTCCGCGCTAGTGCGCACATCGCGCGGGCTGATGCCGTAGCGTCTCCGAAAGCTTCGACTGAGGTGCGAGGGGTGCGAGAAACCGCACATGTAGGCCACGCTGGTGATCGATAGGTGGCGGTGCTGAGGCCTTTGCAGCAAGGCGTAGCAACGCTCCAGGCGTACCTGCAGGATGTGCTGCTCCACCGACAGGTCGTTCGCGCGGAACACCTCGTACAGATAACTCAAGGACAGCCCGCAGCCGCTTGCCACGCTGGCTGGCGTCAGCGCGGGGTCGTGCAGATGACTGGCAATGAAATGGCGCGCGCGGTGCAGATGCCGGAAGCGAGTGTCGCCCTCGCCCTGCGCCGCATGCGTGGGCTCCAATACCAGCAGCGCAATCAGGTCGAGCATCTGTTCGCTCAGGCAGTTGAACTGGGTTTCGCTCCAGCTTGAAAAGCCGCCGGCGAACGCCTGACCGAAGGATTCGAGCAGCGCCACGCTGCCAGCCTGGCGCGGGTCATCGCGGCGTAGCACGTACAGGGGCTGGGGACGGCGTTCGCGCTGGCGCAGCGCGGCAGCCGGGAACGCCACGCTGACGGTGCCGTATTCGCTGTCAGGTACGCCGCTGTACGGCACGGCGTGATTGAACAGGTAGATGTGCCCTGGGTCGAGCACGAGATCCCGGTTGTCGTGGTTCACGCGCAGCCGGCCGCTGAAGGGGCACGTCAGGGTGTAGTAATCGGAATCGAGCAGATCCACATCGCGACGACTGCGCTGCAGTTGCTGGCCCTGGTAGTGCAGCAGATGCAAGCGCCAGGTGCCACGGTTCTCTGAGCGCAACCTGCCGTAGAAGGCGCTGCTGGTCGAGGTCACTGCCATCGGGCCGAAGGACTCGATTATCGCGTCCTGCCAGGCGGCAAAACGGCGCTGGGGCGCGAGTCGGCTGGTTTGGACGTCGACGGTGGTCATGGACGCACCTAACTGAAAACGCGCTCATGGTAGCAGAGCCCGGATCTTTACACCACGGGGGTTTTCCCTGTCGGTGCTGGGTCGCCTGTCTATCCCAGTGCTCGATACACGTGCTCCCGGAACAAGGTTCGATAGCGCAGCCGGTGGCCGGTGGAGCGCATCATCAGCACCGCGACGAGCTGCCGCGAAGGGTCGACCCAGAACGTGGTGCCGGAGATGCCGGGCCAGCCGAAATCGCCCACGGCACCGGGAACGGGGTTGGCGTCTGCCTTTGTCCTAACCATGAGGCCCAGTCCGAAACCCTGGCCAAGCTCGGGCAGGGGCGCGGTGGCTTCCAGCGCCTGTACGCTCGGCCCGAAGCGCACACCCTCGGGCAGGTGGTTGCGTGTCATCAGCCGCACCGTTCGCGGCGCTAGCAGGCGGACGCCGTCGAGCTCGCCTTCGCCCAGCAGCATGCGGGCGAAGCGGGTGTAGTCCTGCGCGGTACCCCACAGCCCAGAGCCACCCGAACACCAGCGCACCGCCGGAAAAGGCGGCGGCGCCAGCGGCGTGTCGTCACCTGGCAGCGGCCAGGCAACTCGCATCCGGTCCGCTTCGCCCACCGAGAACCCGAAGCTCGACAGCCCCAGCGGCCAGCTGATGCGCTGGCCGATGAAGTCCGCCAGCGACATGCCCGAGGCGACCTCGACCAAGCGGCCCAGCACATCAGCGGACATCCCGTACTCGAACATCGTGCCGGGCGGGCTCAGGAGCGGCAGGAGGGCGATCTTGTCCACCAGCTCGGCGTTGTCCTGCGCCATGTCGAACAGGTTCGCCCGGTGGTACTGCGCGTGCAGCGGCGATACGTCGGGCGCGCCGTAGGGCAGGCCGGAGGTGTGGCGCAACAGGTCGAGTACCGTGATAGGCGGTTCGGCGGGCTGCTGGCGCAGAGCCGGCAGATAGTCGCACGCCGCATCGTGCAGACCGAGCTGACCGGCCTCAATCAGCATCAGGGCTGCCACCGAGGTGACCGGCTTGGTCATTGACGCCAGCCAGAACACTGCATCGCGCCGCATGGGGGTGCGCTCGACTGGCTGGCTGTGGCCGATGGCCGCCTCATATATGGTCTGGCCGTCCTGTGTTACCAGCACCACGGCGCCTGGAATGAGCCCTTGGTTGACCTCGCCTTCGATGAAGTCGCCCAGGTCCCGCAGGCGGTGGCCGGCGAGCGCGGCAGAAGCCGTCATGGTCGCACCATCAGGCCGGGCAGCCAGGTCACAAGCGACGGTACGGCGTAGAACAGCGCCGTCGCCACCAGCATGATGGCAACGAAGGGCAGCGCGCCCGCCGAGATGTCGCGCAGATTGGCCTTGCCGCCAGACACGCCTTCCAGGATAAACAGGATCATGCCCACCGGTGGGGTGATAAGGCCGATCTCGACCATCATCACCAGCACCACGCCGAACCACAGCGGGTCCCAGCCCACGGCCGTGATCAGCGGTAGCATCACGGGCAACGTCATGAGCACCATGGATATCGACTCGACAAACATCCCCAGCACAAGGTAGAAGAGCACGATCATGGCCATGAGCAAGGGGCCGGAGAGGTTCAACTCGCGGATGGACTGCACCAAGCTGGCGGCCATGTTCTGGGAATCCATCACATAGCTCAACTGCGATACGCCGGCGGCGATCACCAGCAGGAAGCTCGTCAACAGCGCCGCTTCCTCTAGCGCTTCGACTACCACCCGGCGACTCAGCGCGCCGCGCAACTGGCACAGCACCAGTGCCGCCAGCGCGCCGAGCGCGCCCGCTTCGGTCGGTGTGGCCCAGCCGGCGTAGAGCGAACCCAGCACGATGGCCATCAGGGCCACGAAGGGCAAGGTACCCCGGGAGGCCGAGAATTTATCACCCAGCGTATAGCTGCGCCCGGTCGGCGCGGCATTCCGGTACCGCAGCAGCCACAACCGGGTCAACAGCGCGAACAGCACCATCAGCGTCAGGCCCGGAACAATGCCGGCGATAAACAGCTGCGAGATCGGCACGCTCGCCAGCGAGCCGTAGACGATCATCGCCACGCTGGGCGGGATCATGATGCCGAGCGTGCCGCCGGCGGCCAGCACGCCGTAAGTCAGGCGCTTGTCGTAGCCCTGCGACTGCATGTGAGGGCCGGCAACCTTGCCGATCGTCGCGGCGGTGGCCAGGCTGGAGCCGGAGACAGCGGCAAACAGCCCGGCCGCGCCGATGGCAGCATAGGCCAGCCCCCCGCGCACGCGGCCGAAGAGTACGCGCATGGCGTGGAACATCTCGCCCGAGACCTCGCTCTTGACCAGCAGGGCTCCCATCAGCACGAACATGGGAATGGCCGACAGCTCGAACGAGTTGGTCGCATTCCACGAGCGTTCGCCGAGCACGCGCAGCAGCGGCACTGGCAGCCAGCCCATCAAACCAAGGGTGGCCAGCAGGCCCATGACGTGGGCCACACCCAGGCCGGCGAACATCAGGAAGAGCATGCCGAGCACCAGTACCAGGCCTTTGACCGCCAGCGATGCCCCAGCCGATGCTGCGAAGGCCAGCGCCGGCGGCACCAGCACCGCCAGCAGCCCGATCGCCGGGCGGCCACCCGAGCACAGCACGCTGGCCAGCAAGGTGCTGCCGGCCAGCAGCCCAACACCGTGGGCGGCAGACAGCTTGAGAGGCAACCCGCCCAGCGTGGCCGCGTGCAGCGCCAGCACCGGCAGCCAAAGCACCAGAGCGGCCGCGAGTCGCCGGCCCGCCGTCGCGCGCCCGTGCGCCATGGCCTGGATCGCCAGCGCCAGCGTCCAGCCCAAACAACCCACGGCCATGATACTTTGCGGCACCCACAAGGGCGTGCTGTCGAGCCCCCAGTCGAGGGTGCCAGCAGTGAATTCGCGATGAACGAAGTCCACCACGCGCCAGCCCACGATGTTGTAGAGTAGCAGCGCGGCCCAGGCGATACTGGCCTCGACGCGCTCGCGCCGAGGCGGGGCTAGGCGGTCCAGCCAGAGCGTAACGCGGATATGGGCGCCAGCCAGTTGCGCCGCTGCGGCGCCCAGAAAGGTGATGGCCACCACCAGGTAGCCCGAATACTCGGTGACCCAGGTGGTGGGGAGGTTGAACAACGTGCGCCCGACGATCTCCCGGACCATGATGACCAGCATGGCGAGCACCGCGGCGATGCCCAGCCAGCGCGACCCGCCCTGCACCAGCGCATGCGCACCGAACGCGGGGCGGGTGCTGGGCGTGGGCGCTGCGGCGTCCCGCGGCTCGGTCGTCACTGGCCCAGATCCTTGCGCACCTTGGTTTCCCATTGGCGCCCGTCAATGCCTTTGGCCTGCGCAGCCTTGTACCAAGTCTCGAACGCGGGCTTGGCGTACTGGTCAGACTGCGCGCGCTTTTTCTGCGTCGCGTCCACACTGTGGAAATCTACGCCTTTGTCGCGCCAGAGCTTGGGCATCTCGGCGGTTTTGACCTTCCAGTGGGCGTTAAGCTCCTTTTCCATGGCCTTGAATTCGCCCGCGACCTGCGCTTGCAAGTCCTTCGGCAATTGTGCCCAGGCCCCTTGCGAGACCACGATCTGGAACGGCGTCACGGAGCCAAGCTGCCAGTCGGCTGCGTACTTGACGGCGGTGTGGAACCCCGCCTGATAGGCCCAGCAACTGTCCGTGATCACGCCGTCGATTACACCACGCTGCAGGCCCGGCAGCACCTCGCCAGCGGCCAGCGAGGTCGGCTTGGCCCCCAACTCATTGGCGATCAATGCGGTGCCCGCGTTGTTAACGCGAATGCGCTTGCCCTTCCAGTCGTCGGTAGTGAGGATGGGTACGGTGGAAAACAGGGTCTGCGGACAAAACGCGCCAGTGAACACGGGCTGGGCCATGTAATCTTTGGCCAGCGTGGCGGCGACGGCCGCGCCGTATTCGCCTGCCATCAGGCGGTTCATGGACTCCAGGCTTTCCGAGATGCCGGGCAGCGTGACCAGCGCGAACAGAGGCTGCGACGCCGAGTAGTAGCCCAGCAGCGGCATGGAAAGCTGCACTTCGCCATCGCGCACGGCTTCGAGCATGCGGTTGCCGGCGATGAGCGATCCGTTGGCGGTGATCTCCATGCGGCCTTGCGTCGCCTTGGCGATGCGCTGTGGCACCTGGAGGGCGATCTCGTAGTAGGTGGAGCCTGGCACCGGCAGATAGGCCAGCGTCCACTTGACCTCGGGCGCGGCATGCGCCGTCAAGGCGCTCATCAGCAGGCCTACCGCGCCCGCCGCGGCTGTTGTCTTGATGTGTTGAATCCAGCGTTTCATCATAGCCCCCCCTTTGTTGGTGAAAACGTTTGAACGCAGTGTAGGCAGCGGCCCCGGGTGCCGCTTGACCCAGGCGCTGCCATCTCTTGACACAGCCATGGCCTGGATTGCTTGTGGTCATTTCTTCAGCTAATAAAATGGGTCAGGTTGGACAGTTGAACTATTCCTCGACAAAGGTTGCGGATGCGCTTCTGCCCATGATCGTCATTGGAGAATTCCGGACGCGCGGCGTCAAGAATGTCCGCTGCGTCGCCATCGCACCGTGCTATACGGCCACCCCATAGTAGCCGGCATGAATCAGGATTACAGTAACTGAAGGACAAGTATATTGACCGACTGGATGAACCAGAAAAAAATCGCGAGCGCAATCGCTCAACGGCAAATACACACGGGGCATCGCCAGCATCAACCTGCGCGCCCACGCCGAAGTCAGGAAGGATGACCTGGCGAGCGAGCGCACCAACCGCTTCGACGAGGCCTATGCCTCCTTCAAGCCCGATCCGGGTTTCACCCTGGATGCCGGCAAGCTCGCGCTGAAATGGGGCAAGGGCTACGCCTGGAACCCGGTCGGTTTCGTCGAGCGCCCCAAGGACCCGAACGATGTCGAACTGGCCCGGGAGGGCTTCACGGTGCTCGCGGCGGATCTCATCCGCAACTTCGAGGACGACCTGAAGACCGTAGCCTTCACGCCCGTCGTGCTGCCCGTCTCATCACAGGTCAATGGCGAATTCGGCAAGCCGGGCCACGTCAACGTCGCCGCCAAACTCTACTTCCTGTACCGGGACACGGACATCGATTTCACGTGGCTGGGCGGCGGCAGCCGCACGCCGCGCTTCGGCGTCGACTTCTCGCGCAACCTGACCAGCGCGATGGAAATCCACGGCGAATGGGCGCGCATCCGCGATTTTGAGCAGCGCGTCGTCGATCCCGCCGGCACCGTCTCCGCGCAGCGCGGGAACGCCACGAGCTACCTGCTGGGCGCGCGCTAC
>CAYZLI010000027.1:0-29099 GCA_964479195.1 uncultured Rhodocyclaceae bacterium
CGTCCGAGCCGACCATGCGGCCGCGCGCCCGGTCGAACAGGCCGTCCTTGGACGAAAGCATGATGACCGGCGTCGCGCCGAAGCGCGGGTTCTTCTTGATGAGCGCACAGGTCTGGTAGCCGTCCAGGCGCGGCATCATGATGTCGCAGAAGACGATGTCGGGGTGGTGGTCGGCGATCTTCGCCAAGGCATCGAAACCGTCCTCCGCCAACACCACCTGGCAACCGGCCTGCACCAGGAAGATTTCGGCGCTGCGGCGGATGGTGTTGCTGTCGTCGATCACCATCACCTTCACGCCGCCCAGATTGACTGCTTGCATCACACCTCGACCATCTCGAAGTCTTCCTTGCGCGCCCCGCACTCGGGGCAGCACCAGTTGGGCGACAGCTCCTCCCAGCGCGTGCCCGGCGGGATGCCTTCCTCGGGCAAGCCGGCGGCCTCGTCGTAGATGAAGCCGCAGATCAGGCACATCCAGGTCCGATAGGGCGCGACGGCCGGTGCGGGTGAGCTCATACGCGAGGGGTTTCTCGGTTAGAATTGGTCCAGTCTACCGCAATTTTTTCCCCCTGCACCAGCCAACATTCCCAGCCGATTCCCCGCCCATGCCCCAGGATCCCCAGGACCTCGTTCCGCCCATCGTCATGGTCTTCGCCGCCTCCGACCCGTCCGGAGGCGCCGGGCTGCAGGCCGACATCATGACGCTGTCCAGCATGGGCTGCCATCCGCTGTCCGTGATCACCGCCATCACGGTGCAGGATTCGGCCGGCGTCGAGGACGCCCTGCCCGTCGAGGCCGACTGGGTCTCCGACCAGGCCCGGGCCCTGCTCGAGGACATGCCGGTGGCGGCCTTCAAGATCGGCATGCTGGGCAGCGTGGAGAACGTCGCCGCCATCGCCGAGATCGTTTCCGACTACCCGGACATCCCGCTGGTGTTCGACCCGGTGCTGGCCTCCGGCCGGGGCGACGAGCTGGCGAGCGAGGAGATGATCGCCGCCATGCGCGAACTGCTCCTGCCCCAGACCACCATCCTCACGCCCAACAGCCTGGAGGTACGCCGCCTGGCCCTGGCCGACGAGGAGGACGATCCGGGGCTCGCCGAGTGCGCCCGGCGGCTGATCGGCGCCGGCGTCGAGTTCGTCCTGGTCACCGGCACCCATGAGAACACCCCCCAGGTGGTCAATACCCTTTACGGCGAGCGCGGCACGATCCGTGCCGATGCCTGGGAACGGCTGCCGGGCAGCTACCACGGCTCCGGCTGCACCCTCGCCTCGGCCATCGCCGCCAACCTGGCCAACGGCCTGGATGTGGCCGAGGCGGTGCGCGACGCCCAGGACTACACCTGGCAGGCCCTGGCCAACGGCTTTCGCCCCGGCATGGGCCAGTACCTGCCCGACCGCTTCTTCTGGGCACGGGAACCCGAGGACGAAGAACCTTCCCCCCAGCCCCCTTCGCAAGGAAGGGGGGGCTAGCGCACCCCATGGGAATTTTAACAGCCCACCCCGCTTCCCCCGCCCCGTGGGCGGGGGTGACCAGTCACCTCCCCCGCTTGGCGGGGGAGGACGGGAGGGGGTGCCGTGTCTTCCTCCGCGCTAGCGCGGGCGGCCCGGCGGCGGGGCCGGCTCGATGACGGCCGTTGCGTTGCGCGGGCTGTACGCCATTACCCCTGAGTTGGCCGACACCGGCGAGCTGCTCGATGGGGTGCGGCGGGCGCTGCAAGGCGGGACGAAGCTGGTGCAGTACCGCAACAAGTCCCTCGACGCAGCCCGCCGCTGTGAGCAGGCGGGCGCCCTGCTGGCCCTGTGCCGGGAGTTCCGCGTGCCGCTGATCATCAACGACGACCTGGCCCTGGCCCTCGCGATCGGCGCCCACGGGGCGCACCTGGGGCGCGAGGACGGTGATCTCGCCGCGGCCCGCGCAGCGCTCGGGCCGGACCGGCTGCTGGGCGTGTCCTGCTACGACGAGCTCGAGCGGGCGCGCGAGGCCCAACGCATCGGCGCCGACTACGCTGCCTTCGGCAGCTTCTTTGCCTCCGCAACCAAGCCCGGCGCCGTGCGTGCGCCCCTGGAACTGCTGGGGCAGGCGAGAAGGGAACTCGCGCTGCCCCTGGCGGCCATCGGCGGCATCACGCTGGAGAACGCGCCCCAGCTCGTCGGCGCCGGGGCAAGCCTCCTGGCGGTGATCAGCGATCTCTTCGAGGCACCGGACATCAAGGCCCGCGCCGCAGCCTACGCCGCAGTGTTTTCCGAAAGGTCCCATCCATGAGCAAGAACGAACAACTCTTCGCCCGCGCCCAGAAAACCATCCCCGGCGGCGTCAACTCCCCCGTGCGCGCCTTCCGCTCCGTGGGCGGCACGCCGCGCTTCTTCGTCTCGGGCCGCGGCTCCCGGGTGACCGATGCCGACGGCAAGGAGTACATCGACTACGTGGGCTCCTGGGGCCCCCTGGTGCTGGGCCATGCCCACCCCGAAGTGGTGAAAGCGGTGCAGGAGGCGGCGGCCCGGGGGCTGTCCTTCGGCGCGCCCACGGAAGGCGAGATCGAGCTGGCCGAGCTGCTGGCGCAGCTCCTGCCCGGCCTGGACCTGGTGCGCCTGGTCTCCTCGGGCACCGAGGCCACCATGAGCGCCATCCGGCTCGCCCGCGGCTTCACCAGGCGGGACGCCATCGTCAAGTTCGAGGGCTGCTACCACGGCCACGCGGACAGCCTCCTGGTGAAGGCCGGCTCGGGGGCGCTCACCTTCGGCAATCCATCCTCGGGCGGCGTGCCGGCGGACTTCGCCAAGCACACGCTGGTGCTCGACTACAACGACGCGCAGCAGCTCGAGGACGCCTTCAAGAAGGCCGGCGAGCGGATCGCCGCGGTGATCGTCGAACCGGTGGTGGGCAACATGAACCTGATCGCCCCCAAGCCGGAATTCCTCCAGGCCATGCGGCGGCTGTGCACCCAGTATGGCGCCGTGCTGATCCTCGACGAGGTGATGACGGGCTTTCGCGTCGGCCTGACGGGCGCCCAGGGGCTGTACGGCATCCGCCCCGACCTGACGACGCTCGGCAAGGTGATCGGCGGCGGCATGCCCGTGGGCGCCTTCGGCGGGCGGCGCGACATCATGGAAAAAATCGCCCCCCTGGGCCCCGTCTACCAGGCCGGCACGCTCTCCGGCAGCCCGGTGGCGGTGGCCGCGGGCCTGGCCACCCTGAAGCTCGTCATGCAACCCGGCTTCTACGCGCAGCTCGCCGCCAAGACGAAGCGGCTGACGGACGGACTGGCCGAAGCGGCGAAGAAGCGCGGGGTGGACTTCAGCGCCCAGGCGGTGGGCGGCATGTTCGGCCTGTACTTCCGCGCCGCGCCGCCCGCCTCCTACGCCGAGGTGATGCAGTGCGACCGGGAGGCCTTCAACCGCTTTTTCCACGCCATGCTGGAGAAGGGTCTCTATTTCGCCCCCTCGGCCTTCGAGGCCGGCTTCGTCTCCGCCGCCCACACGGACGCCGACATCGCCGCCACCTGCGCCGCGGCGGGGGCGGTGTTTGACCGCCTCAGCGCTTGAGTTGGGCGGCGGCCGGCGGGACGGCCTCGAGCCGGCCGCACTCGCGCCAAGGCGTCACCCGTATGCCCTTGTGGGCATAGCCCTCGGTGCCGCCGTAGACCAGCGTGGGCTGCGCCGCGGCCTCCCCGGCGAGGGCGAGCCATTTCTCCAGGCCGGCGAAGAACTCCCGGGTGACCGTCTTGCCGGACTTGATCTCGATGGGCATCAGCCGCCCGCCCCGCTCGACGATGACGTCGACCTCGTTGCCGTTGCTGTCCCGCCAGAAGTAGAGGCTGCGCGACTCCCCACGATTCGCCTGCGTCTTGACCAGCTCGGCGACGACGAAGGTTTCGAAGAGATTGCCCCGCAGCGGGTGCGTATCCAACTGTTCCGCGGTCCTGATCCCCAAGAGCCAGGCGGCGAGCCCGGTGTCGAGGAAATAGAGCTTCGACGCTTTCACCAGCCGTTTGCTGAAGTTGGCGTGGTGGGGGCGCAGCAGGCACACCAGATAGCTCGCTTCGAGCACCGACAGCCAGGCGCGGGCCGTGTTGTGGGTGATGCCGCACTCCGTGGCCAGGGACGAGAGGTTGAGCAGCTGCCCCGTCCTGCCGGCGCAAAGACGTACAAAGCGCTGGAAGGATTCGAGGTCCTGCACCCGCAGCTGCTGGCGCACATCGCGCTCGACGTAGGCCGTCACGTAGGCGGCAAACCAGGCGGCCGGCTTGACCGGGCGGTCATAGAGCGGTGGATAACAGCCGGTGAGCAGCATGACATCGGTGTCCCCCGGAAGCCGGTTCGCCCGATCCAGCTCCGGCAGCGAAAAAGGGAGCAGCTCCAGGAAGGCGCTGCGCCCGGCCAGCGACTGGGTGATGCCGGCCATCAGGCCGAACTGCTGGGAACCGGTCAGGAGGAACAGGCCCATGCGGCCGTCCGCATCGACGCGGCCCTGCAAGTAGGAAAGCAGCTCCGGGCAGCGCTGCACTTCGTCGAGCACGCCCCCGTCGGGGAAGCGATCGAGGAAGGAACGCGGATCCTCCAGCGCGGCCCGGCGCAAGTCCGGGTCTTCCAGCGAGGCATAGGGGCGATCGGCGAAGACGGCTCGCGCCAAGGTCGTCTTGCCGGACTGGCGCGGCCCGGTCACGGTGACGACAGGGAAACCGCGGAGCAGCGTGCGGATCGTCTGTTCGGCGTCTCGGGGAATCATGAGGGCAGCCTAGCAGAGCCTATGTAAATTGTAAAAATAAATTCCAATTAACATGGATTCTGCCTGGGCGTTCGACCATTCCACGCATAGGACGTCGCCCGGCTCTAAATCAGGACCCTCAGGTCTTGATCTGGCGCAAAGAACCCTTTTGCTGCTTTGCGGCATCATGGTGGCCGTGAAACCCATCCCAGTCCTGCAGCTCGCCATCGGCCATCATCCCGCCCTGCGCCGGCACTTCCTGGCGCTGCCGGCCGAGGACCTGCGCCTGCGCTTCGAGCACGCCCTCTGCGAGTCGGCCCTGCTGCGCTACGTGGACTCCATCGATTTCGACCGCGACGTGGTCTTCGGTGTCTTCGACGAGAGCCTGGGGCTGGCCGGCGTGGCCCACCTGGGGCTCATCGGCAGGAGCGCCGAGTTCGGCGTCAGCGTGCTGCCCGGCCGCCGTGGCCGCGGCGTTGGCACGGGGCTGTTCCGGCGCGCCCTCGAGTACGCCCGCAACCACGCCGTCGGCACCTTGTTCATGCACTGCCTCAAGGAGAACGCGGCCATGCTGCGTATCGCCCGCCGCTCGGGCATGGAGATCGTGCTCGACTCGGCCGAAGCCGAAGCGCACCTGCAGGTGCCGCCGGGGGATCCGGAGAGTTTCGCCGGGGAGCTGTTCGAGGAGCGGATAGCCTTGTTCGATCTCAGCCTGAAGTGGCAATATGCCGACATCCGCACGATGGCCGAGGCGGCGATGGCCGTGTGTGGGAGGGGGCTCGAAGAAGATCAGGAAGCCGCTTGAGCCGGCTCAGGGCATGCGCTCGATGGGCAGGGTCAGCACATAACCCTCGCTGCGCGCCGCCTTGATGGGGTTCATGGGCTCGCTCATGGCCGCACCGATCTTGCGGCGCAGCCGGGCGATGATGAGCTCCAGCCGGTTCTTCTCGAAGCTCAGCCAGTCCGTTTCCAGGGCCTCGGCCAGGGACTTCATCCCAACCACCTGGCCGGGCGCCTGGGCCAGGGCGGCCAGCACGCGGTATTCCTTGTAGGTGAGCGCCAGCGGCACGCCGCCGGGCGACAGCAACTCCATGCGGCTCTCCCGCAGGATCCAGGGCGCCTCGCCTGCGGCCCCCCGCAGGCGCCGGTGGACGCTACGCACCACGGCCGCCAGCTCGCGCAGGTCCACGGGCTTCACCAGATAGGCATCCGCCAGCTCCAGGCCGGCCACCCGGTCCTCGATCTGGCCCCGCGCCGTCAACATGACGATGCCGATTTCCCCGCGGGCCCGCATGCGCCGGGCGATGGCCATGCCGTCCTCGCCGGGCAGCATGAGGTCCAGCACGAGGACATCCGGCATGCCCTGCGCGCACAAGGCGTCGAGCCGGCGGCCATCCGCCGCCCCCCGGACCTCCAGCCCTTCGGCATTCAAGCCGAACACCACGTCCTCCAGCAGATCGGGATGGTCCTCGACGACGACGACTCGGATCATGATGGGCTGCGCACCCCTTGTTGTGGAATCCAGATGGAGAACCGGGCCCGGCCGGGCGCCAGACGGCATTCCGCTTCCCCGCCGTGGGCCTGGGCGATGCTGCGCACCGTGTGCAGCCCCAGGCCCGCGCCTTCCGTGCCTTCGCTGTTGGGGCCGCGCCAATGCTTCTCGAACAAGCGCTCCGCCGCTTCGGCCGGCAGGCCGGCAACGGCGTTTTCCACCGTAAAGAGGGTGCCGGACCGGTTCTCGCGGCTCTGCGCCAAGGATGCCAGGCGGATCGGTGTTCCCGGCGGGGCGTACTTGAGGGCGTTGTCGATCAGGTTGCCCAGGGCAATGCGCATGAGCGCCTGGTCCGCCAGGCACACCTGTCCCGGATCGCTCTCGATTTCCAGCCGCTGCGCCGCCCCGGGCGCCGAGGCGGCCGCATCTTCCATCAGCTCCTCCGCGGCAACGGGGGCCAGGCGCGGCGCCATGGGCGCCTCGTCGTCCCGCCCGCGGGACAGGGCCTTCTCCACCAGTTTGTTGAGCCGGGCGACCGCCTGGCGGATACGCTCATGGCGGCGGGCCGCACCGGCATCCTCGCTCCCTTGCTGGTAGCCCAGCGCCTGGACCGCGCTGTCGATCACCGCCAGGGGCGTCTTCAACTCGTGGGCCACCGTGGTCAGGAATTGGGCCTGCTGCCGGCGGCGGATCCGCTCCTCGAAGGCCACCTCCTCGGCCCGCCGCGCCCGCTCCAGGGCCGCCTCCCGCTCCCGCTCCGCATGGCCCAGGCGGGAGAGCACGCCATGCTGGAGGAAGATGATGTTGCCCAGCGCCCCGAACTGCCAGCCGGCGAGGATGAGGGCGTCGCCGGGCAGCACGCCGAGGAAGGCGAGCAGGGTCGCCACGGCCACGCCGCAATACCAGAGGTAGCCCCAGAAAACGGCGCGGCTACCCAGCAGGCCGAGGCGCATGGTGCGAAAGGCGTAATAGAGGCTGAGGGGAATGATCACCAGTGCGGCCAGCGTCGTCACGGGCGCCATCTCCGGATGGTAGCCGGCCAGCGCGGCTGCGAGGCCGAGAACGGCCAGACCGATGACCGTGACATAAACGTAGAACAGCCGGGGGCCGTAGCGGCGGACCTCCAGGAATGCCAGGAAGAACAGGGTGGAGAAGATGAGGACCAGGCTTTGCCCGGCGCGGGCGAAGAAATCGACGAAAACCGGCGCATCGGGCAACAGAAACTGGGCGGCAAAGCCGCTGTTGGCCAGAGCCGCCACCAAGGTCGTCAGGACGTGGAAGAGAAAATACACGTAGAACCGCTCGCGGAACTGGCGCCAGTGGATCAGCCCGTAGGCCAGGATCATGGCCAGGGCGCCGTAGAAGACGCCCCAGAACAGGTATTCGCCGCGGCTCGCCCGCGCGAAGGCCGGGGGCGACCACACCGTCATCTGCGCCACCGAGGTGGTCGTCGTTTGCAGCCGCAGGAAATAGGTGCGCGGCTGTTCGTCGGGCAAGCCCAGGTTGAACACGAAGGCCCGGTGGGCCTCGTCCCGGCTGGCGAAGGGCAGCCGGTCGCCGGCGCGCCGCTCGCGGAAACCGCCGGAACTGGCGGGATCGGGCTCGTACAGGCGCAGGTCGTCCAGGTAGGCCGGTTGGATCTCCAGCAGCCAGCGCGGGGGCGCCTCGGCCTCCCGCCGCAGGGTGAAGCGGAACCAGTGGGCCGCCCGCGTGTAGCCGGCGCTGAAGCTGCGCTCCAGCACGCGGAAGCGCGCCGGATCCAGGGCGCTCACCTCGGCGATGCTCTTCGTGCCCGACGGGTCGGCGAGGACACTGACGCTGCCCGCCAGCGCGCGCCGCTCCTCGCCCGCGTGCAGGAGGAGAACCTCCGCGGCTGCCGCCGCGCCGATGTGCCCGAGGAGCAGCAGGAGCGCCAGCCAGCGCAGGAGGCCTGCGGCCACGCGGGGCCCCTGCTCCCTGCTCATGCCGCCGCCTGCTGCGGAATCCAGATGGAGAACCGCACCCGGCCGCCATCCAGGCGGCATTCCGCCTCCCCGCCGTGGGCCCGGGCGATGGCCCGCACGAGATACAGCCCCAGGCCCACCCCCTCCTTGCCCTGGCTGTTCGGGCCGCGCCAGTATTTCTCGAACATGTGCGGCGCGGCCTCGGCCGGCAGGCCGGCCACGGCGTTTTCCTCCGTGAAGAGGACGCCGGGCCGCTCCTCGCGGCGCGCTGCCTCGGCATGGACGCTGATCGGCGTGCCGGGCGGGGCGTACTTGAGGGCGTTGTCGATCAGGTTGCCCAGGGCCACGCGCAGCAGGGTCCGGTCCCCCGTGCACACCGCGCCGGGCTGGGCCCCGATCTCCAGCCGGTGCGCCGGGGCGGCGGCCGAGGAGGCGGCATCTTCCATCAGTTGCTCCACGGGAATGGGGGCCAGGCGCGGCGCCATGGGCGCGCCCTCGCCCCGCTCCCGGGACAGGGCCTGCTCCAGCAGGCGGTTCAGCTGCGCCACCGCCTGGCGGATGCGCCCGTGGCGGCGGGCCGCGTCGGCGTCTCCGTCCCCCCGCCGGTAGCCCAGCGCCTGCACGGCGCTGTCGATGACCGCCAGGGGCGTCTTCAGCTCGTGGGAGACCATGGACAGGAACTCGGCCTGCTCGCGGCGCTTCGCCTGCTCCTCGGCCGCGGTGCGTTCGGCCCGCTCGGCCCGCTCCAGGGCCTCCACGCGCAGCTCCAGCTCCCGTTCCGAGCGTTGCAGGGATTCCACCATCGCCTGCTTGGCGGCGAGGGCTTCGCCCTGGGCCACGTCCTTCTCCGCCCGCATGACCTGGATGCGGTCGGCCAGGGCGAAGGACAGCAGCAGCATCTCCACGGCCGAGCCGATCTGCATGGCATAGGAGGTCAGCGGCGTCGTCGGTAGCCAGCTCAGGTTGCGCATGGCCAGGATGCCCACGCCCACCAGGAGGATGGTCCAGGCGAGCAGGAAGTAGCGGGCGCCGGGCATGCGGCGCCGCAGGCAGAGCAGGCCCCCGGCCACGGCCACCGCGGAGAAGGCGAGCCCGGTGAGCGAAGTGAAGATCGCCGCGAAGCGGTAGCTGAAAACGAGGGGCGACAGGGCGGAGAAGGCGAAGGCCGCCGCCAGCGCCAGGATGATGCGGTCGAGAACGCGGAAGCCGCGGGCCGTGTCCAGGAAGCTGCGGGTGAAGAGCGCGCCGAAGAGGCCCGTGGCCGACATGCCGGAGGGCAGGGCGACGTTGCCCCAAGCGGGCCAGTCCGGCCACAGGAACTGGTTGCCGAAGCCGTTGAGGGAAGCCTGGCCCACCGCCATGGCCAGGACGAAACAGACATATTCCAGATAGACCCGCTCGCGCAGCGACGCATAGAGCAGCAGGTTGTAGAGCAGGAGCGCCAGCAGTATGCCGTAATAGACGCTCAGCAGGGCGTAATTGCGCTGATCGTGCTGCTGCAAGGCCCGGGGCCGCCACAGGGTGGCCGGCACGGTCAGGCTGCCGCCGGAGACGACCCGCAGATAGAGGAACTGCTCCGCGCCGGGCTGCAGGCTGAGGGGAAAGACCAGGTTGCGGTGGGCATAGGGGCGCGCGGAAAAGGGCTGCAGATCGCCGGCCGCCAGCCGCTCGCCGGCCCCGGGCGGGAAGACTTCCACCCCGTCCAGGGAGGGAAAGGCAATCTCCAGCAGCCATTCCCCCGCCGCCCCGGGCGCCACCGCCAGGGGCAGGCGCAGCCAGTAGGCGGAAGCGGAATAGCCGAAGTTGACCTCCACCCCTTCCGTCGCCACCGGGCGGAAGCGCGCCGCGGCCGGCGCCTGCCGGATGTCATCCAGGGTCAGCGCCCGGGCCGGGTCTTCCAGCGCCTCCAGGTGGCTTGCCAGGGACGCGGACTGCGTCGGCGCTTCCAGGAGCAGCGTAGCGCTCCTCGCCGGCAGGGCGCAAAGCAGCAAGAGGACGAGAAGACACCGCGGCGGCATCGGCCGATTATGCCATCGGCCGACGTCCTGCGTGCTGCCGGACGCTCAACGACCGGCCGTCTCCAGCGGCTCGACCAGTGAGTCGACAAACGTCCGGACGCGCTTTTTCTCGGGCTTGGAAAGTCTGGCCCATCCAAGCAATACCCCTGCCAGATCGTCGTCGGCGCAATAGAGGAAGGCCGTGGGGACACCCAGGACCTTGGCCAAACGCTCGGCTGTCCCGAACGGCGGCTCGTGGATCCCGCTCTCGTAGCGGCTGATTCGCGCGCTCGCCGAGCCCTCGTCCAGCCCGATTCGAACACCCAGGCGGTCCTGTGGCATTCGCATGCGCTCGCGCGCCTCTCGCAGGCGCCGGCCGAACACCGAAACAGGTTGCTTCGCTCGCATCCTGCGATATTCGTAGATCGCCTTTGACCAGTCTATACGATTATCGTAGAATAGATACGCGTCTGGGATAAAAGCAAACGCCGCACGGATGGTGGCCTGGCCGTGTGTGGTGGCCAAAGCCCACCTGACAGCTTACGACAGGCTCGGAAAGGCTTCGACAGCCTTGAATACTGTCCAGTTGATACCCTGCCTGGCAATTACATGTAATGCAGTGGCGCTCCACGCGCCGAGCCTATGGTGATCAAGAAAGTCCCCGTCGACGGGCTCAAGCCCGGGATGTTCATCCACGACCTGAATTGCGGCTGGATGGACCACCCGTTCCTGCGCCCGCGCTTCGCGCTGCGCTCGGACCAGGAAATCGAAAGCATCGCCGAGGCCGGCCTGCGCGAAGTCTATATCGACACGGCGCTCGGCCTCGACGCCAGCGACGCCCCCACCCGGGAGGAGGTGGCCGCCGAAGTGCATGAGGAGATGCGCCGGCTCGCCGGGCAGGCGGCCGGGCCGGCGCGCATCTCCGCCCGCGAGGAGCTGGCGCGGGCGCGCAAGGTGCATGCGGAAGCCAACCGGCTCGTCCGCAACCTCCTGCACGACGTGCGCCTGGGCAAGCAGGTGGACGTGGAGCGGGTGGAGCCGATGGTGAGCAAGATCACCGCCTCCATCCTCTGCAACAGCGGGGCGCTGCTCTCGCTCACCCGCATCAAGAGCAAGGACGGCTACACCTTCGAGCATTCGGTGGGCGTCTGCGCCCTGATGGTGGCCTTCTCCCGCGGTCTGGGGCTGGCGGCATCGGCCATCCATGAAGCCGGCATCGGCGGCCTGCTTCACGACGCGGGCAAGATGCGCATGCCGGACGAGGTGCTCAACAAGCCGGGAAGGCTCAGCGACGAGGAGCTCGCCATCATGCGCCACCACGTCGTCGCGGGCCGCGCCATCCTCCAGACCACGCCGGGGATCTCCGGCATCGCCCTCGACGTGGCGGTGCAGCACCATGAGCGCTACGACGGCAGCGGCTACCCGCAGCGGCTGCGGGGGGAGGAGATCTCCTTCTACGGGCAGATGGCGGCCATCGTGGACGTCTACGACGCCATCACCTCGGACCGGGTCTATCACAAGGCCCTGGCCCCCACCGCCGCCCTGCGCAAGATCTTCGAGTGGAGCAAGTTCCATTTCAAGCCGGAACTGGTCCATGCCTTCACGCGGACGGTGGGCATCTACCCCGTGGGCACCCTGGTCCTCCTGGAAAGCGGGCGCCTGGCCGTGGTGGTGGAGCAGCGCGAGCGCAACCTGCTGCAGCCCCTGGTGCGCGCCTTCTACGACACCCGGCGCGGCAGCCACCTGGACCCCGAGGACATCGACCTCTCCCGCTCCCTCGGGCACGGCGGCGCCGACCGCATCCTCGGCCACGAGCTGCCGGAGAAGTGGCGCCTCGACCCCATGAAGTTCCTCCAAGGGGACTTCCGTTGAGCCGCCTGCGCCCGCTCACCCTCGCTATCGCCATCGTCATGATTACGGGTTGTGCCGCCAAGCGTGACCGCTATGAGGTGCCCACCGTCCCGGTGCCCGCCCAGTTCAAGCGCGCCCTGTCGCCGCCGGAAGCGGGCGCGCCGGAACGGCCTGCCAAGGAGGAAGCGGCGAAGCCGGAGGTGCTCGCCGAGGCCCAATTGGCCGAATGGTGGCGCGTCCTGGCCAGCCCGGAGCTCAACGCCCTCGTGGACCGGGCCATCGCCAACAACGCCGATCTGCGCATCGCCACCCTGCGCATCGTCCAGGCCAAGGCGCGGGCGGACCAGGCCGTAGCCGACGAGCTGCCCGTGGTGAGCGCCCCCTTCCAGGCCAAGGCCGAGGCGCCCAAGGACGGCGTCGGCTCCGTGCCCCCGGGCGGCGACATCGAATCGCGCCGCACTTACCAGTTGAGCCTGCGCGGCGACTGGCGCGCCGACATCTGGGGCGAGCGCCGCTCCATGGCCGAATCCGCCGAGCTGCAGCTATGGCGCTCGACCTATCAGCGCGACGACACCCGGCGCACCCTGATCGCCAACGCCGTTTCCCTGTACATCGAATACCTCTCCCTCAACGACCGCGTGCGCGTCGCCCGGGAAACGGAGACGGTGCTCACCGGCATGCTCGATTCTGTGAAGGAGCGCATGGAAATAGGCGACGCCACGGCGACCGACCTGGAGCAGCAGCGCGCCGCCGTGCACGCCGTGCGCGCGACCATCCCGGCCCTCGAGCTGCAGCGGGAAAACGTGGCCAATGCCCTGGCGCAGCTCCTCGGCGTCGCGCCCGTCTCCCTGGCGCTGTCCGACCTGGGACTCGATTCCCTGCTGTTCCCCGGCGCGCTGCCGGCGGTGCCCGCCAACCTGCTGCTGCGCCGCCCGGACGTGCGCGTCGTGGAGGCACGGCTGCTGGCGGCGGACGCCGACATCGACGTGGCGCGCACGCGCCTGCTGCCGCCCCTCGACCTCACGGCCCAGGTCGGCTACGGCAGCCTGGTCTTCTCCCGGCTCTTCCAGCCCTACAACCTTTTCTGGAGCGCCATAGCCAACCTTTCCGCCACCATCTTCGACCACGGCAAGCGCGCCAACGAGGTGGTCTTCGCCCGCGCCTTGCACGAGGAGCTGGTGGAGACCTACGTGCGGGTGCTCTATGGGGCCATCCGGGAAACGGAAGACGCCATCGCCGCCGTCCAGATGAACGGCAAGCGCCTGGAGGCGCAGCAGGCCGCCACGGACGCGTCGCGCCGGGCCTGGGAGCTCAGCATGGAGGCCTACGGCGCCGGCGCCATCGACTACCTGACGCTGCTCGATACCGAACGCACCTACCACCGCAACCTGGATGAGCTCTATCGCATCCGCATGGAGCGGCTCAAGGGGCTGGTCAACCTGTTCGGCGCCCTGGGCGGCGGCCTACCGCAAGGAGGGACGCTGCCCGACGCGGGCCCGCGGGCGCAAGGCGAGGCTGCCGGCGGAATGCCTGGTCCCCAGGCGGCCGGGAAGCCCGTCAGCCCTTGGTACGAACCGGGACCGGGAGACGATGAAGACTACTGGCTGGTGGAGATCATCGGACTGCACGACCGTGCCGGCATCGCCCACGCCTGGCGCGACCTGAACCAGCGCTTCCCGCAACTGATGGCCGGCCGCATGCTCTTGCCGCGCCTGCAGGGCCGCGTGGCCAGCGGGGAGCAGGAGCGGGCCGCCTGGTATCGGCTCTTCGTCGCCCACTTCCCGACTGCCGAGGCGGCCGAATCCTTTTGCGGCCAATTGACCGCGCAGTTGCAGCGCTGCCGGGTCGTTTCCTCGCGGGCGGAAGCCTTCCGCGAGTTCCTGGCCGAGCCGCCGCGGCAAGGCAACCCGGCGCCGGAGCCTGCCCCCGTGCCAGGCCGCACTCAGGCAGTCCCAGCCGCAAGCGCGGACAACAAGGGCGATGCGCCGCCGCCCCCGCCGGCCGCCCTCGCGGCGGAAAGCCCGCCCGCCACCAGCGCGCCGGTGGTGGAGATCCCGCTACCGCAGGGGAAACCGGTCCCGGACGCGGCGGCGCAGCTGAAACCGGTCCCGGGCGCGGCGCCGGCCGCGCAGCTCGGTTACGCGGTGCAGCTGGACACCCTGCCCAATCGCGCCGATGCCGATGCCGCCGCCGCGGCCTGGGCGCACAAGGGATACGAGACTTATGTCTACCCGGTCCGGGCCGGCCAGGGACGCATCAAGTTCACGGTGCGCAGCGGCACCTACGCGAACCATGACCAGGCGGCCCGGGAGGCCAAGGCTGTCCGCGGCCGCGAGAAGATCTACGCGGTGCCGGTGCCCATCGTCCTGGACGCGGCCGGCCGGCCCGCCCCGTCGGCGCAATAGCATGGAAGAGGCGAGCATCCTGCAGCGCGATCCGGTTCCCTTGCGAGGGGAATCGCCTTTTCCCGCCCGGGAGGAATGGCCCGAGCTCACCCTGCGCCAGCGCCAGATTCTCGATCTCCTGCGGGCGGGCAAGGTCAACAAGGAAATCGCCAACGAACTGGGCATAGGCCTGGGCACGGTCAAGCAGCACGTCGTCGCCTTGTTCAAGAAACTCAAGGTGCGCAACCGCGCCATGGCCGTTTCCCGCGGCTTGGAGCTGCCCGCGGCGGAGAACCGGGAGCGGGCGCCTCTGCTGGCGGGCGAGGGCCTGCTGGAACGCCGCCCCTGCGTGGTCCTGAGCATCGTCTTGCCGGAGTCGGCCTCGGAGGCGGCCGGGCGCCTGCTCCAGCAGACCCTGGCGGCCTATGCCTTCGATCACGATGCCCTGTTTCTGGCTCGCAAAGGCCATGCCGGCGACCAGATCTTCGGCATCCAGCGGGCCAGCACCCATGACCTCTTCCTGGCGCTGCGGGCGGCCTACGCGGCCTTCAGCGCCCTGGCGGCCCAGGACAAAACGCTCGTCGGCGCCCTGCAGGGTGGATTGACCGCCGGCCTGGCCATCGCCAGCATGAACCGCCACGGCGGCTGGTCCGGCGAGGCCATCGCCAGCATGGCCATTGCCCAGGCCCGGGAACTGGCGCATGGGGCGAAGCCCGGCGAACTCGTCTTGGGTCCGGCGGCGCAGGACCTCATGCGGGCGCAAAGTCCCTACGCCCCGGTTCCCGCGGCCCCCGCGCTGCGCTTTACCGCGCTCGACTGGCTTCCCTGGAAAGCCGGGCCCGGCGAGTCCGCACCCATCGGGCGCGACCAGGAATTGGCGCGCCTGGACGCCCTGCTGGCCCACGACGCCCATGGTCCGGGTCGGCTCGTCTATCTGGAGGGCGAGACCGGCATGGGCAAGTCGCGCCTGTGCCGCCACGCCGCCGCCCGCTGCATCGAGTTCGGCGGCGGGGTGCATCACTATGTCTGCCTGCCCGACGGGCGCGGCTCGCACCTGTATTCCCTGCCCTATGGCATGCCGACAAGCCTCGATGCCGTCCTCGCCACTCTGGCCGCCGTTCCCTTATGGCGGCCGCAAGCCGTCATCGTGGACGACTGCCACTTGCTCGCACCCGCCGACCTGGCGCGGCTCACGCGGCAAGCGGCGCGCGCCGAGGGCAAGCTCGTCCTGCTCGCCGGCCGCCGCCTGCCGGAGACCGGGGTCATGGCCGAAACCCTGCGGCTCGGCCGGCTTCCCCAAAGCGCCACCGAGCGGCTGGTGGTCCAGGCCACCGACCGGGCGGACAAGCCGCGCGACCCCACAACCATGGCACGCAGCGCCGCCGGCGTCCCCCTTTTCGCCGTCGAACTCGCCCGCCATCGCGGGGACGATTCCCTGCCCCTGCCGCTACGGGTGGTCATCGGCGCGCGCATGGATGGCTTCGGCCTCGATCGCTTCCTGCTGCGGCAAGTGGCGCGGGCAGCGGCCCCGGTCGGGGTGGCCGAACTGGCCAAGGAGCTGAGCGAGACGCCCGGCGCCGTGCGGCTGGCCGCCGAGCAGGCGATCGCCTGCGGCGTGCTGAGACGCGACGACCGGGGCCGCCTGAGCTTCACCCACCCGCTGCTGCGCCAGGCGGTAACCCAGGCCCAAGTGGAATGAATATTTCTTTCTCCCTCGGCAAGCTCTTCTCCGTGCCCGAGCCGCGCACGGCAGCGGGCAGCCCGCTCGCGGACGTGTTCCGCTCGCCGGACCTGCGGCGCGTCCTGCCGGGGCTCGGGCTGGCCGCGCTGCTCTACAACCTGATTGGCCTGGCCCTGCCCCTGGCCATCCTGCAGGTCATGGACCGGGTGGTGGCCAACCAGTCCCTGGAGACGCTGGTATTCCTAGCGATCGGGGTGCTCGCGGCCCTCGTTCTCGAAGAGTTGCTGCGGGCGGTGAATGGCCTCGTCACCGGCTGGCTGGGCGCCCGCTTCGAACACGCCGCCAGCGTGAGGTCCCTTGCCCGCCTGATGCGCGTGCCGCTGCGGCGGCTGCAGCGCGAGGAGCCCGGCGTCCATGCCGAGCGCGTTGCCGCCGCGGCCAAGGTCGCCGAGTTCTACTCGGGCCAGGCCCTGCTCGTCCTCTTCGACCTGCCCTTCGCCCTGGTTTTCCTCGCCGTGATCTACATCATCGGCGGCTGGGTGGTGCTGGTGCCCATCGCGCTCCTGGCGATCTTCGCCTATGTCATCAGCCGCTTCGGCGAGTGGCTGCGGCGCCAGGTCGAGCGGCGGCACGTCATGGACGACCGGCGCATCAATTTCCTGTTCGAGGTGCTCTCCGGCATCCACTCGGTGAAGACCCTCACCATGGAAGCGCAGATGGAGCGCCGCTACGAGCGCCTGCAGGCCGCCAATGCGCAGATGAGCGAGACGCTTGCCTACGGCAGCGCCATGGCCGCGGCCACCGGCATGCTGTTCTCCCAAGTCATGGTGGTGGGGGTCGTCTTCGCCGGCGCCTGGAGCGTGCTCTCCGGCCACATGACCCCGGGCGGCCTGGCCGCCTGCATGCTTCTCTCGGTGCGTTCCCTGCAGCCGCTGCGGCGCAGCCTCACCATCTGGCTGCGCTACCAGGCCTTCGTCTCGGCCCGGGCCCGCCTGAAGGAAATCGCCGACATGCCCTGCGCCGACGACCGGACGAAGCCCGATCTGCCCCCCGTGCGCGAGGGGATGGAGCTGCAAGGGATAACCCTCGGGCGCGAGGGCGGCGTGCCTTTCTTCCGCGAGCTTTCCCTGCGGGTGCGCGCCGGCGAGTGCGTCGCCATTCGGGGCGGCAGCGGCAGCGGCAAGACGAGCCTATTGTCCCTGATCAACGGGATGGAGCAGCCCGAATCGGGCTCGGTGCTCATCGATGGCCGCCGCCTGGACGAGTTCAACGCCGACAGCGTGCAGCGGCAGATCGCCCTGCTGTCCCAGACCGGCAGCCTCGTCGCCGGCACCATCCTCGAGAACATGACGATGTTCGATAAACGCCTGAACCAGGCGGCGCTCGACATCGCCCGGCAGCTGGGCCTGGACCGCATCGTCGCCGGCATGAAACTCGGCTATGAAACGCCCCTTGGGGAAGGCAACGCGGAAACCCTGCCGGCCGGGGTGCGCCAACTCATTTCCATCGTCCGCGGCCTGGCGCACAACCCCAGCGTCATTCTCTTCGACGAAGCCAACGTTTCCCTCGACCTGACCGGCGACCAGCGGCTGCGCGACTACCTGGCGCAACGCAAAGGCACGTGCACACTCATTCTCGTCACGCCCCGTCCTTCGCTCTTCAGCCTCGCGGACCGGGTCCTCACGCTCTCGGCAGGCCGGCTCGCCGAAGCCAGCGAAGAGGCGACGGCCTCCGGCGCCGCCGACACCCCTCCCGCGCTCCTGCCGCAGCGGCCGGAACAGGCGGACGAATTGGCGACTATCGTCCGCCAGTCCTGCAAGGAGGAATCGGATTTCTCCAGGTGCCTGCCGCCGCTGCTGGCGGCCTTGCGCTGGGACGGGCGCGCCCGGGAACTGGCGGAAGCCATGCCCCACGTGCTGCATCGCCTCGATCTGTCCGATCTTTGCGCCGTGATGGCCAACCTCCGCCTGTTGCCCCGCCGTTTCGGCGGCAGCCTGGAGCGGCTCGACCGGCGCCTCATGCCCTGCCTGTTCGTCCCGGCGGATCAGCCGGCCAAGGTGATCCTCGAAGCCCTGCCCGAAGGCCGGCTGCGCTGCTTCGACGCCGGCAGCGGCGGGGAGACGATCATCACGGCCACGCCGCAGCCGGGCGAGTTCTATCTGTTCCAGCCCCAGGAGCACTCCGCCAGCGAGGCCCGGGCCGGCGTGAGCTGGTTCGGTAGCCTCTTCCTGCGCTTCCGGCGCCATATCGCCCTCGCCTTCGCGCTCACCGTGTTCAGCACCCTGCTCGCCCTGGCGCCGCCCCTGTTCGTGAAATCGACCTACGACCACGTCCTGCCCACGGGCGACCTGGCGATGCAGGCCTATCTGCTGCTCGGCGCGGCCCTCGCCCTCGCCCTCGATTTCCTGCTGCGCCGCCTCAAGAGCCGGGTGATTGCCCACATCGGCGGGCGTACCGAGTACATCCTCGGCACCAGCATCTTCCGCCGCATCATCAGCCTGCCCGCGGCCTCCACCGGAAGCGCCCCGGTCAACCGCCAAGTCGCGCGGCTGCGCAACTTCGAGAGCCTGCGCGACTTTTTCCTCGGCCCCCTGACCATCATCGCCTTCGACCTGCCGGCCAACCTCGTCATCGTCGTCGCCGTCGCGCTGCTCAACCCCTGGGCCTTGCTGGTGATCCTCGCGGCCGGCCTGGCCTTTTTCCTGCTGGCCTGGGGGATACGGGGCCCGAGCGAGCGGGCCGTTTCCCGCTCCTCCCTGGCCGCCAACGCGCGCTGGGAGTTCCTCAACGAGGCCATCACGCAGATGCGCGCCATCCGCGGTGCCGGCTGCCGCGAGCTCTGGCTGGAGCGCTTCCGCGAGCTGAGCGGCAAGGCCGTCATGGCCGGCTTCCGCGACCAGCAGCTTCATGCCCGGATCGCCGGCGCCGCCCAGGTGCTGGGCACGGCGACGGGACTGGCGGCCTTGGCCGTCTCCGCCTTCGCCACGATCCAGGGCGAACTGACCGGCGGCGCCATGATCGCCACCATGATGCTGGTCTGGCGCATCACCGGGCCCATGCAGAACTTCTTCGTCGCCGCCACCTCGTTCGTCAAGATCCGCTCCAGCATGCGCCAGATCGAGAATCTGATGCGCCTGCCCGCCGAGCGCGACGGCGGGGTGCGCCAGACCATCCGCCCGCCCTTCGAGGGGGCGCTCAGCTTTTCCCGCGTGTCCTTCCGCTACGCCAACGACGCCGACCCGGCCCTGCTCGGCATCAGCTTCGCCGTATCCCCGGGACAGGTGGCGGTCGTCACCGGCGCCAACGGCTCCGGAAAGTCTACGCTCCTCAAACTCGTCTCCCGCACCTTCGTGCCCCAGGCGGGCACGGTCCGCCTCGACAGCCTGGATATCCGCCAGCTCACCGTCGCCGACCTGCGCGCGCGCCTGAGCTACATGCCGCAGAACTGCGAGCTGTTCTACGGCACCGTGGCCCAGAACCTGCGCCTGGTGCATCCGTCGGCCAGCGAGGCCGAGCTCCGCTGGGCCGTCGAAATGGCCGGCCTCGCCGCCGATGTCGAAGCCCTGCCCCAGGGCCTGGAGACGCGCATTTCCAACAGCCGCTCCGAGCAATTGCCGAATGGCTTCCGGCAGCGCCTCGCGCTCGCGCGCACACTGCTCAAGCCCGCGAGCGTCGTCCTGCTGGACGAGCCGGGCACCGGCCTGGACGAGGCCGGCGAAGCGGCGTTGCTGCGCTGCATCGAATGGCTGCGCGGCCGTTCCACGCTGCTGATCGTCTCCCACCGCCCGGGCCACATGCGCCTGGCCGATACCGTCATCTACATGGAGCACGGGGCGATCGCCGCCATCGGCCCCTTCGACAGCGTCAAGGACAAAGTCATGTCGGGACTACGCAAATGATGCTATTCACGAAGCTGAAGCAGGTGCCCAAGGACGAGCCGGGCGGCGTTGCCCTGGGAGCGCGGGAACGCCGCCTGCTCTCCGAAACCGCCCAGATCGAGGAGGAGCTGGTCCCCGGATTCGTCCGTCCCATGCTCGTCATGGCGGCGATCACCGTCCTGGTCTTCCTCCTCTGGGCCGGCCTGACGCAAATCAAGGAGGTCGCCCGGGCCCAGGGGGAAATCATTCCCGTCGGCAAGATCAAGGTCGTCCAGCACCTGGATGGCGGCGTGGTGGCGGAGATCCCCGTCGAGGAGCGCACGCTGGTGGAGGAAGGGCAGGTGCTGCTGCGCATCGACGGCAGCCAGGCATCAGCCGATCTGCGCCAGATGGAAGCGCGCCTGGTGGCGCTCAAGCTGCGCGCCGAGCGACTCAGCGCCTTCGCCGAAGGGCGGCAGCCCGATCTCGCCCCGCTGGCGGGCGAGCACGGCGACCTGCTGGCGGATCAGTTGGAGATCTATCGCACCCAGGTCGCGACGCGCGACTCGACGCTCTCGATCCTCGATCACCAGATCGATCAGCGCACGCGCCGCCTGTCGCAACAGCAGAAATCCCTGAGCGCCGCTCGCGAGCACCAAGGGCTCACCGAGGAGCTCTCGCACATGCGCGAGGATCTGGCGTCGCGCCGCCTCGTTAACCGAACCGTGCTGCTGGAGACGCGCCGCGCCAAGGTGACGGCCGACGGCGAAGTGGCACGGCTGGGCGAGGAGATCAACGTCAACCGGCAGGAGCTGGCCGAGGTGAGGAGCCGGCGCGCCGACACGTTCAATCAACTGCGGCGTGACGCCCTGAACGAAATGGGTGCCGTGCGCGCCGAAATGGCCGAGGTCGAGGAGACCATCCAGCGCCTGCAAGCGCGGGTAGACCGGCTGGTGATCCGCGCCCCCCACCGCGGCTACGTGCAGGATCTCCGGGTGCAAACGGTCGGCCAGGTAATCCAGCCGGGGGCGCTGCTGATGCAGGTCGTGCCCGACCGGGCTCCCCTGGAGGCGGAGATCCGCATAGCGCCGAGGGACATCGGCCATGTCCGGGTCGAGCAAGCGGTGAACCTGCGGGTGACGAGCTACGACTACACCCGCTTCGGCTACGCCAGCGGCAAGCTGAAGCGCATCTCGGCCTCGAGCATCGCCGGGGAGGACAACAAACCCTACTATCGGGGCTGGGTGAGCCTGGAGCACCCCTATGTCGGCCCCAACCCGGGGCGTTACATGCTTCAGGCGGGCATGAGCCTGGAGGCGGAGATCATGACCGGCGAGAAGACCCTGCTGTCCTACCTGGCCAAGCCCGTCATCGACGTCGTATCCCGCTCCTTCCGCGAGCGCTAGGCACGGGCAGGGCCGGCCATGGGCGTCATCAAGAAAGTCCTCTTCCGCGGCAACATCCTCGGCAAGCCGCGCCACCGCAATTTCTTCCTCGACATGGAAGAGAACATCCATGTCCACTACCGCGACTTGCGCGTCGAGTTGAGCCGCGGCGAATTCGAGGACATGGCGTCCGCCTTCGCCAAGCAGGCGGCCGAGTTGCAGGCCGTCATCGAGGAAAGGAAATACCAGGACGGCAGGCTGCCCAACGCCAACCAGGAAGACGTGCGCATCTGGACGGAGTCGCGCCTCAAGCACGAGGTGAAATACCACCCGCAGCGCTTCTCGCTGGAAGACTGCGGCGACGGCTACCATTTCCACTACCGCAACTGCAAGCTGCTCATCGACAAGGACGAGTTCCGCCAGATCGCGCATTTGTTCGCCTCGCTGGATATCGACGGCCCCTATGCGTCGACCTACGACGAAGTGCTCGCCCTGCTCGAAGCCAACGACGTGGATTTCACGCTGGACGCCGGCAACGTCCCCGGCGAGGTGCTCGCCATCGCCGTCGCACAGCACCACGCGCCTAAGATCCGCGACATCTTCAACTACATCGGCTTTGCCGCCGAGGACGCCGAGCCCGGGGAAAAGCGCTATCGCGGCGAGCGGCTGCTGGTTCGCGCCCGCCCCGAGAGGCGGCGCAGCGCCCTGGACTACCGGCGCCTGCGCGGCCAGAGCAGCGTCGGCCGGCTGGTCGACCACCTCGCCGCGCAGGGCGCCAGCATCGACGCCGATGAACTCAACGAGCTCAAGTGCCAGGTGCTCGACCTTTACTGCGCCGTCAAGGCCGGCAAGGCGAACAACGTGGACACCGATCCGCAGGCATGGCTCTATTCGGCGCCGAACCGGCAGGTCATTTTTCCCTACAAGGCCGGCGCCGCGCCGGGCAAGGCGGAGGCGGAAAGGCTGTACCGGGCCTGGAGCAACCTGCTGAACGGCCTGCAGCTCGGCTTCGTCAAGCCGGCCAAGGAGACCCTTCCCGCCGGCGCTCAGGCGGCACTGCGACGGCAGATCGAGGAAGCCCTGCGGCGGGACGTGGCCGCCTGCGCGGCCGTCGACAAGATCTACCTCATGGGTTCGGCGTTGCGCGGGGACATGGGCCATTACCGCGTCCCCTTCATTCACGGCAAGCTTGCCAAGCTGGGTTCGGACATCGACATCCTGGTCGAGATCGATCCCCGGCGCGAAGACGACATTCCCGGATTCTGGCATTGCCACCTGCCCAAGGCCTCGAACCATTGCGCCGTCTACCACATCACCCAGATTCCCCTGGCCGGCAGTGGCGGAGACTGGCAGGAACGCCATCCCCACGTGGAATTCATCCAGCATCTGGTGGATGCCTATGTGTATCTGCCCTCGCGCGGTTTCCGCGAGGAAAAGGATGCCTTCCTCAAGAAGTTCGGCGCGCGGCTGTTCTACGACCGCGCCCGCGACGGCGTCCTCTATCACGGCGAGGAAGAGGCGCGCATCGCCTGGCGGCTCACCGAGCTCTACGGCTATCACGCCGCGGCGGTCGAAAAAATGAAGGTGTCCACGGAGAATGCCCTCTACAAGGTCTTCGCCGACGCGGGCGACTATGTCCTCAAGCTGTTCAAGGCCGCGGGCAACTATCACCGGGACCGCATTGCCGAGCACACCGCCTATGAGGAAAAGCTCGTCAACCAGCTCAAGGCCCGCGGCATCCCCACGGCCGGCATCGTGCCGGCGTGGCCGGGGGGCGGTGCCGCCATCGAGGGCTTCCCCGCCCTGTTGTTCGAACGCATTCCGGGCGCGGTGCAGCAGCGCCCCGAGTATCCCCTGGAACAGGTGGGTGCCGCCCTGGCCGCCATCCACCGGGTGCAGATGGAACAGCCCCTCGACCTGGAAACGAGCTTCCCGTTCGACGACGCCTGCATGATCTGGCTGCCCGCTTTCGAGAGCCAAGGCAAGCGAACGGATCTCAGCCCGGAGATCGCCCAGGCCTTCGCCGCGCTCACCCCCCTGGCGGCCCGTTGCTACCCCGGCGAGAACCGGGCCCCCTGGTTTGCGCGCAGCCCATCCGTGCACAACCACGGCGACGTCACGCCGAAGAACTTCATCGCCGGCTCGTCCGGCGAGGCGCGCTTCTTCGACTTCAACAACGCCTTCTTCGGCCCTCGCATGGCCGACGTGATCGACGGCGCCTTCGAGTTTTCCCTGGCGGAGAAATACATCCATCTTGCGGATTTCGACCGCTTCGACGCCTTCGTCGAGCACTATTCGGCCGGCAATCCGCTGACCCCGGAAGAGACGGAAGACCTGCCGAGGTGGATCGAGCTGATGGGCGTCATCAAGTTCGCCAAGGAAATCCGCGTGATGCTGGAGCGTCCCAAGGAAAGCCTGCGGCGCAAGCGCGCCCTGGCCATCGCCGATTTCGTCGCCTGGCGCACCCGCAAGCATTGATGGTCCGGCTTCTGCTCGGCGCCGCCTTCTGGGCGGTATTGTCGGCTGCCGCGCGGGCCGAAACGATAGGCCTGCGCTTTGTCGTCGACGCGGCGCTGGGGGCATCGGCCGGGCAGCGGCAGGCGGCATCGGAAAAGCTCGCCACCCACGTCGCCGAGCTGAATGCCTATTTCCGCAACAGCGAGGTGAATCTCATCGCGGAAATCGTCGACATCGAATTCTCCCCCATCGGCAGCGTCGACGTCATGGCCATCCTCGGCGACATGGAGGGCGAACGAAACGGCTTCGCCGGGATGTTCGCCAAGGCCGCCGAGTACGGCGCCGACTACACCTTCTCCGTGGTCGGCCACCTCCTGATCCGCGGCAAACCCGGCTGCGGCCGGGCCTATGCCGTCAACAAGACGGTGGCGGAGATCGCCTCGACCCGCCGGGCCTTCGCCGCCATCCACATTGCCTGCGGCGCCCAGACCCTGGCCCATGAGCTCGGCCACCTGATGGGACTGAACCACGGCCATGCGGTCGATGCCTGCCAGCCGGGGCGGGGCCACACGACGGCCATCGCCCCCTACGCCAACGGCTACGGCGAAGGCCGGTGCGACGGCAAACCCGGGGCGAACAAGTTCGGCGACATCATGGTGGGAGGCTGGATGCGGGAAATCAGCGGGGACGGCCGCAGCAGCCTGCCCATGTTCTCCAACCCGCGGATCCGCGATCCCCGCTGCGGCTCGCGCGGCATCTGCGGCGATCCGGAAATCGGCGACGCGGCCCGGGCCCTCAACGAAAACGCTCGTTATTACGCCGGCCACGAGGAACCGGCCTGCGCCGGCAAGCCCAAGGCGCCCGCTTCCTGCCGGCCGTCCCCGCGAGAAGCCGGCCAACGGTAGCCGCCTATAACCTTTGGCCGTCTGGTGCCCCCGCCCGGGGGTCCCTAGCATGAGCGTGCACAAAAAAGCCATTGGGAGGACCGGTCGTGCCCGCGGATACGAACAATTCGTCGCAAGATCAGCAAACTGAATCGGCCAATCCGAGCGCCCCGGATCAGGAGGCCCAGCTTTTCGACGACCTGACCGTCCTCAGCCGGCAGGAGGAGCAGCACACCCGGAAGGTGGAGGACAACACCGCGCCGCCGGAACGCGTCGATGGAGCGGGCAACGAGAATATCCAGACCGACCTCCGCAGCCGGGAAGAACAGCAAAGGGTCCGGACTGAGGAAGGATCGATCCGCGACGAAGCCATCGCCGTAGCCCGCTACCAGGGCGGCGAGGGTGTGGTCGTCCCGCCCCAGCAAACCCACAGCGAAGGGCACCAGGAGCCGGTCTCCCTGGTCTCCCAGCCGCTGCCGGCCGCCGAAGTGGCGTTCGAACCGGCATCCCGCGGAAACGACGAAGCCCCGGCCCCGCTGGCACCGGAGGAAGTGACGCCCATCGGCGGCGGCAACGAAGCGGGCGCGGCGACGTTCGGCGCGCGGCGGGGTGGCGGCGGGAGCGGCGAGGTTGCGCAAGCCGACGAAGCCCTGACGACCCCGACCACGCCCACGACCGTGACCAGCGCGACGACAGTCACGAGTCCGACTACGGCGACCAACCACGCCACGCCGACCAGCCCCACGACCGTCACAAGCGCGACTACGCCGACCAGTGTGACCACGGTAACGAGTGCAACTTCGCCGACGACCGTGACGAGCGCGACCACCGCCACCAGCCCGACGTCGCCCACCAGTGCCACGAGCCCGACTAGCGCAACGACTGCTACGACGGCGAGCTCGCCAACCAGCCCGACCAGTCCGACCACCGTCACGAGCGCGACCACGCCAACTAGTCAGACAACGGTCACCAGCCCGACTTCGCCCACCACCGCTACGACGGTGACGAGTGCGACCACGGCCACCAGCGCGACCACCCCGACCTCGGCCACGACCGCGACGAGTGCGACGACGCCGACGACTGTGACCAGTGCCACGACGGTCACCAGTCCGACGACGGTGACCAGCGCCACCAGTCCGACTACGGTTACGAGCGCCACCACGGCGACAAGCTCCACTTCGCCGACGTCCCCGACCACGGTGACCAGTGCGACGACGGCGACAAGCCCAACAGCGGTTACGAGCGCCACTACCCCGACCACCGCCACGACGGCCACTAGCCCGACGACCGTCACCAGTGCCACCACGCCGACGAGTGCCACGACGGCAACCAGCGCCACGTCGCCGACCTCGGCGACAAGCGCGACCACGGTGACCAGTGCAACCACCCCGACGTCGGCCACCACCGTGACGAGCGCAACCACGTCGACCAGCGCGACGACGACCACGACTGCCACTTCGCCGACGTCCCCGACCTCGGTGACCAGCGCGACCAGCCCCACGTCCGCCACGACCGTGACGAGCGCGACCACGCCGACGACGGTCACAAGCGCAACGACCGTCACGAGTGCGACCACGGTCACAAGTGCCACTAGCCCGACGACGGCGACCAGTGTGACCAGTGTGACCAGTCAGACCACGCCCACGACGGTCACGAGCGCCACTTCGCCGACGTCCCCGACTTCGGCGACGACCCCGACCACGGTGACCAGTGCGACGAGCGCGACCACGCCTGCGACCGGCCCGACGCCGCACACTGGCGCTACGCCAACCAGCGCAACCACGGCCACGACCGTAACCAGCGCCACCACTCCGACCTCGGCCACGACCGTCACTAGCGTCACGTCGCCGACCTCGGCGACAAGCCCGACCACCGTGACCAGCGCCACCACGGTGTCCAGTGCGCCCACCCCGACCTCGGCCACGAGCCCGACGACGGTCACCAGTGCCACCACGGCGACCAGTCCCGCCTCGCCGACGTCGCCGGCCTCGGCAACGAGCCCGACCACGGTGACCAGTGCGACCACTCCCACGTCGGCCACGACCGTGACAAGCGCGACCACTCCGACGACAGTGACCAGCGCCACGACCGCCACTAGCGCGACCACCGTCACCACCGTCACCAGTCCGACTACGGTTACGAGCACCACCACGCCGACCAGCGCGACCACGCCGGCCACCGGCCCGACGCCTCCGACCGGCAACACGCCCACCACGGCTACGACGGCCACCAGCGCGACCACGGCCACGAGCGCCACGACGCCGGCCACTGGCCCCACACCGCCTACTGGCGCCACGCCGACCAGTGCAACGACGGTCACGAGCGCCACTTCGCCGACCTCGCCGACAAGCCCGACCACGGTGACTAGTGCGACCACCCCGACCTCGGCCACGACCGTGACGAGTGCGACCTCGCCCACCAGTCCGACCAGTGCGACGACAGTCACGACCGCCACAAGCGTTACCACGGTCACCAGCCCGACCACGGCGCCAAGTGCCGGCACGCCGCCCACGCCGACGTCACATGAGAACAACGGCCACGGCAACAACGAGGACGGCGAGGACGACGGCAACCCGGGCCAGGGCGGCGGCGGGCCGAACGACGGCAAGGATGGCGACGACGAAGACGAGGACGCCATCGGCAACCACGGCGATGACGCGCCCGGCTCGGAGGAGAACGGCCAGGAGGGCAACGACGGCGGCGATGCGCCCAGCGCCACCACGCCCACCACCGCCACCACCGCCACCACGCCCACGACCGTGACCAGCGCCACGACGGCGACGAGCGCCACCACCGCGACGACCGCGACGTCAGCCACCAGCCCGACCACGGTCACAAGTGCAACCACGGCGCACGCCAACAACGGCCACGGCAACGGCGACCAGGACGCTCCGGGCAATTCCGGCGGCAACAACAACGCCGAGAACAGCGAGCACTCCGGCCAGGGCAACAGCGGCGGCGCCGATGTCTCCAGCCCGACGGCGCCCACGACGGCAACGAGTGCGACGACGCCGACCACGGTGACCAGTGCCACCAGCCCGACCACGGTCACCAGTGCGACCACCCCGACGACGGCGACGAGCGTCACCACGGCCCACGCCAACAACGGCCACGGCAACGGCGACCAGGAGGCCCCGGGCAACTCCGGCGGCAACAACAACGCCGAGAACAGCGAGCACTCCGGCCAGGGCAACAGCGGCGGCGCCGATGTCTCCAGCCCGACGACGCCCACGACCGTGACGAGCACAACGACGGCTACGAGCGCGACCACGCCGACGACCGTGACCAGCGCGACGACGGCGACGAGCGCCACCACCGCCACGACTGCAACGTCAGCCACCAGCCCGGCCACGGCCCCGACGGCCACCACGCCCGCCTCAGCCCACGCCAACAACGGCCACGGCAACGGCGATCAGGAGGCCCCGGGCAACTCCGGCGGCAACAACAACGCCGAGAACAGCGAGCACTCCGGCCAGGGCAACAGCGGCAATGCCGAAAACCAGCATGTGGCCGGGGTCACCCTGGAGGGCAGCAACAAGGCCGACAATTTGAGCGGCACTGCCGGTGACGACGTGATCCACGGCAACCAGGGCAACGACACGATCGACGGCAGCGGAGGCAGCGACGCGCTGTATGGGGATGCCGGAAACGATCTGTTCCTCTTCGGCGATGTGTCCGGAGACAGCAATGTCGATGGCGGCGGCGGCAACTGGACGGACGTCATCGAGATCGACCTTGGCGGCGGCCCGGCGGGTTCGGTGAACGGCGGCGGCTGGACGGTGGAGATCGACGGCCAGCAGATCGTTGACGGGCGCAACCACGGTTCGATCGACGTCGACGACAAGCAGGGCGCGATCCATACCGAGCACGGCACGATCGACTTCGACAATATCGACAAGATCGAGTGGTGACCCGTTGGGAGCGCACGCGCCGCGCTGACTTTTGCGGCGCGTGCGGCCTCGGCTTTCGCAACGGGCGCGGCCACGCCCACCACCACCGCCAGCATCAAGTTGAGGCTCATCGCCGTTAGCTTACCCGGTAAGCGGCGTGCTAGAACGAGGGTGGCACCATCCGGCTGGTGGTGCGGCGGCGGGTGACGCCTTCCGATCCCGCGGCGGGCTACGGTCTCGTCAAACTCAAGCCCGGAGGCAAGCCGCGGCGCTTGCGGAGTTCGACGCCGCCAGCCTGGTCAAGGGGAAAAGGGGCGGGGCGGCATGATTGCCATCGAACCAACATTCTCGCCCGCTTCTATTGCGACGATCCGAACGATCCGGAAGCGAAGCGGCAGCGGCCCCGCGCCCGGCGCGTGATGCTCGAATCCCAGGCCATCTTTGTGCCGCTGACCGGGATCCGGGCTTTCAGAGCAGAAACAGGGTTGCCAGCCCGAGGAAGATGAAGAAGCCGCCGCTGTCCGTCACGGCGGTGATCATGACGCTGGAGCCCACCGCCGGGTCGCGGCCGAGC
>CAYZLI010000028.1:0-24467 GCA_964479195.1 uncultured Rhodocyclaceae bacterium
GCCGCCACTGCGCCGACCACCAGGTCTTCGAGCGGCTGGAGGAGTTCTTCCGGTAACAAGCCTGTCGTTCCCGCGAAAGCGGGAACCCAGCGGCTCTAAACGTCACTGGATCCCCGCGTGCGCGGGGATGACAAACGCCTACGAGTAGCTGAAGAACCCGCGCCCCGTCTTGCGCCCGAGATACCCCGCCTCGACCATCTCCACGAGCAGCGGCGCCGGCCGGTACTTCGGGTCCTTGAAGCCCTCGAACAGCACATTCATCACCGCCAGCTCCACGTCCAGGCCGATGAGGTCGCACAGGGCGAGCGGCCCGATGGGGTGGTTGGCGCCCAGCTTCATGGCCTCGTCGATCTGCTCCGCCGTGGCCAGGCCCTCGCCCAGGGCGAAGATGGCCTCGTTGATCATGGGGCAGAGCATGCGGTTCACCACGAAGCCGGCGCTGTTCCTCACCTGCACCGGCGTCTTGCCCACCTTCTTCGAGGCTGCCTCGACCGCCGCGTAGGTCTCGTCGGAAGTCTGCAGCCCGCGGATGAGCTCCACCAGCGCCATCAGCGGCACCGGGTTGAAGAAGTGCATGCCGATCACCCGGTCCGGCCGCTTGGTGGCGGCGGCGAGCCTGGTGATGGAGATCGAGGAGGTATTGCTGGCGATGATTGCATGGGGCGGCGCCAGTTCGTCGAGCTGCCTGAAGATCTTCAGCTTGAGATCGAGATTCTCGGTGGCCGCCTCGACGATGAGTTCGCTGTCCTTGAGTGCGGCGAGGTCGGTGGACGTGCGCAGGCGCGCCAGCGCCGCCGCCTTCTGCTCGGGCGTCATCTTGTCCTTCTTGATGAGGCGGTCGAAGCTGCCCGAGACGGTGGCCACGGCGCGCGCCAGCGCCGCCTCGGCCACGTCGGTCATGACCACCTCGAAGCCCGCCACGGCGAAGGCCTGGGCGATGCCGTTGCCCATGGTGCCGGCGCCGACGACGCCGATTCTCTTGAACTCCATATCTGACTCCTGCGGTTGGTTCTCTCCCGAAGGACGGAATTTACCCAATCCGCGGCCGATTTTGTGAACTGTCTTCATGACGTCAATCGGACGTCGCCCCTCCGCCCTGAGCGCTACCCGCCGATGCTATGCCTCCAAGATGCCGTTAAGCATGGTCAGCAGCAGAACCGCGCACATGCCGTACACCACCACAAAGCGAAGGTTGTTCCCCACGGCAAGGCGACGCGCCGGAACCCCAAAAAAAGTCGCGCCCGCCACCACCGGCAGGGTAAACATCGAGACGGTGGCGCTCAGCGCCCAGGCCACAACCACAGTTTCCATGATTACCACGTCGGAAATCTTCCATTGAAGCCCATACGCCACCGGAACGAGGACCGAAGCCGTGATCATGGGATGCAATCCCATATAGCCGCCCGCAACGATCAGCGCCATTCCGACGCCGATGATGATGCCGGACGATGTCTCGAGCAATACAGGCGGCGGAATAAATCCAAGCACAACGGACGTGTCGGACAGCACGGACCCGAGAGTCATCGCGGTCGTGATCACTATGATTTCATCGGACAACTGTCCAAGGCTGCCAAAGGTTCCGACCGCAGCGCTCTTGGCCTCGCCCTTGCCACGCATCAGGAGCAGAGCGAAACAAAGCGACGGGATGACGAGAATGGTCGCCTGGAGCCCCCGCAACGGGGTCAGTGCCGCCACGCCGGTCACCGCCAGAACCGTCACCAGCACCGGGACTACCAACGGTCTGGTAGCCCCGAGGAGGGACCATGCGGTCCGCAGCCCGAGGCCCCGGTTGAACATTAGGTACGAGACGACGAAGCCGACCAACGTCAAGACGAGCGCCACCGGCATGCTCTGCCAAGGCTGCACCGTGGGTACAAGCTGGCTGGCCACGGCGGTAGCGACGAAGAATGGCGACCAGATGATTGCGAGCCCCACCCCGCGTACCGAGCTCTCGGCAATATCCGCGCACACGCTGGCGGAAAATTTGCGTGGCACCATCGGCGAGAGGATTGCGATGGCGCCAACGTTGAGGATCGCCCCAAGCGCATGGCTGCTCAACAGCATCCACCCGGCGCGCTGGCCGCGGCCCATGCCTTCCAGCGACGCGCGCACCGCCGCCGTCCGGGAGCTCCCCTCCGCCGTCTTGCGCATCAGCAAGGCCGCGGACAGGAACGCCCCGAAGATCGCCGACGACTCAATCCCGCGGGGGATCGCCCACCAATTTTTCGACAGCACGGCCAATATGCCCGAAACCGCCATCAGGGCAATGCACAAGGTTCGGACGTGAGCGCTCGCGCGAAGCAGTGCCGCCCCGACGAATAGTGCGATGGCGATACCACTCGCGTGGCGCAATGCCGGCAAGCCGAAGAAGATATATAGCACCTCAAACAGCCAGACCCCGGCCAGCAGGTAGCTGCCGACACTCACGGAAGCCAAAACTCGCTGGGGGCGGGTCAGCGCCGGATTCCCCACAAGCGAACCGGACTCGCGAGGCGGCCCAGGCGTTGCATCGTACGAATGCGCGCCCGAGCCTGCAGTCCCACCATGAGACGCAGATCAATCACTCGGCTACTGGACATCGTGGTTCCGGTTCAGGTTGTGTTCTTCAGCAGCCGCCCCGGTCAATTAGGCCCTGCCCCGATCGCGGGAAAAGACGGTGCCAAGCGACGAAGAGCGTCAACACCCCGATTCCAAAGGCATCCATATACCATTTTCCGGAGATCATTCCGACCGATCCCACAACGCAGATCACCCGCAGTGGCCACCCTACGCTCCTGTGGTAATAGCCTGCGGTACCGATTGCGAACAATTGCGACGCCGCAATGCCCACGACGACGACCCACGCGATCGCCCCGGGCGAACCCATCAGAAGCACCTCCGGACGATACAGGAAGAAAAATGGCAATGCGAACTTCATCACTGCGAGCTTCAAGCTCTCGACTGCCACGGGCCACCAATGCGTCTTGGTGATGACCGCCGCGGCATACACGGCAGTACACACCGGCGGGGTGAGGGCCGACAACAAGGCACCGTAAAAAATGAAGAAGTGCGCGGAGAGAGAGGGCAGTCCGATATTGATCAAACCGGGCGCGCAGACCGCAGCCGCCAGGAGATAGGACGCCGTCGTCGGCATCCCCATGCCGAGCACCAGTGCTACAACCATGGTAAGCAGCGCTACGATGAGAAATCCGCCGTCCGATCCGACCAGCATGATCGCTTCGCTGAGTTTGATGCCAACTCCGGTCAGGCCGATCAGCGACAGGATGATCTGCGCGCACACCAACAGCGATACCAGGTCGACCGTGTTGACGGCCCCATTCTTGGCTCCCTGCAGGATCGCCTTCAATCGCGCCCCGATTTCCGCGCGCCGCCATGAGCCGATCGCCAGGAAAAGCGTGATGTTCACGACGATCGCATAGAACGCGGCAAGCGTTGCCGAACCGCCGCCAAACAAGATCGCAACCAGTATGGCAACCGTGGCGATCAACGGCACGGCTTCGCGCCAGTTGAGGACTTCTCGCCATGTCGGAATGTCCGCGGCATCGAAGGCGCGCATCTTCTCGCGCCGCGCCTCGACATCGATGCTCGCCCAGATGCACACGTAGAACAGGAACGCGGGGATGACGGCCGCCAGAGCCACGGTGGCGTAGGGCACCTTCAACATTTCCGCCATGATGAATGCGCCCGCACCCATGACCGGTGGCGTGATCTGCCCCCCGGAGGAGGCGGTCGCCTCGACCGCGCCGGCGAAGGCGGGTCGATACCCGAGCCTGATCATGGCCGGTATCGTGAAGTTGCCGACGGTCGCGACGTTGGCCACCGCCGCTCCGTTGATCATGCCGAAAAACGCGCTTCCGACGTTGCAGACTTTGGCGGCTCCGCCGGGCGACCTGCCGGCAGCAATTAGCGAGACCTTCATGAAGGTTTCCGTCGCGTTGGTCGCCAGCAGGAAGCAGCCGAAGATGATGAAAATCGTGATCATGCCGGCAGACAAGCCGGTGACCGTTCCCCAGATGCCATCCATCCCCAGATAAAGGTGCTCGACGAGGTAAGACGGCGATATCTCCGAATGCCCCCAGGATCCCGGCAGCCAGTGCCCGAACAGCGTGTAGGCGATTATGAGCAGCGCAAGGACAGGGAGTATGGGACCCGTCGTGCGCCGCGCGCTGTCAAGAACCAGTACCAGCAGCGCGCCCCCAAGGAGAAACTCGCTCGGCTGCGCGACGATCGATATGGCGGTGGCGAGGCGCTCGTCTTCGACGATGACGTACACGCACGAAGCGAGCGCGAGGACAGCGGCAAGGCCGTTCGCCAAGTTGGCAGCCGTCGCCCAACGGTCCCCCTCCTTCCTGACCTCACAGAATTTCAGGTACGCCAAAACCAGGGCAAGGCCCACGTGGACGCTGCGCTGGATCAGTGGCGCAAACTGGCCGAAGCCCGCCGTGTAGATATGGAACGCTACGAACAGCAGGGCGATGCCAGTGGCCACCGTTTCGCGCATGGAAGTGGTGTTCGAGGCTACTGAATGGACGTCAGCGTCCGGGGCAGACATCATGACCGCCTCCTGGCCCGGGGCCAAAGCATCGCGAGCCGATGTCTGTGCAGCAGAGTGTTGATTCATGGCATCTTCCCCGAGGCTTTACATGGCCTTCATTTCTGGAGGAATGACGGTGTCCGGAACCGCGTACCCGCGCGTCTGGTAGAACTTGACCGCACCCCGATGCAGGGGAACGCCTACCGCCACGGCTGCGGCCAAGCTTTCCTTGAGGATATCCGCACCCTTCATTTCCGGAAATGCGGCCTCCTGAATGTTCTGGCCCTTGACGATACCGTCCAGGACGGCGGACACCTGCTCGTCGGACAAGCTGTCGCTGTAGGCGAACTGGCCTATGGTCTGAATCGGCGTAGTGACCGCGCCCACCCCTTGGATGGCGCCTGGGGCAAGGGTCACGAAGCCCACATAGGGAAGCCTGGTTTTCACCTTGGCGACCTGGTCTGAAGTAAACCCGATCACGTTAATGGGAGTCAGCGTGCGCAGCTCCAGCGTGCTCCCGTCCAGGCTGTTCTTGCTCCCGGCCTTGGCGTAGCCGATCGACCGGTTGTCCTTGACCGCGTCAACCGCGTCCTCCAGGGTTGCGACGAAATAGTCCGGCTTGACCCCGGCTGCGTCCAGGATCTGTTTCACCATGGTCTCGGTTGCGGAGCCCCGTTGACCGGCAGTGAATTTCTTGCCCGCCAGATCGGTCAGCGTCTTCACTCCGGAGTCTGCGCGCACGACATAGAACTGCGGCGCCGAGCTATGCACCCACAGGATGCGCACCTTGGGCGCCGCTTGCCCCGCAAACTTCTCGATCCCCTTGTATGCCTGGTAGACGGTTTCGAAAGTTCCGAGGCCCATCTGAATCTGCCCGCGGGCAAGACGGGCCAGGTTGTCCACTGCCCCGCCGGTTGCAAGCACGGTGACGTCTACTTTTTCCGCAGAATGCGCATTGATCGCCTTGGAGGCGGCGACAGAATAAGTGTAGTGGATCGAGCCGGTAGCCGTAGATCCGAAGGCGATCCTGTCGGCTGCGCCGGCTCCTTGGCTCGTCAGCAGGGCAATGCTCATTGCCACGAGACTACCGATTTCCTTTTTCATGATGCTCCTCCTTGGTCGTTGAGGCGCTGAACCGATTCCGCGGGGCCGCGGAACGGGTCGCACCGTTACTAGGGCCGTACGCCCGCTTTCGCCTTCATGCCCACATCCGTCTTTAGGCGCCCCTGGGCTGCATCGACGAACCTGCACAGGTAGGGCCTGGTTTCCCGCGGATCGATGATGTCCTCGACCCCGAAGGCTTCCGCCGTCAAGAATGGCGAGGCCAGGCGACGCAGTTCCTCTTCGAGTTCCCGTTGCCGCTGTGCCGGATCCGGGGCGTGCTGGATCTCCCGCTTGAACGCTGCCGCCACGCCACCTTCCACCGGCAGCGAACCCCATTCGGCGGACGGCCAGCCTATCTTGAAATCCAGACCGTTCTTGTCGGTCGTCCCCATTCCCGCCATGCCGTAGCATTTGCGGATGACCAAGGTGAGAATCGGCACGGTGGCCTGCAGCCCCGCGTACACGGCACGCATGCCTTCGCGCAGCGTGCCGACGGCTTCGGCCTGAGTGCCGACCATGAACCCGGGCAGGTCCACCAGGAAGATGAGCGGGATGTGAAAGGTGTCGCACAGCTCGATGAAGTGAATCTGCTTGCGCGCCGCCTTCACGTCCATGGCGCCGCCATAGATCATCGGGTTGTTGGCGATGATGCCGACCACCTTCCCGTTCATGCGCGCGAGGCAGGTAATCACCGCGCGACCGAAAGTCGGCTGGACTTCGAACACCGACTCCCGGTCCACGACCAGTTCGATCAGCTTCTTTATGTTGTAGGGCTGCCGCCGCTCGCGCGGCACCATACTCAGCAGCGCATCTTCGCAACGGCCCACCGGGTCATCGCACGTCGTTACCGGCGGCGTTTCCCAGACGTTCTGCGGCATGTAGCTGAGAAAGCGCTGGATCATGGCGAAGGCCTCTTCCTCGCTCTTGGCCGCGTTGTCCACGGTCCCGGCGGTGTCGACGGCCATGTGGGCGCCGCCGAGTTCCTCCTTGTCCACCTTCTGCCCCAGCGAGCGTTCCACCACGGGCGGCCCCGCCGCGAATATCTGGCTCGACCCCCTCACCATCACCGACCAGTGGGACAGGATGGCGCGTCCCGCCGGGCCGCCCGCGGCCGTGCCCATGACCGCACTCACCACCGGCACCGTTCCGAGCAACTCGACCGAGCGCTCGTACCCGTGCACGCCAGGGAACACGGTATGGCCGCGTCGCTTCGCCGAAGTTACGGTGCCACCGGCGCCGTCGATCAGATTGATCAGCGGAATGCGATAGCGCGCGGCTAGATCCTCAATGAATCCTCCCTGCCCTCCCTTGCGCCTGTCCCCGCTCCAACTTGTGCCGCCGCGCACCGTAAAATCCTCGCCGCCGACCGCAACGGGCCGCCCGTCGATGCTGGCCAGGCCCATCACGTAGGGCGCCGGCGTGACTTTCGTCACCCGGCCGTCTTCGTAGGTCCCGTTGCCGGTGAGCTTGCCGACTTCCTGGAACGAGCCCGCGTCCACGAGCCCGGCAATTCGCTCGCGCACGGTGAGCCGTCCCTGGGCGTGGTGGCGGGCAATGGCTTCTTGCCCGCCCAGCTCTTCGGCCCACTTGCGGCGCAGGTGGATTTCATCTGCCTCCGCTCGCCAGCCGTTGTTGATTTCCGCCTGGTCCATATCTTCAGTCCTCCAGGATCGCGACCGCCTGCCCTTCGGACACCGCCTGACCTTCAGCCACCAGAATCTCCTTCACGGTGCCGTCGTCTTCCGCCACTACCGGAATTTCCATTTTCATGGACTCGAGGATCATCAACACATCGCCCGATGCCACGGTATCCCCGGGCTTGGTGACAATCTTCCACACCGCTCCGGTGATTTCCGATTTCGCTTCCGTCTGCGCCATGCTTGCCTTTTCTCCTGTCTGGTTGAATTACTTGATGACCTCGGCCACCAAACCCGTGTGAACTCGCCCGGCGCGAAACGGCTCCGAGCGAAGGATGGCGAGCAGCGCGGGAATGTTGGTCTTCACGCCCGCCACCTCGAAGCCTTCGAGCGCCTCACACAGCCGATTGATCGCCGCATCACGGTTGGGCTCGTGCACGATGACCTTTGCCAGAAGCGGATCGTAATGGGGCGTCACGTCGCGACCTTCGGCGCAGCCGGTCTCGACCCGGATGTCGGCCTCGCGCGGCGGCCGGAACACGGTCAGCTTTCCCGGCGAGGGAAGGAATCGCTTTGGATCCTCTGCATACACCCTGGCCTGCACAGCGTGGCCCTTAATCTGGACGTTCGCCGGCAGGATGGCCTCAAGACGTTCGCCTGCGGCGCTGCGGATTTGCGCGGCGACCAGGTCGACACCCGTAACTTCTTCAGTCACCCCATGCTCCACCTGCAGCCGCGTGTTCATTTCGAGAAAGCTGAAGGTACCGTCCGCGCCCATCAGCATTTCCACCGTGCCGATATTGTCATAGCCCAGGTTCTTGAGGGTCCCGGCGATGCTATTGGCAAGCGCTTCGATCTTGCCCCGTTCCACCGCGGGCGCGGTGGCCTCCTCAATGATCTTCTGGTGCCTGCGCTGCACGGAGCAATCCCGTTCATACAGGTGGCGCAACGCGCCGTGGAAATCGCCCAGGACCTGGAATTCGATGTGACGCGGGCGCTCAAGAAACTTCTCGAGATAGACTTCCGCGTTTGCAAAGCCCCGCTGCGCCATGGAGCGCGACCGTTCCACCGCTTCATGCAACTGTGCCTCGTCGCGCGCGGCAATCATCCCGATGCCTCCGCCGCCTCCCGCGGGTTTCACCAGCACGGGAAAGCCGATGGCACGGGCCGCAACAAGGATCTCGTGCTTATCGCCATTGAGTACGCCCGACCCGTGGGCTACGGGCAACCCATGCTTGGCGGCAATATCCCGCGCCCGCGTCTTGTGGCCCATTGCATCAATCCAGTGGGGCGCAGGTCCAATAAAACGCGCGCCGACGCTTTCCACCCGCCCGGCGAATCCGGCGTTCTCGGCAAGAAAGCCGTAGCCGGGATGAAGCCCGTCGGCGCCCGAATGGCGAATGACATCGACGAGAACGTCCTGATTGAGGTAGCTCTCCCGGGCGGGAGCCGCCCCAATCGCATACGTCTCGTCCGCCTCTTCCAGGTAGGGCGCACCCGCATCGGCCTCCGAATACACGGCGACCGATCGGATTCGCAGTATTCGCAGAGCCCGCAGCACCCGCGCGGCAACCGCGCCCCTGTTCGCCACAACCACCTTGTTGAACATGTCTTGTGCCCCCTCAATAGGTGGTCGGCCAGGCCCGCATGAGATGCTGCCCTACCCCGTTCGTGAGTCTCAGTCGATGGACTGCCAGCATGCGGATCAGGTAGCCCCGGGTATCCTGGGGCCGAATCACCGCCTGCACGGCATACATCGACGCCATGTCCCACACCTGGCTATCGCGCGCCATCGCGTCCCGAGCCTCGGCGAAGCCCTCGTCCTCCGGTTTCAATCCATGCACGATGCTTACGGCGAAGCTCGGGTCCATGAAGCTGACTTCAGCCGTGGGCCAGGCCGCGAATTCGTCCGAATTGCGGCCGCCGCCCATGTTGATGTAGGCCTGGCCATAGCTCTTCCTCAGGATCACGGTGATTTTCGGCACGGTCACCAGGGACAGGGCATTCATGAAGTTCATGATCCGACCCGGTGCCCGCTTGCGTTCGGCATCGGCACCGATGACGAAGCCCGGGGTGTCGACGAACATGACAATTGGTATGTTGAACGAGTCGCAAAGCACCAGAAAGCTCGTGATCTTTTCGCAGGCCTCGGCATCGAGGGCTCCGCCCCTGCACAGGGGGTTGTTGGCGATCACTCCGACCGTGCCGCCATTCAGCCGAGCGAGGGTGGTGACCGCGGCCTTGCCGAACCGCGCCTTCAGTTCTAGACAGCTGTCCTTGTCGACGATGGTCTGGATGATCTTGCGCACGTCGTAGACTTGAGTACGCGACGGAGGAAGAAGCGACAGGATGTCCCTCATGCCTTCGCCGGACCCTGCGGGGACGGCACGCAGCGGAGGCGCCTCGTTGTGGTGCGCCGGCATGTAGGAGAGGAAAGTCCGGATGGCATTAAGCGCCTGTTCATCGGTGTCGACGACCATGTCGACCAGTCCCGTCACTTCGCTGTGCAGTTTCCAGCCGCCGATCTCCTCGGGATCGACTTTCTCCTTGACCGCCATGGAGACGAGCTGGGGGCTCGATACCGCCATGATGGCGCCCTTGCGCATCACCCTGAATTCCGAGAGGCCCGTGTACCAGGTGGAGGACCCGTAGCAATAGCCAAGGACTGCCGCCGCCCAAGGAGTTTCGCGTGTCCGCTGATATTGCGTGGGGTCCTGTCCGAGCATGGTGCCCATGCCTTTCGACCCCATGGTGTCGGGCATGCGCGCCCCGGAAGACTCGCCGAAGAACACCATCGGCAAGCCGCGCTGGGTCGCCACGCGCTTCATCTGGGCGATCTTCCGGCTGTTCGTCTGGCTACTGGACGCGCCCTTGACGGTGAAGTCGTTGGACACGACGGCGATCTCACGCCCGTCTAGACGGGCGTAGCCCGCGATCTTCCCGTCCGCCGGCGTTTTCTCGCGCTCCGACTCGTATACCGCCGAGGTCCCGAACAGCCCAGACTCGATGAAGCTGTCCTTGTCGACGAGATAGTCGATACGCTCCCGCGCATTGAGCACACCGGCGGCGCGCCGTTGTTCCAGTTTCTCGGCGCCGCCCATCGCCAGCGCCTTCGAGCGCCGCGTCTCGTACTCGGCCATCAGGTCCGCGAACGCCAACGATGCCCCATCATTCATCCTCATTCCATCACCCTTCCGAAACAATCGTTCGATCAAGCCACATCAGCCCGCGGTGCTACAGCAGACTCCGGCGTGTCCGTCCCGCCGCAGTAGATGACGCCCTCGGCCGCGAGACGCTCCACCTCCGGTACCGATAAACCGGCCAATTCCATCAACACGCGGCGCGTATCCTGGCCGACACTGCCCCCGCTCCTGCGGATGCGACCAGGAGTATCGGACAGGCGCGGCACCGGCCCAGCCATGGTGACCGAGCCGAGCTCGTCGTCAGGCGCGGCCACCAGCATCTCTCTTGCCCGGTAGTGGGGATCGCGAAAGATGTCAGCCATGTTGAAGATTCGCGTAGCGGGAACGGTCGCCTCCTGCAGCATGGCTTCCAACTGCTCCAGATCGTGGGCGCCCGTCCAACTGGAAACGATGATGTCAAGCTCGGCGTAGTGCTCATTGCGGGCGATCGCCGTCCGGAATCGATCGTCCGTGGCCAGCTCCGACCGCCCCATGGCGACAGCGAGGCGCCGGAAAACCGCATCGCCCATAGCCGTTATATGGATGAACTGCCGGTCGCGAGTGGGGTAGAGGTTATTCGGAGTGCTGTCGGGCAGGCGGGCGCCCGCCCGCATGGCGACATGGCCCAGTTTCTCGTAGGCCGGGATGTGCGGCTCCATGAAGCTGAATGCGCTCTCATAGAGTGCAGCGTCGACGTACTGGCCCCGTCCGGTGCGGTTGCGGGCCAGCAACGCCATCACCGCCCCGAAAGCGCCGTACAGCCCCGTGATGTAATCGGTCATGGAGACCGCCACCCGCGCCGGTGGCCGGTCCGGATCACCGGTGATGTGGCGTACGCCGCTCACGGCCTCGCCGATCACGCCGTAACCGGCCCGCTGGCTATAAGGCCCCGTCTGGCCAAAGCCGCTGATGCGCACCATGACGAGCCCCGGGTTGATTCCAGCCAGATCGTCATAGCCCAGGCCCCATTTCTCGAGTCCGCCGGGTCGGAAGTTCTCCACCAGCACATCGCAGTGCGCCACAATTCGCCGGATGATGTCCTGACCTGCGCTGGTGCGCAGATCGACCGAGATCAGCGACTTGTTCCGAAAGATGCTCGCCGCGTAGAGCGACTTGCCGTGGAAGCGTTTGCCCATGGAGCGCACCGCGTCGCCTTCCGCCGGCTCGACCTTGATAACTTCGGCCCCGAAGTCCGCAAGCAACCTGCCGCAGAATGGCCCGGCCACCGTGGACCCCAACTCCAGAACCCGGAGGCCCGCCAACGCCCCTCCGTACGAAACCGCGGTTCGATTCGTGCCCGTCATTTCAATCGCGCTCCGAAATGCCCTTGAGCGTTCCCGCTACAGGACAAAGCTCTGATAGCGCTTGAGGCATTCCTTCGCGCTGCGCATGTTTTGCCTGCGCAACCGCTCGGCCTCCTCGGCGTCGCCGCGACGCATGGCAGCCAGTACCGCCCGGTGCTCTTTCAGCCCAACTTCCGCACGTCCCGGCAGAATGATGATGCGTCGAATAACGGCCTGGGTCTTCTCGTAAATGCTGTCGAGCATGTCCGCCAGCACCGGATTGGCCGCAGCCTGGACCAAGCGACGCCGGAAGAGCCCATAGCCGGCCAAGAACGCGTCGTAGTCGCTGCGCTTGACGTGTTCCTCCATGGGACCCTCGAACATCTCCACCAGGTCCTGCCAGGACTCCGGGGGAACATTCTCGGTCGCACGTCGCGCGCACAGCCCCTCCAGTACTTCTCGAACGTCATAGATCTCGAATACCTGCGACAGGTCGAGCCGCACAACCACGGCACCGCGGTTGGGGATCCGCTCTATCAGGCCGCGCTGCTCCAGCGCGCATAACGCCTCCCGCACGACGGCGCGCGTCACGCCAAATTCCTTCGAAAGCTCGCTTTCGCCCAACTTGGCGCCAGGCGAGATCTCCTGCCGCGCAATGCGCTCGCGCAGCACTTGCTGCACATCGATGCCGCGCTTGCCGCGGGGTGCAAGCTTCAATTTCGGACGAGATTCAGCCGGCACCACCTTTGCCACTCGCTTTGTCATGGAACCCTCCAATCGTCGTTGTTAGTGTTCTTGGACGCAAGGCTACACATTTGTCGACATGATTGTCAACACTATATTTAACTAGTATGTTTACAGAACGTTGTTAGCGGCGCTTACTGTCTGATATTAGTTTCCTCGTCTTTACATGAAATAGCATGTATATAACTGTTTTTACGATTGTTTGTTGTTTGTATTGCCATCCTAATGCACAACACACAAATGGTGACAAGTTTGTTGACATTGATGTTTTGCAGTTGCTAGGCTTTGGCCGTCATCGCCTTTCCACGACCAGCGCGCAGCGCTGGGCTGTTCCAGGTCAGGGCAGCGCTATCCAAGGGTGAAGGCATTACCTCCAGAAAGGAACCACAAATGAACTCTCCTGCCGCAGTTGAACCAACCGACCTTCGCCATTCGGCAAGACCTGACTCGACTGGATCACAACAGTGGTCCGTGACCAACGTCGAAGCGCTGCTTGATCTCCCATTCAGTGACCTGATTTACCGGGCTCAACAAGTGCATCGCCAGCATCACGATCCCAATGCCCTGCAGCTCTCGACCCTGACGTCCGTAAAGACCGGCGGGTGTTCCGAGGATTGCGGCTACTGCTCGCAATCGGCGCACCACGATTCCCACGTCGAAAAACAGGGATTGCTATCGCTCGACGACGTGGTGACCACGGCCCGGGCCGCAAAGGAACAGGGTGCGGGCCGCTTCTGCATGGGTGCCGCCTGGCGCGGACCAAAGGACAAGGACTTGGCGAAGGTCGTCGAGATGATTAAGGCAGTGCGCGCGTTGGGCCTCGAAACCTGCGCCACCTTGGGCATGCTCAAGGATGGCCAAGCGGAACAACTCAAGGCAGCGGGGCTCGACTACTACAACCATAACCTGGACACCGCATCCGAGTTCTACGGCGAAATCATCACCACCCACGACTACCGGGACCGCATGGAGACGCTCGAGAAGGTGCGCGCCGCAGGAATCAATTTGTGCTGCGGTGGCATCGTCGGCATGGGCGAATCGCGCCGCGTACGCGCCGCACTCATTGCGGAGCTGGCCGATCTGGATCCTTACCCCGAGTCGGTGCCAATCAATCACCTTGTTCAGGTGGAAGGCACTCCGCTTCATGGAACTGCGGGTCTCGATCCGCTGGAATTCATCCGAACGATAGCGGCGGCGCGTATCACCATGCCCAAGGCCATGGTCAGGCTTTCCGCCGGACGGCAGGAAATGTCCGAAGCCGTGCAGGCCTTGTGTTTCGTGGCTGGCGCAAATTCGATCTTCTACGGCAACAGGCTGCTCACCACAGACAACCCGGAGGTCGAACAGGATCGGACCTTGCTCGCCAAGCTCGGCATGCGTGCGCTTAACGCTGGCGAAGCAGCGCCCAAATGACTTCATGGCCACGCACGCGGAGCCGGATTGGAGCTGGGATCCGGTCGCCGCAAGAGTTTTGCGATTTGTCGCCCCGACGCCAATCGGACGGCGGCCACCGGCCTGCCGTAAAATGCGCTTTGCCCGTTGAACTTGCTGCGCTCCCCGCTTCGCGACCCCCCATGGACAACCCCTCGCTGCTCCAGCGCAGCCTTGCCACCGTCTGGCATCCCTGCACCCAGATGAAGGTGCACGAGACCCTGCCCCTGGTGCCCATCCGCGCCGGCCGCGGGCCCTGGCTGGAGGATTTCGAAGGCCGCCGCTACCTGGACGCCGTCAGCTCCTGGTGGGTGAACCTCTTCGGCCACTGCAACCCGCGCATCAACGCGGCGCTCAAGGACCAGTTGGAGCGCCTGGATCACGTCATGCTCGCCGGCTTCACCCACGAGCCGGTGGTGGAATTGTCGGAGAAGCTCGCCGCCCTCACGGGCGGCGTCCTGGGCCACTGCTTCTACGCCTCCGACGGCGCCTCGGCGGTGGAGATCGCGCTCAAGATGAGCTTCCACTACTGGCGCAACGTCGGCCGTCCGGAGAAGACGCGCTTCGTCAGCCTCGCCGGCGGCTACCACGGTGAGACCATCGGCGCCCTGGCGGTGACCGACGTGGCGCTTTTCCGCGACGCCTATGCGCCGCTGCTCCGTCAAGGCAGCACCGTCCCCAGCCCCGACTGGCGCCAGGCGCAGCCCGGGGAATCGCCGCGGGACGCGGCGCTGCGGGCCGCCGCCGCCCTGGAGGCGCATCTCGCCGCACACCACGGCGAGACCGCCGCGCTCATCGTCGAACCGCTCGTGCAATGCGCCACCGGCATGGCCATGCACGATCCGGAGTACCTGCGCCGGGCGCGGGCCCTGTGCGAGCGCTACCAGGTCCATCTCATCGCCGACGAGATCGCCGTCGGCTGCGGCCGCACGGGGACCTTCTTCGCCTGCGAGCAGGCCGGCATGCTGCCGGACTTCCTCTGCCTGTCCAAGGGCATCAGCGGCGGCTATCTGCCCCTCTCCGTGGTGCTGACGCGCGAGGACACCTACGCCGCCTTCTACGACGACGACACGGCGCGCGGCTTCCTGCATTCCCATTCCTACACGGGGAATCCGCTCGCCTGCCGGGCGGCGCTCGCCACCCTGGCCATCTTCGAAGAAGACGACGTGCTGGCCGCCAACCGCCTGCGCGCCGCCCGGCTCAACGAGCGGGCGCGGGAACTCGCCGCCCATCCCCGCGTGCGCCACTTCCGCAACACGGGCATGATCTGGGCCTTCGACGTGGATACGGACGATCCGCTCTTCGCCCGCCGCTTCCACCAGGCGGCGCTGGAACGGGGCCTGCTGCTGCGGCCCCTGGGCAACACGGTGTATTTCATGCCGCCCTATGTGATCGAAGAGGACGAGATCGAGCTGCTGGTCTCCGGCACGCTGGCGGCGCTGGAGGCCACACCATGAGCCTGCCGGACTTCACCGACGAACTCGCCACCCTGGATGCGCAGACCCTGCTCCGCCGGCGCCGCGTGGTGGACACGGCCTGCGGCCCCGAACTGGTGGTGGATGGGAAGCCCGTCCTCGCCTTCTGCAGCAACGACTACCTGGGGCTCGCCGCCGATCCGGCGCTGATCGAGGCCGCCTGCGCAGGCGCGCGGCGCTGGGGGGTGGGCTCGGGCGCCTCCGCCCTCATTTCCGGCCACACGGACGCCCATGCCGCCCTGGAGCGGCGCCTCGCGGAATTCGTCGGCATGGAGCGGGCGCTGGTGTTCCCCACAGGCTACATGGCCAACCTGGGCATCGTGCCGGCCCTGGTCGGGCGCGGCGACGCGGTCTTCTCCGACCAGTTGAACCATGCCTCGCTGATCGACGCGGCGCGCCTGTCCCGCGCCGAGATCCGCGCCTATCCCCATCTCGACCTCGCCGCCCTGGAGCACAGCCTCGCCGCCGCCACGGCGCGGCGCAGGCTGATCATCACCGATGCGGTATTCAGCATGGACGGCGATTTTGCGCCCCTGCCGGCGCTGCTCGCGCTCGCCGAGCGGTATGACGCCTGGCTCATGGCCGACGATGCCCACGGCTTCGGCGTGCGCGGCCCCCAGGGGCGCGGCTCCTTCCGCCACTACGGCCTGGCTTCGCCGCGGCTCATCTACATGGGCACCCTGGGCAAGGCGGCGGGGGTGGCCGGCGCCTTCGTCGCCGCGCAGGCGAACGTCGTCGAATGGCTGCTGCAGAAGGCGCGCACCTATATCTTCACCACCGCCGAGCCGCCGCTGCTCGCCCACACGCTGCTGAAGAGCCTGGAACTCATCGAGCAGGGCGACGGGCGGCGCCGGCATCTCGCCGCCCTCATCGCGCAACTGCGCGGCTCGCTCAGCCTCAAGCGCTGGAAACTCCTGCCCTCGGAGACCGCCATCCAGCCTCTCGTGATCGGCGAGAACGCCGAGGCCATGCGGGTGGCCGCCGCCCTGCTCGAGCGCGGCCTGTGGACCCCGGGCATCCGCCCGCCCACGGTGCCCGCCGGCACGGCGCGCCTGCGCATCACCCTGTCCGCCGCCCACCGGGCGGAACACGTGGCGCGCCTGGCCGCGGCGCTGAACGAACTGGAAGCGGACCTCACGTGATCGGCTATTTCGTCACCGGCACGGACACGGGCATCGGCAAGACCTTGTTCGCCTGCGCCCTGCTCCACGCCTTCGCCGCCCGGGGCCTGCGCGCGGTGGGCATGAAGCCGGTGGCCGCCGGTGTGGAGCCGGACGGGCACTGCGAAGACGTGGAGCGGCTCATCGCCGCGGGCAACGTGGCCGCCGAACGGGCATGGGTCAACCCCTACCTCCTGCGCGAGCCCCTGGCACCGAATATCGCCGCCCAGCGCGACGGGGTGACGATCGACCTCCATCACATCGCCCGGTGCTTCGGGCGTCTGCGCGAACAGGCGGACGTCGTCGTCGTCGAAGGTGCCGGCGGCTTCCGCGTGCCGCTGACTGACGACCAGGACGGCGCCGACCTCGCCCGCCTGCTGGGCCTGCCCCTCATCCTGGTGGTGGGGCTGCGCCTGGGCTGCCTCAACCATGCGCTGCTCACCGCAGAGGCCATCCAGTCACGCGGCCTCGCCCTCGCCGGCTGGATCGCCAACCAGGTGGACCCGCACATGACCTGCGTGGAGGCGAACCTCGAGACGCTGCGAGCGCGTCTCGCCGCGCCCTGCCTGGGCGTCGTCCCGCATCAGGCGGGACCGGATGCGACGCGCATCGCCGAGATGCTCAGGCTTCCCGATGTGGGCTAGCACTGTCATTCCCGCGAAGGCGGGAATCCAGCGACTCTGGAAAAGACGCTGGGTCCCCGCCTGCGCGGGGACGGCAAGGAAGTCGCCATGACTGAGCAAATCGGCGCCGTTGTCGTCGGCGCGGGGGTCGTCGGCCTCGCCTGCGCCCGGGCGCTGGCCCGGCGCGGCATCGAAACGGTCATCCTGGAAGCCCACGGGCGCATCGGCATGGAGACCAGTTCGCGCAACAGCGAGGTGATCCACGCCGGCCTCTACTACCCCGCCGGCTCCCTCAAGGCGCGCCTGTGCGTCGCCGGCAACCGCCTGCTCTACGACTTCTGCGCCTCCCATGGCGTGGCGCACCGCCGCTGCGGCAAGCTCCTCGTCGCCACCGGAGTCGAACAGGAAGCGGGCCTGGGCGAGCTATGGCGACGCGCGGAGGCCAACGGCGTCTTCGACCTGCAACCGCGGTCCGCGAGCCAGCTGCACACGCAGGAGCCGGCGCTGCGCGCCAGCGCCGCCCTGCTCTCCCCGTCCACCGGCATCATCGACAGCCACGGCCTGATGCTGGCGCTGTTGGGCGAGGCGCAGGCCCACGGCGCGGCCCTGGCCCTGAGAAGTCCGCTCGTGCGGGCGGAAACCCGCGGCGAGGGCTTCCTGCTGGAGGTCGGCGGCGACGCGCCCATGCGGCTCGAAGCGGGCATCCTCGTCAATGCCGCCGGCCTGCACGCGGCCCAGGTGGCCGGCGCCATCGCCGGGCTCGATGCCCGCCACGTGCCGCGCGCCCGGTACGCCAAGGGCAGCTACTATTCCCTGGCCGGCCGCGCCCCCTGCTCGCGCCTCATCTATCCGCTGCCCGAACCGGGCGGGCTGGGCGTGCACCTCACCCTGGATCTGGCCGGCCAGGCCCGCTTCGGCCCGGACGTGGAATGGGTCCAGGCGATCGATTACACGGTCGACCCGCGCCGCGCCGACCGCTTCTACGCCGAGGTGCGCAAATATTGGCCGGCCCTGCCCGAGGGCGCGCTCGTCCCCGCTTACGCCGGCATCCGGCCAAAGCTCTGCGGGCCGGGCGAGCCGGCCGCCGACTTTCTCATCCAGTCGCCGGCCAGCCACGGCCTGCCGGGGCTGGTCAACCTCTTCGGCATCGAATCGCCGGGCCTGACCGCCTGTCTCGCCATCGCCGATCACGTGTGCGCCGAACTCGGCCTGCCATGACCCTGCGCCTCGTGCTCGACACCAACGTGGTGCTCGACCTGCTGCATTTCCGCGATGCCTGCGCCGCCCCGATCATGGCGGCGCTGCGCGCGGGAACCGCCCTGTGCTTCACGAACGCGGCCTGCTGCGCCGAGCTGGCCGAGGTACTGGGCCGCCGGCACTTCGGGCTGGCGCAGCCGCAGGCGCAGCGCATCCTCGCGGACTACGCCGCCCTGGCCCGGCCCTGCGAAGCGGTCGCCGGCGTGGAGCTGCCGCCCCTGCCGATCTGCGCGGATGCGGACGACCAGAAGTTCCTCGAGCTCGCCCGCGCCGCCGCCGCGGACCTTCTCATCACCAAGGACAAGGCCCTGCTCCATCTGGCCTGCAAGAAACACCGCCTGTCGGGCTTTCGCATCATCAGGCCGGAGGATTGGCCCGCCCGCGGCGCCTGGCAGTCGTAGGGCGCATTAGGCCGAAGGCCGTAATGCGCCGGACGCATCCGGCGCAATGCGCTTCGCCCTTCGCCAGACTCAGGACAGGCCCTTCGACCGGCTCAGGACAGGCCCTTCGACCGGCTCAGGACAGGCTTATTGCGCCCTACCGCTCGTGAGCAGCCTAGGTCAGCTCTGCGCCATACCGGGCAGCAATACCCGCACGACGCCGATGACCGCCGGCCCCAGCAGCAGCACGAAGAGGGCGGGGAAGAGGCAGAAGACCAGGGGGAAGAGCAGTTTCAGGGGAATCTTCTGGGCCGCTTCCTCCGCCATCACCCGGTGTCGGGTGCGCAGGGCATCGGCATGCACGCGCAGCGAGTCGGCGATATTGCTGCCGAAACGGTCTGCCTGCAGCAACATCGTCACCAGGCACCCGGCCTCCTCCAGGCCGGTCCGCCGGGCGAGGCCGCGCAGCGCCCGCGCCCGGCTGGCGCCCACCCGCAGCTCCAGGGTAATGAGATGAAACTCGTCGGCCAGGGCCGGGCTGCGCAGCCGGATCTCCTCGCCGGCCCGGGCAATCGCCGCGTCGAGCCCGAGACCGGCCTCGAGGCAGACGATGATCAGGTCCACGGCGTCGGGAAAGGCCTCGAACAGTTCGCGCCGGCGCCGCGCGATGCGCCCCTTGAGCCAGAGGCTGGGCAGGAAGTAGCCCAAGGTGGCGCTCCCCAGCAAGGCCGCCATCAGGGCGTTGCGGCCCATGCCGATGCCGCTCAGCCCGACGCAGACGAGGGCCAGGGCGGGCATGCCCAGCGCCAAGCCCGCTTTCGCCGCGAAGTACAGCATGGGCGCCGACTGCTGCCGATATCCCGCATGCAGGAAGCGGGCGCGCAGCCCCGATTCCTCCTTCCCCTCGTCGGGGGTGGCCAGCTTGGCCAGCGGGGCCGCCAGACGGACGACGCTCCGGCGCCACCCGTCGTCCGGCGCGACGTCCCTTCCCGGGGCGGCCGCCGTGATCGCTTCCAGCCGATCCTGCATCCCCTGGGGCCGGAGGATCAGCCAGGCGATCCCGTAGGCCAGGGCGGCAACCGCCAGGAACACCAACACCAGAACCAGCATCTGCGTTTCGGACATGGCCGCGTTTCCCGTTGCTCCCTAGAGCCTGACGATGCGCCACATCCAGGCGATGCCCAGCATCAGGAGGGCGAGACCGACGGCGAGCATTGGGGGGCCGGCCGGATCGGTCCACAGCGTGGCCACGTACCTGGGGTTCACCAGGCTGATGGCCGCGGCGAGCACGAAAGGCATACAGCCGAGGACCCAGGCCGACAGCCGGCCTTCCGTCGAGAGCACGCGAACCATGCCCTGCAGCTTGAAGCGGGCGCGGATCAGGGCGCTCAGGTTGTCGAGGAGTTCGGCCAGGTTGCCGCCCGTTTCGCGCTGGATCACCACCGCGATGACGAAGTAGCGCAGGTCGGCCCAAGGCAGCCGCGCCGCCAGGTTGTGCAAGGCGTCCGGTGCCGGAATGCCGAAGTTGATCTCGTCGAAGGTCGTGCGGAACTCGCCGGCGATGGGATCGGCCGCTTCCGTCGCCACCATCCCCAGGCCGGCCGAGAAGGCATGCCCGGCGCGCAGCGCCCGCCCGATCAAGTCGAGCGCGTCGGGCAGTTGGCGCTCCAGCAGACGCAGCCGGCGGCGCCGGGCGACGAGGAGGCGAACCGACGGAAGCATGCCCGCAACCGCCGCAGCAGCCAGGGCGAGCGGGATCGGCGCGCGCAGCGGCAGCAGGGCCACGAACCCGCCCGTCGCCCAGAGCAGGCTCGCCAGGAGGAAGCGTGCCACGGACAGCGGCGATCCGGCCTGCTGCAACAGGCGATCCACGGCACGAATCCTGGGAATCCGCAGGAGCAGCCGCTCGGCCGCGGGCAGCGCGCTCAAGGAACGCTGCTTGAGCAGGGCGGCCTGGCGCATGCCGCGCCCGCCCGCCGACAGGGCCCGCAGGCGCCGCTCGAGCTTCTGCGCCTGGGGCCCTTTGTAGCCATTCCAGATGAGGCAGGCGCCGCCGCAGGCCAGCACCACCGCGGTGAAGCCGAAGACGACAACCAGGTAGTAGCCCCAATCCATGAGCGAGCTCACCCGTAGCGCCTGGCCGGATCGAACAGGTCGTCGGGCAGTCCGATCCCATGGATGGCAAGCCGATCCAGGAACTTCGGCCGGATGCCCGTTGCCCGGAAGTAGCCCGTCACCGCGCCGTCCGGCGCAATGCCCGTCTGCTGGAAGGCATAGATCTCCTGCATGGTAATGACCTCGCCCTCCATGCCCGTGATCTCCTGCAGGCTGACCAGCCGGCGCTTGCCGTCGGCGAGCCGCGCCACCTGGATCACCGCCGAGATTGCTGAGCTGATCTGCTGGCGCGTGGCCTTGGGCGGCAGGGCGACCCCGGTCATGCCGATCATGTTCTCCAGGCGCAGCAGGGCATCCCGCGGCGAGTTGGCGTGGATCGTCGTCATCGACCCCTCATGCCCCGAGTTCATCGCCTGCAGCATGTCGAGCACCTCGGCGCCCCGCACCTCCCCGACCAGGATGCGATCCGGCCGCATGCGCAGGCTGTTGCGCATGAGCGCGCGCAAGGCCACTTCGCCCCGGCCTTCGATGTTCGGCGGGCGTGATTCCAGCCGGGCCACGTGGGGCTGCTGCAGTTGCAGCTCCGCGGTGTCCTCGATGCTGACGATGCGCTCGCCTGCCGGGATGGAGGCGGAGAGGACATTGAGCAGCGTCGTCTTGCCGCTGCCCGTGCCGCCGGAAACGAGGATGTTGAGCCTGGCCTTCACCATGCCGGTCAGCAGTTGCGCCATCTCGGGCGTCAGCGTCTTCAGGCGGAGCAGATCGTCCGCCTTCAGGGGCACGGCGGCGAAGCGGCGGATGGAGAGCAGGGGGCCATCCAGCGCCAGGGGCGGGATGATGGCGTTCACCCGGGAGCCGTCGGGCAGGCGCGCGTCCACGATGGGGCTCGATTCGTCGACGCGCCGGCCGACCCGGGAGACGATCCGGTCGATGATTCTCAGCAGGTGCTGGTTGCTGGCGAAGCGCGCCTTGGTCAGCTCAAGCCGGCCGAAGCGCTCCACATAGATCTGCGAAAACGTATTGACCAGGATGTCGGAGACGCTCGGATCGGCCAGCAGCGGCTCCAGGGGCCCCAGGCCGAGCACCTCGTTCCGCACGTCCTCGACGATCTGCTTGCGCTCGGCCGCGTTCAGGGCGATGCCCTCTTCCGCGAGCAGCCGTTCGACCACGACCTTCAGCTCGCCGCGCAGACGCTCCGCCGGCATGCCGGACAGGACCTCCAGGTCGATGCGCTCCAGCAGCTTGTGATGGATCTCGTGCTGCAGGCGCCGGTACTCGGAATCGTCCTGGACAGCGGCGACCGGCGCGGCCGGTGGGATGGGCGCAGCGGCACGCTGGATTTCCTGCAACCTCTCTCTCAATGACATGGTCTTCCTCACGGTCACGGTCTGTGGTCCCCATGCGCGGCGGGATGCTCACCACGCTTCCTTGGCTCCCAGGAGCTGGCGCAGCCAACTGCCGCCGCGCCGGCTTCCCGACACCTCGCGCAGCGCCATCTCGGCTATGGCCTTGGCGACGGGATCGCGCGCGGCGAGCTTGAAAATTGGCGTGCCCTGGTTGATCGACGCCGCCACGGTGCGGAAGCTGTTGGGCACGGCCCTGAACACTGCCAGCCCCACGGCCCGCTCCACGTCCGCAAGGCTCAACTCTCCCGCTTTCTCATAACGGTTGACGATCAGGCGGAGCCGGCTCGCGGGATAACCGAGCGAGTGGAAGAGATGCACCAGCCGGCGGGCGTCGCGCAGGAAGGGCAGGCTCGGTTGCAGCACCAGGTAGATCGCCTCCGCATGGTCCAAAGCCTTGATCGACACCGCGTCCAGGGCGCGCCCCGCGTCCAGGACGATGTAATCGCAGCACCCCTTGGCGACGGCCAGCAGGCGCTCCACGTGCTCGGGGTGCACCTCCATCGCCTGTTCCGCCGAGTCCGGCGCGGCGAGCACGCCGAAATTCGGCAGGACCTTGATCATGCTCGAGTCCAGGAATGCGCTGTCCAGCCGCTGAATCTGCCGCGCCAGGTCCGCCAGCGTGGACGGCGGCTCCCCTTCCGACAGGTAGACGGCGGCATCGCCCGAGTGCAGGTTGAGGTCGATCAGGGCCACCTGAGGACCCTCCCGGGCCAGGGCGTAGGCCAGGTTCGCCGCGAGGAAGGTCGCCCCGCTGCCTCCCTTGCACGGCAGGAAGGCGAGCACCTTGCCCTGGCGCGGGGGAGCCTTGGCCAGCCGCAGGCGGTCCCGCGCCCGGTCGATCGCCTGGCACAAGCCCTCCCGGGTCACCGGCACCTGGAGCACATCGCGCACGCCGATGCGCAGGGCCCGCAGGAGGAACGCCGGCGATTGCCGGGCACAGAGAAGAATCACCTCCATGCCCGGATGGCGCAGCGTCGTCCGCTCCAGGGCCTCCAGTTCGGCTTCGCTTGCGCCGGCAGCCTCGAGGATGAGCAGCTCCGGGTGCTCCTGTTCGACAACCGCCGCGACCTGCTGCGCGCCGCCCTCCAGCACGATCGACCCGGGGCCGCCGCCGTTGCCGCCGAGGGCGTCCCGCGCATGGTCGAGCACTTCGCGGCTGTGGGCGAGGATGGCAACCCGCAGGCTCGCGGCTCCGGTCCCGGCAATCCCTGGAGTCATCGTCGCTCTCATCCCGAGAAGCTGAAGCCGAGGCTTTCCGCGGGCATCGTCACCGTCGATGCGGGCACCGGAATGGCCAGGAACGGCAAGAGGCCCATCAAGGGGCGATAGCTCGCCGTCACGGAGACCCGGACGCTGGCGATGCAGCTCGCCGCCCCCTCCGCCGCCAGGCAGGCCGTGACGTTGGCCGCCGGGTCCGCCGGAAGCGGGGATGGCACACCGCCGGCGGCATTCAGGTACTCGACCGTGATGTCGGCGGCCGTGACCTCGTAGCCGCCCGGCAGCGCATCCTGGCCGAACAGGGCCAGGCGCTTGGCCGCATCCGCCTGGTCCACCCAGCGCACCACCGCCTCCCGCGCCGCGCGGCGAGTCACCTCCTGCACCGCCCCGTACAGGTAGAGCAGGCGGGCAAAATCCATGATGCCCAGGAGCAGCACGAACAGAAACAGCGCGACCAGGGCGAATTCCACCGTCGTGGCCCCGCCTTGCCCGCGTCCGCCGCCCGCCCGTGCCCGCCTGTGCATGAGTGCGCTCCCCCTCACCGCATGTGGCGCATGGTGGTCTGCGGCGCGAGGCGCAGGCCGAGTCCGAAATCGCCGCCGCTGCCGACGAGGCCGGCGAGGAGATCGCCGCCGGCATGGCCGATGCCGTATCCGGAAATGGCCACGGACACCTGGGTCGGCGCCGCACCGGCGCAAGGCCCGCCGTCGCAGCTTACGGCCACCTGCGCGCCGCTCAGCGGCGGGTAAAGATTCGCCGCCGTGGCCGCACGCAGCACCAGGTCCTGGGCCGCCGCCACGGCAGCGGCGGCGTTGGCGGCGCCACTGAGGTTCGCCGCCGAGAGGTACCGCGCCCCGTCCCGGGTCGCCTTGGTCAAGGCGTCGAGGTACCAGAAGGCGCGGCCGAAGACCATCATGC
>CAYZLI010000028.1:24567-29001 GCA_964479195.1 uncultured Rhodocyclaceae bacterium
GTCGCCTTGGTCAAGGCGTCGAGGTACCAGAAGGCGCGGCCGAAGACCATCATGCCGCCGAACATGGTCAGCAGGAAGACGACAACGAAGGCGAGCTCCACCACCGCCCCGCCCCGCTGCCTGTCGCGTTTACTGATGCTTCGAAAAGTAGTTGACGGCGGTCGCACAGGACCTGTCGTTCCCGCGCAAGCGGGAATCCAGCGTCGTTGTTCAGAGCCACTGGCCATAGCCTCACCGATAGAGCCGGATATCCGCCGCAGGCCACGGGTCCACCAGCCCGGCGAACTCTCCGTCGAGCCGGTTCCCGCTTCCCGTCAGGTCCGCCTTCCGCGGCATGAAGAACCGGCCCACACCCAGGACGACCATGGGCTCGCAGCTCAGGCGCGGTGCGCCCCGCGAAAAGGAGTTGCATTCGATGAGCGCGATGTTCAGGACGCGCCGGTTGGCCACGCCCGCATGGACCGGCCGGGCGAAGTACTTGCTGCCCTCCCCCTGGGCATAGGGCGTGGCCACCCGCGTCCCCGAACCGGGCGGGAATTCGGGCGAGTCCTGGGTCGAGGACGCGGGATAGCCGCCGATGAGGGTGTCGGCCGCGCCCCCGTAGAGGAGCGCCCAGTCGCCGGGGGTGAAAGCCGCCCCGGGCTGGGGCGGGAAGTCCGTTGTCGCGCGCGCCGCCGGGCCGTAGGACCAGAGCGCCCCGTACTGGGCAAAGCTCGGGGCGGCCACCGGCTTGCGGGTCGCCGGACTGATGCTGATGGTCTGCTGGCTGGGCAGCACATGGCGGCCGGGCTCCATCCAGTCGGGCGGATGGCCCGCCTGGGCCGGTGGCCGCGGCGCCGTCGCGCCCGGGATGTCCTGGCGGTTCAGGTACTCCTTGACGTTGCGGTCAGGGGGCGCATTCGCCATGTCACAGGGCGAAGACGGGTTGCCCGCGGGCGGATCCTCGAAGCGGGAGTTGAGCGCCCGCTGCATCAGCCCGGCGTTCAGGCCGGTGTTCGCATAGACATGGGCGGGAAAGCCATTGAAGCTGAGGGCGCTGCGTCCGCTGCACACGAAGGGGGCCAGCGCGGCGCCGCCCGAGTTCGACCCATGGCAGGGCCCGGGCGGGGCGTCCACCGGGTTGATCCAGATCGGCACCCCCGGGGCGCCGCCCAGCGGATTGAGCTCGAAGATGTTGTAGGCGATGCCCCGCCGGAAGCCGAATTCCAGCAGCTCGCCCGTGACCGGGTCACCGACCGTCTTGACCGGGCTGATCGCGCACACGCCGATCGGCGCCACGTGCGCCGTGTAGCGGCCGGCAACCGCCATGCCGAAAGTGCTCACCGTCTCCGCGGCAAAGACCGTCATGAACAGGGTACGCATGCTGCGCGGGCCGGTATGCACCTTGAGGAAGCTCATGCCCACGGCGGCCGCGTCGGAGGCGATCGAAGCGGCGGACACCAGGCAGGCATCGGCGGGACAGTTGCCGATCCACAGGTTGGCGCTGCCGATTTCCACCGGCCGGCCGAAGCTGAAGCCGTTGCGGGCGGCCGTGGCCGTGGCCGCGGCGATGGCCGCCGTCACCCCGGCCCGGGTGCCGTTCAGCTCCCGCCCGCCGGCGAGCGCCGCCGCGTCCGCGGCGTTTTGCAGTTCGGTCTTCAGCACCTGAAGGCGTCCCATGTCCACAACGAGCCCGAGGAAGGCCATCAGCACGAACAGCAGCAGGCCGGTGACGACCGCCACCGCGCCCCGCTGGCGATTTCCGGCCCGGATGCGGCGCCCCATGCTCCCATCCCCGTCCGCCGCGCCTACCGGCCGCTCCCGCCGCCCAGGTCGCCGCCGATGTTGATGACGCTGAAGGTCTCCGGCGGACGCTTGAAGCTGTCGCGATAGCGGTCCATGGCCTGTTTCGCCGCCACCCCGTCGATGCCGCTCACCGGATCGGCATTGCGCGAAGCCTCCGGGTCGACGGTCTGCTGGGCGCGCGCCGCCCGCACCGCCTCGCCGAACCGGGCATCGAGCCGGGGCGTGTCGGCTCCGGCGCAGCCGGTGAGCACCACCACCGCCGCGAAAACGAAGTCCCCATATTTGCGCAGCATGGCATCCTCCTATGGCTTGACTTCCGCTGCGCCGTCCGGCGCGGCGGCTCCTTCCATCTTGCCCCCCAGGAAAAACTCGGAACGGGTCGGCGGCGTGAAGCCGTCGGTCGGCAGGGCAAAGTGCGGCGGCAGGGGCTTCACCAGGCGCGGGGTGATGACGAACATCAGTTCGGTCTTGTCGGCCTGGAACTCGCTGCTGCGGAACAGGGCGCCGAGGATGGGGATCTCGCCCAGCACGGGCAGGCGCTTCACCGTCTCGGCGACGTTGTTCTTGATCAGGCCGGCGATGGCGAAGCTCTGCCCGTCCTGGAGCTGCACGGTGGTCTGGGCGCGGCGCGTGGTGAAGCTGGGCAGCACGGCGGTGGTGCCGTCGACGGTGGTGAAGGGCGAACCGGTCTGCGACAGCTCGGAGACTTCCGGCGCGACCTTCAGGTTGATGCGCCCGCCGTGGAGCACAGTCGGTGTGACTTTGAGGCCGACGCCGAACTCCTTCTCTTCCAGGGTGATGGTGGACAGCCCGGTGGCGGCGTTGGAACGGGCCACGGGGATGAAGATGCGCCCGCCCGCCAGGAAGCTGCCCTCCTGGCCGCTGATGGCGACAATGTTCGGCTCGGCGAGGATCTTGATCAGTCCGTCCTTCGTCTCCGCGTCGAGGGTGATCCGCTTCGTCGCGCTCTTTGCCGCCCCCAGTGTTCCCGCGCTCTGGGTGAGGAAATCGGCGAGGAGCGAATAGGTCCAGTCCCCGTTGCTGCGCGACATGTTGAATTCCGCGCCCAGCTTGTCGAGGAGCGTCTTGGACACTTCCGCCACCTTCACTTCCAGCATCACCTGTTGGGGCGCGTCCACGGTCAGCATGTTCACCACCCGCGAGCCGGCGGCGGCAACGGTCGCCCCGGGGCTGCGCGTCTCACCCACCGTGATGCTGGTGCCCGGCGCGGCGCCGCCCGCGCCGGCGACGACCGGCAGCACGAGGCCGCGGTTCAGGTTGCGCACATAGGCCTCGGCGAGGGTCACGGCCTGGTCGGCCGCCACGGCGCTGGAGACCGGGCCGCTGAGGACGAAGGAGTCGGCCGCGATGCTCACCTGCAGGCCCCGCTCCTCGGGCAGGAGCTCGCGCAGGCGGCTGCGCAGCGGCTGGACATCGATCTGGACCGCGACGTCGACGATGGTGGTCGGACCGTTCCTGGCCCAGACGATCACGTTGGTCGTGCCCGGGGTCTTGCCGAGCAGGTACAACTCCTTCGGGCCGATCAGCGTCACATCGGCCACGGCGGGATTGCCCACGGAAATGCGGGCGACGGACTCCGGCAGGCGCAGCAGGCTCGACTTGCCGATGAACAGGTCGAGGCTGGGGCCCAGCGTCGCGGAAGGGAGGATCGCCGGCTCCGCCTTCGCCGCGGCCGCGTACCCGGCTGCCGGCATCAGGCAGGCCAAGGCAATGCTGGCCATGCCCAGGCACGCCCTGGCCTGCCGCAACCCGGTACGCAGTAACGCACGCATGGTTCTTCCTCAGAGCTCCGCCGTCGACTTCTGCATACCGCGAATGATCTCCACCTTGTCCTTGCCCGGCGCCGCTGCCGCCGGCGGCGTGCGGCCCTTGGCGGAGGCCAGCACTGCCGGGGCGCGCACGGTCGCCGGCGCTGCGGCACTGCGCAGCAGATCCGCCTTGCGCACGCCGGCCGTCACCGTGGGGGCCTTGTCCACCTGGTTCCTCAAGGCGAGGGACAACTGGCCCACGCTGCGCGCGAGATCGAGCTTTTCGGCCTGTTCCGGCGTCACTTCCAGGGTCACCGCATTGACCACCTTCGGCCGGGTCGCGTCGCGGCTCGCTTCCTGGGCCACCGCGAGCACGAGGATGTGCTCCAGCACGATCATGGAAACCGGCTTGTCCTCCCGGTCGTCGCGCGTATTCACCATCACGTCCACGTAGTTGCCGGGCAGGGCGAAACCCGCCACGCCGATCACCTCGTTCACCTTGACCGTGATGGCCCGCTTGCCCTCCGGGATCACCGCCGACAGCCCGCCCTTGGTGCCCACCGGCGCCAGCTTGGCCTCCAGAATGGGCTCGCCGCGCAGCACGGTGGTGCGGATGACCCGGACATCGAGGGACTTGGGATCGCTGACCGCCCCCTCCGGCACGCTGGCGCTGGGCCAGCCCACGACCTGGAGCATCGATGCGTCGAGCGCCGTGCCCAGGTCCAGGTCCTTGGCGGCGACGACCACCTCCTGGGTCGCGGCCGAAGCCCGCGCCCCCAGCCACTTCGCCGCCAGCAGCACCGCCGCCGCCCCGGCCAGCAGCGAGAAGGCGATCATCAGCAGCGCGCGGGGATTTTTCATGTTCTCGTCCTTTCGCGGT